>NZ_CP060704.1:2521386-2834117 GCF_014353015.1 Chitinimonas koreensis
GCCTGGGCGGCGCGGCGGCTGTCGGGCTGATCCAGCCAGCCTTCGAGGCCCGGCACGCGGCGGAAGCCCGGCAGCAGCTCGGCTTCGGCCAGCCGCGGCGGTCGGCCGTCGAGCGCTTCCCACACGCCTGGGCCGGGCCGCAGCAGGCGGCCGTGCCAGGGACCGTCGCCGTCGAGCCGCAGCAGTCCGAGCCGGGCGCTGGGCGAGTCGAGCAGCAGCGTTTCGATCGCGTCGCGCACCGCCTCGGTCGCCGCCATGGCATCCGCGGCCGCGGCCTGCTGTTCCTGCCAGGCCAGCGCCAGCGCGACGGTGGGGTAGGGCAGGCCGTGCGGATGCAGCTGGCGCAGCAGCGCGGCATAGCCCTCGTGCAGCTCGGGCAGCACGGCCAGCAGCAGCAGGTCGGCCGCCAGCCGGCCGTGGCGGGCCGAGGGCGGGGCCAGCCGGTCGAGCGGGTGGAGCGCGGCGGCGACCGGCTCGGCTTCGCGCGCATGCACGCTGCCGTCGGCGCCGAGCCGCAGGCCGAGGCCGTCGGCATGCACCGCGACGAAGCGCAGCGCGGCGGCCAGGCCTTCGGCCGGCGCCGGCCCGGCCGGGTCGAGCGCGGCGGCCAGGCCTTCGCGCACGGCGACGCCGTGGGCCAGCCGCAGCGCGACGGCGGCCGCCTCGCGGCGGGTATGGCGGCGCACCTCGGGCGGCGCGGCCAAGAGGGGAAGGGCGCGATCATTCATAGACGAACCTCACGACGCAGCCGAGCCAGGGCAGCCAGCCCGGATCGAGATCGAGCGCGGCCCGGCGCAGGCGCACGTCGGCCTGCTCGAGCGGGAAGTGGACTTCGATCCAGCCCGGCTCGATGCGCAGGCGGGCGGGGCGGCGGCAGACGGCGGCCACGCCGGTGCCGGGGCCGAGGCGGTGGGTGAGCCAGGCCGCGAGCAGGCCGGCTATCTCGGACGGTGCATCGGCGCGGTCGCCATTCGAGGCTGAAGCCGTTCCTGCGGTGTCCGACCCGCGAGGCGCGTCGCGCCAAGCCGCCAATTCCGCCGCCGACGGCTGCCAGCCGCCGCAGAACGCCCGCACCGCCACGTCGTCGGCCGGCACGCCGATCGCCTCGGTCGCCAGCCGCCACAGTCGCGGCGGCAAGGCCTCGTCGTCGGCCGCATCGAGCCAGCCGAGCGCCGGCACCGCGTGCAGCAGGAACAGCAGGCCGCCCCAGTCGCTGGCCTGCCATTCGGCCGGTTCGGGCAGCGGCGGCAGCGGGAGATCGCCGGCGCCGGCCGCGGCGGCTTCGGCCGGCTCGGCCGTGCCTTCGGCGGCAGCATGCGGCTGCGGCAGGTCGGTCGCCGCGCCGGGTCGCGGTGGAACGGCAGGCGGCGCATGGGCCGCGGCCTGGTCGGCCGGTGGTGCTGCGTGCGGCGACTGCGCCGGTGCGGCCGCGCGCTCGCCGGCCGCGGCCGGCCGTTCGCCGTCGCCGCGCACCGTGCGCAAGGGCAAGGCCGTGGCCGAGCTCGGCTCGGCGGCGAGCCAGGCGGCGGCGACGCGGGCCTCGGCCTGCCGGCCGCCGCCGGCCGCCGCGCCGGGCCAGCCGGCGCCGGCCAGCAGCACCGCCAGCGCCGCGCGCTGGCGCGCCGCCAGCCAGGGCTGGGCCTCGATCCAGCGGCGCAGCGCGATCACCAGCGGATTGGCGGGCAAGGCCGGCGCGGCCAGCACCGCGGCGCGCGCCGGCGGGGTCCAGGCCAGGTAGCCGGCGGTCTGCGGACAGGCGCCGAACAGCGCCAGCCAGGCCGGCGGCGGCACCGCCTGCAGCAAGGCGGTCAGCGCGCCGGTCGCCGTCTCGGCGGCGATCAGCCGGGTCAGCACCGGCCAGATCGACTCGGAATCGGCCTGCAGCGCCCGCAGCGCGGCCTCGCGCAGGGTGGGGACGTCGACGGCGTCGTCGGCCAGCCAGCCCATCTGGCGCCAGGCCCAGGCCCGCGCGGTGCGGCCGCAGGCGGCCTGGTAGACCAGGTCGGCCAGCGCGGCGCGGCGGTCGCGGTAGCGCACCGCCACCGTGTCGTCGCCGCGTTCGAGCGCAGCCGCCACCGCCTGCTGCAGCGCGGCTTGCCAGGCGGCCGCCACCTGGGCGTCGCCGCGGTCGGCGTCCCAGCGCAGCCGCAGCGTCAGCGTGCGGATCAGCAGCCACTCGTCGGCGCCGAGGCCGAAGCCGGCGTCGAGGTCGAGCCCGGCCAGCGCTGCGTCCCAGCCGCGCAGCCGCTCGGGCGGCAGCGGCGCCGCGCTGCGGTAGCGGTTGTGCCAGTGCTCGATGCGCAGGCCGTTCATTGCCAGCTCCCCGGTTCTCGGCCGGCGCGGTCGAGCTCGGGCCGGCCCAGGGTGTAGCCCTTGCCGAGCACCGCGTCGCCGAGCACCAGCGGATCGAAGCCCGAGCTCTTGCCGATCATCGAGGCGAGGCCGACGTGCAGGCCGACGCCGACCCGGGTGCCGACCGCGGCGCCGCAGACGTCGAACATCGTGTGGGCCGGCTTGTGGGTCTCGATCAGCTTGCGCACCGCGCGCAGCTGGGCGTCGTCGAGGTCGGCCAGCACGGTGACGCTGAAGCGGTGGGCGAAGCCCTCGAACGGCTGCTCGGCCGCCTCGGGCAGCGCGGTCTCGCCGTCGCGGCCGATGCTGCCGCCGACCCGGAAACCGCTGCCGAGCACCGAGCGCGATGCGGTGGCCTCGGGGTTGCCGGCCACGCCGCCGCCGCGCAGGCGGAAGGTCTCGATCACGATCGCCTCGGCGCCGGTCAGCAGGGTGATCATCCTCTGCAGGCTCTGCAGCGTGCCGCGGCAGCGGAACAGCGTGGCGGCCTCGGCGATCAGCCGCCGCCGCGCCGCCTCGGGCCAGACCGGGTCGAGCGCCAGGCCGACGAAGCCGGCCAGCCAGTCGAGCGCCTCGGCCGGCGCCACGCGCGGGTCGAGCAGGCGGTGGCGGCCGTCGCCGACCGCGCCCCATTCGCCGAGCGTGGCGGCGATCGGCGCCAGGTAGCGCTGCAGGAAGTCGCGCGCGGCCGGCTCGCGCCACAGCGTGCGCGGCAGCTGGCCGAGCAGGCCGTGGCCCGGGTATTCGGCCTGCACCGAGCGCAGCCGCGGCGTCTTGGAACGGGTGCCGGCGAATTCGAACACCAGCCACAGGTAGCGGCCCGGCGGCGCGATCACCGGCGCCTCGTAGCGGGCGAAGCCGTCGGGGCCGGGCGGCGCCAGCGGTCGCGGCGAATCGTCGCGGTAGAGCGGCTGGCCGGCGGCCGGGCCGTAGTCGAGCATGGCTTGGCCCGGCAGCGGCGTGCGCGTCTCCTCGGCCAGCGGCAGCAGGGCTTCGCCGGCCGGCGCCTTGCGCTCGATCGGGCGCAGCTCGTCGAGATCGTCGCGGCTGTAGCAGCGCACGGTAAGGCGGGTGCCGTCGGGGATGCAGGCCTCGATCAGGATGCGGCCCCATTGGGCCTGGTCGAGCCCGCTGTCGAGCGCGAAGCCGAACACCGTGCCGGCTTCGAGGAAGCTCGGCCGTGCCGGCGCGGCATGGCGCAGGCCGCGCGCGGTCCAGTAGGCGATGCGGCCGTCGGGCGCCCGCGCGATGCCGCGGCCGTCGTAGCCCGGCGCGGCCAGGCCGGCCAGCGGCGCGACGTGGCGGCCGTTCAGCCGGCGGCGCAGGAAGTCCTCGCCGGGGCGGCGGGCGAACACCAGCAGCCAGCCGAGCTCGGGGTCGTGCTCGCCGATCAGGAAATCGGTGCAGTAGGGGATGGCGATGACGATGTTGTGGTCGTGCAGGCAGCGCAGTTCAGCACTGGCCTGGCCGGCATCGAGCAGCACGAAGGCGCGGCCGTCGGCGGCGACGTCGAGCCGGTCGGCGGCCGGCACCTCGGCCGGCCAGGGCAGCGGCTGCGGCGGGTCGCAGGGGCTCAGCGACAGCCAGGCCGGCGTGTCGAGCAGCGCGTAGGCGCGGCCGCGGGCATAGGCGACATCGAGCGGCCTGCCGCTGGTGGCGACCTGGCGGGCGACCTCGTGCTGCCAGGTGTCGACCAGCCAGATCGAGGCCAGCGCCTCGCCGCCGTCGCCCGGATCGGCGATGTAGAGGTAGTCGGCCTCGTCGCAGGCCAGCGCGACCGGCCGGAAAGGCAGCGGCGCATCGCCGCCGAAGCCGCCGCTCTCGCTCTCGGCGCCGCTGAGCTCGTACGGCGCCGGCGCGTCGGCCGCCACGCCGAGCGTGGTGCGCTTGCCCCAGGCCAGGAATTCGAGCCCACCGGTCTCGGGCAGCGGGTGGAACAGCCGGCAATGGCGGTCGAACACCGGGCCGGCGAAACCGCCGGCGAACGGCGTGGCCTCGGGCAGGGTGTGGTCGCCGGCCGGATCGGGCGCCAGCGTGACGACCTCGTCGGCCAGCGCGGTGGCGTCGAAGCCGCAGCGCAGCCAGTGCGGGCGGCCGCGCATCTCGACCAGGCCGGAGGTGGGGGCGCCGGCGATCATGGGCGGCCTCCTTCCTGGGGAAGGGGGAAGCGGGAAGGGGGAAGGGCGGAACGATTCCACCGTCCGCGGTTCGGCCTCGCCGCGCTTGGGGCGTGAGCCCGTAGGTCGGACTTCGGTCCGACCGCGCCGCCGATGAAGGCTGCTGTCGGACCGAAGTCCGACCTACCAGGCTTACTGGCGGCCATCGGGACATTCGCTTCATTGGCTACGGAGAGCTCCAATCCCGTCGAAGCCGCCGAGCACCGCAGGGCCTCGCGGGGGAGTCGGCGAGCACTGTTTGAGGCCCGTAGGGCCGAGTTGTGCAGCCGCCCGCGAGGACCGAGGAGCGCAGGGGACCCCTGCGCAGCAGGGGCGGCTTTGTCGGGTCGCCTTTTCTTTGGTTATTTTCTTTTGGCGAAGCAAAAGAAAGTAACCCGGCTGCGGGACGGGCCCCGCTCCAATCTGCGCGCAGCGCGGCATCTGCGGCGATAGCCGCTAAACAATCAGCCTTGCTTGATTGTCTTTCACCAATAGTGATTGGCACTTCAATAGTAAATGTGAAGTCACCCCATCCCCACCCTGACCCTCCCCTTGAAGGGGCGGGAACGTGGTCATTCCCCGCACACGCGACTTGCCGATGGACGAGCGCGGCTTGCCGATACGAGCCGTCCATCTCAGCACTCCTCCCGCAACACCGGCACCGGTACCGCCGGCCCGCCCGCCGGCGGCGGCACCAGTTGGCCCGGCGCCGGCAAGGTGGAGCCTTCGTCGACGATGGCGATCGCCGCCACCTCCGGCACCTCCCAGCCCGTCAGCGTCACCGCCGCCGCCTCCTGCCAGCTGCCGTCGTCGGCCCGCCCGGCCAGCCGCAGCTCGCCGACGTACTCCACGCCCTCGACCTGCATCGCCACCCCGCCGAGCTCGCGGTCCAGCACCCGCCGGCCCAGCGGCCAGCCGCGGCCGTCCGGGCCGTAGGGCGGCAGCGGCGCAAGGTAGCGGCGCAGCAGCAGCGCCACCCAGTCGCGCACCGCGTCGAGGCCATAGCCGTCGCGCACCTTGATCGACAGCGAGATCGCCAGCTGGCGGTAGGTCGGCGGGATCACGAACAGCTCGGTGGTGACCAGCCGCCGGGTATCGAGCCACTGGCAGACCCGCTTGAGCTGGTAGGCGTCCGGCAGCGGCGCGTTCGGGTGTTGCGGATCGCGCGCCGGCCACACCACCACGCTCACCGTGCCGGCGCGCGGCGAGGCGCGGTCGGGCGCATGGAACAGCGGCAGGCATTCGGCCCGGCCCAGTTCGACGCCCGGCGTCTGCAGCGCCAGCTCGGCGAAGTCGTCGCGCGTCACCGCGCGGTCGTGCCGGCGCAGCTCGCCCGGAATGCGCGCCAGCGCCGCCTCGATGCTCTCGGCGTCGACGCCGCCGCTGGCCTCCAATGGATTGCCGCAGCGCGCCTCGACTTCGCCCGGCCGCTTCATCGGCGCCAGCGGCGCAAGGCCCGCCAGCAGGTCGCCGAACTTGGCGATGGCGCCGGCCGGCAGGTTGCCGGCCGTGCCGCCGCCGTAGCGGTAGGCCAGCACCCGCACCCGCTCTCCGATCTGCGGGTAGCGCGGGCCGAAGCGCACCGTGCCGGCCTCGGCGTCGACGCTGAAATGGCGGTCGCGCGCGCTGCTGGCGTCGAAATCGTCGACCGCGCTCCAGCGCGTCCACACCCCGCCTTCCTCGACTTCGAGCTGCACCGGCCAGGCCGCGTCGCGCAGTACCGGCCGCTGCGACAGCGCGAACACCTGGCCCGGCTGGCCGCTGCCGCCGCCGAGCAGCTCGGGCGGCGCCACCACCGACTGGCTGCACTGGACGGCGTTCAGGCAGACCAGCCGCACCGGGCCGATGCGGCTCTGGTCGGCGCGCCAGGCGCGCAGCCAGAACCAGACCTGCCCGGCGCGCGCGTCGTCCAGCGGCGGCGGGAAGTCGCCGGCGCCTTCGAGCCCGTCCGGCGCCGCCGGCAGGCCGAGCGAGGCCAGCTCGGCCGGCAGTTCGAGCCGCACCACGCCTTCCTCGCCGAAGCCGGCGGTGGTGTCGCCGGCCACCCGCAGCGGCAGGTAGCGCGGCTTGCCGTCGACCACCTGGGCACTGGTGGCGCGCCATTCCAGCGCCGGGCCGCGCTGGGCCGCGGCGCCGGGGCAGGGCGCCAGCTGGTCGAGCGTGGGCGTGACGGCGGCCGGCGAAAAGCCGAGGTTGAGCTTGATGCGCTGGCCGGCGGCCGGCGTCAGCGCGATGTCCGGCGCCTTCAGCACCGCGATCCACAGGCTGCCGTCGACCGCGTCGCTGAAGTCGAGCGCGGGACTCGTGCCGTCGCTTTCGAGCAGCGCGGTGCGGTAGGGCCGGGCCGAGCCGGCGTCCGGGTAGGCGGCGCCGATGGCGTCGATGGCGGCCTGCACGCTGGCGTGCAGCTCGGGCTCGCTGGCCTCGGCCGGCGCGGCGGTCGGCTTGCGCGCCACCGTCACGCAGTCGAGCGGCCACAGCTGGGCCTCGCCGTCGAGCGTGAAGCGGACCTTGCCGGCGCGCGCCTGGTCGCCGGCGTAGAGCATCACGCCGCCGGGGTGGCGGGTCTCGCAGCGCAGCAGCGCGCGCGCCGGCCGGGCCGGGTAGAGCGGCACGTCGAGCAGCTTGAGGTAGGCCAGCCGGGTCGCTTCGGGAATCTGGTTGAAGCGGAACTGCAGGCCCTCGCCGAGGTAGGCGAACAGCTCGAGCAGGGTGATGGCCGGGTCGCTGCGGTTGTAGTCGGTCCATTCCGGGTTGAACACCGGGATGCGGCCGACCAGCTCGGTGCGCAGCTGCTCGAAGCTGCGGTCGTCCAGGATGGGTGCGATCAAGGGCATGACCGGCTACTCCAGGTAGAAGGGATAGACGAGCGAGTCGCGCCGGCCGTCGCGGACGTGGGCATAGCGGATCTCGATCAGGACCAGGGCCGGGTCGTCGGCGCCGAGCACCTCGACCTGGGCCACGGCGATGCGCGGTTCCCAGTGCAGCAGGGCCAGCTCGACCTCGCGCTGGATGCGGGCGCGGGTGCCGACGTTGTTGGGCGCCATCAGGAAGCGCCGCAGGCCGCAGCCGAAGGTCGGCAGCATCACGCGCTCGCCCGGCTCGGTGTCGAGGATGGTGAAGATGGCCTGGCGGACTTTTTCGGGGCCTTCGGCCAGCGGCAGCCGGCCGCGCTCGTCGGGATGCAGCGGCAGGCCGATGCCGCGGCCGAGGCGGGCGAGGGTGCTATTCATGGCGGGCTCCCTTCTGGGGAAGAGGGAGGAGGGAAGGGGAAGGGTGGGGCGCCGGTGGTGTCGAGGTGCGCTGGCGATTCCGGCTTCGCGTTCTTCTTCCCGGCATGGGTGGCAGTTCTAATTGCCCGGCCTTGGAAGCTGATGGGTTGGGGTGGCCGATGCCGGGGGCTCTCCGTAGCACCAACCCTCACCCTACGCCGGGCGCCCCCAACCCCTCTCCCGTGCACGGGAGCGGGGCTAGATGCGGCGGATGAGCCATCGATCGCTGCCCGTTCCGCGATCGCTACCGCTCCCTTCTCCCGCGCGCGGGGGAAGGTGGCCCGGAGGGCCGGATGAGGGCCGTGGTTTGATGCGCTGCCCTCATTCCCAAGCTCGTGCCGGGCATGTCTTGCTCGGGCGACGGCGGGGCTGGGCACGGCCATGAAGGTATCGAGCGCACTCATGCCTTGCCCCTCTCCCCAACCCACTCCGGCTCCCGCCGCGCCTCGTATTCGAGCGTCGCGCCATAGTCGAGCCCGGTCGGCAGCGTCTCCGGATCGGACGGCTGGTTGCGCGCGTCGTCGAAGCCCTGGTTCAAGGGCACCAGCGCGTTGTTGGAGAAATCGCCGAGCTTCACCTTGCCCTCGTCGACCTGGGCGTCCTCGGCGATGCGCTTGACCAGGTGCTGGCGGATCCGCGCGTTGATCTGCGCCGCGTCGAGCGTCTGGCCATTGAGGTCGAAGTCGAAATCGCCGGCCGCCACGCCCTCGACCTTCACCGTGAAGTCGGCGTCGAAATCCACGCTCGGCGGCTGCACCGCCAGCTTGGCGTCGAGCGCGGCGCCGAACTTGATCTGCGGCGGGATGCAGAAGCGGAACAGCAGCAGGAACCACAGCTGGAAGATCAGCACCACGATCGGCAGGAACAGGTTCAGCACGAACAGCGCGATGATGGTGATCAGCGGGATCGAGAAGAAGCAGATGGCGTTGCCGCCCATCTCGCCGCCGCCGGCGCCCATGCCGTCGACCTTGGGCGACAGGTGCTGCGGCTGGACGAACTTGACCGGCGACAGCTTGCCGCGCGGCCGCGCCGCGATCTGGGCCGCCAGCTCGCGCAGGTCGGGCATCTTGATGGTCACCGGCCGGTTGGCGCAGCCCAGCGTATCGAACGGCGCGGCCAGCCGGTAGGGCTCGCTCGGCTCGCTCCATACCCGTTCGCAGCAGCAGTACTTCGACTCGCCGACGTGGCGGCCCAGGCCGGCCTTGTGGCGGCGCACGAAGCAGCGCAGCTCGTAGGTGGCGACGTCGTCGAAGCGGGCGCGGCCGTCGATCTCGTGCTGTACCGCGGCGGTCGGCACCACGCCGTAGTACAGCGTGCGGCCGGCGGCGTCGTGGCCGGGGGCGGACGGGTCGGGCACCAGCGGGTAGAGCGGGAAGAAATGCTCGTCGGCCAGCGTCTCGTCGGCCTCGGCCAGCTCCGGCTCGCGCCAGGCGCCGAGCGCCTTGCTCGGCTTGCCGTTCTGCAGCAGCGGGTGCCAGCCCTCGACGCGGATGCCGACGTCGTTGGCCTTGAACCAGTCCTGCAGGTCGTCGCGCGCCTCGGCCACCTCGCGCTCGAGCCGTTCCAGCACGGCCTCGAACTTGCCTTCCTTCTCCAGCAGGCCGATCGCCTGCTTGCGCTTCTCGGCCAGGTCGTCGCGCAGCGGCGACAGCTGCTTGAGCTCGGCCAGCTCGGCCTCGACCTGGCGCACCGCATGGGCGCGCGCCGCCGCCTCGTCGGCCAGCGCGGCCGGCACCATGCGCTGGCGCCGCCGCACCACGAAGCCGGCTTGGCAGACCTCGCCGCGCGCCACGCTGGGGAAGCCCGGCACGTCGCAGTGCAGCTCGCACACCACCAGGTAGTGGCGGTCGTGGATCGGCAGGTAGAGCTTGCGCAGGTCGCTCGGCACCAGCCGGCTGCGGTGCAGGTTCTTCAGGATGGCGGGCGTGACGTCGGTCGGCTTCACCGGCGTCTCGCGCTTCTTGCCGCTCGGATCGGCCTCGAGCTTGGCGACGAACAGCGCGGCCAGCTTGTCCTTGAGCAGGCCGGCGCCGACGCCGGCCGGCAGCAGGTCGATGTTGGACACCACGTCGACCACCGGGTCGAACTTGAGCGAGTGCTGCGGCTGGGCGACGAAGTCGGCGACGAACTCGCCGCCGGCGAACTTCTGCAGCGCGGGCCGCGACACGCGGCCGCTCTGGGGCAGCGCGGCGTGCTCCCAGCGGTACCACGGGCCGACCAGTTTCCAGGGATGGGCGGCGGCTACCATACGTTCCCCGCTCCGGGCGTGTAGCTCGACGACACCACCGAGGTGGTGATCAGCGTGGTGCACTGCACCGTGCTGTCGCACATCACCATCGGCGAGTGCAGGTTGATCGCCACCGGCGCGTTGACGTCGACGCTGGTGTTGGCGGTGATCGACACCTTGCCGGCGATGTCGATGACGATCTCGCAGCCGTTGCTGTGGCTGATGGTGACCGACTGGGCCGCATCGTCGAGCACCACCTGGTGGCCGCTCTGCATGGCCAGCGTGACCTTGGCGGCGCCCTGGCTGTCGTCGAATTCGAGCGTGCTGCCGGCGCGGGTCTTGATCAGCCTGAGGTTGTTGGCGGCCTGGGCGGCCTCGGGCAGCGCCGCCTTGCCGTTCCAGCAGGCGCCGACGATATAGGGCCGGGTCGGGTCGCCGGCCTCGAAGCCGACCACCACCTGGCTGTCGACCTCGGGCAGGATCTGCAGGCCCTGGTCGCCGTCGGCGTAGGGCGCGAGCAGCGTGGCCCAGGCGCGCACCGACTGGCCGGCCTCGCCGAAGCTGGGGAACTTGACCTCGATGCGGCCGCGCGCGTCGGGGTCGACCAGATCGGTGACGATGGCCGGGTAGAGCCCGAACCAGCGCGCACCTTCGCCGTCGCGGCGGGGATTCATGGCGCCCTCCCGATCCAGGCGCGCTCGGCCTCGAAGTGGGTGCGGAAGCCGTGCGACAGATCGAAGCGGTGGGCGACCCGGGTGACGTGGTAGCCCTCGCCCTCGAACAGCGCGCCGACGCGCTCGAGCTTGAGCGCGCTGCCGACGGTGAGCTTGGGGCTGCCGGTGGTGACGCCGCGCACGCTGACGAAGCGGCGCGCGCGGCGCAGCATCTCGCCGCGCGCCAGGGCGGTGGCCTCGGCATCGGCGAACGGCATCTCGCGCACGCGGTAGCTGTCGAAGTCCTTCAGCGCCTGGCCCAGCACCGCCGGACCGTGGCGGCCGGCGCCGGCCTCGGCCGCCACCGCGCTGGCGCCGGCCTCCTCGTCGATCGCGTCGGCGCCGGTCTCGTCGAAGCCGCCGACCTTGACCGTGCTGCGCTGGTGGGCGAGATCGGCGCGGATCTCGACGTCGAGCAGGTCGCCGCCCTGGATCAGCGTCAGCTGGTTGCCGTTGCGCCGGTCGCGCGCGGCCATGCGCAGCTTGCCGTCCTCCAGCCACAGGTCGGCATGCAGCCGGGCGGCGCGCTCGCGCAGGAAGGCCAGGTCGCTCTGGTTCCACTGCTGCACGGTCTTGTAGGTCGGGCCGTCGACGTCGGCCTGGGCCGTCAGGCCATGGCGGCCGGCGATCTGCTGCAGCAGGTCGGCGTCGCTGACGTTCTCGTAGGTCTCGAAGCGGTGGGTCATGCGCAGCGCCATCATCTTGTCTTCGGCCAGCACGCGGACCTCGGGCGCCTCGCCCTGGGTCATCACCAGCTCGATCGCGCTGACCTGGCCCTTGAACACCGTGCTGCGCTCCGGCCCGAGCGCCACTTCGAGCTCGCTGCCGAAGTCGAGCACCGCGCCGTCGAGGTAGAGCAGCTGTTCGTCGCGGCCCTGCGGCTGCGGGCCGACGGCGGTCAGCCGCAGGCTCAGCCGGCGCAGGCCGCCGATGTCTTCCTCGATGGCGAGGTCGACGGCGTCGCGGCCGAGTTCGCCGCGCTCGCTCCCGCCGACCTTGAAGATCGGGGTGGCGTCGTACAGCAGCGTGTCGCGTGAATCGCTCACGGGAATTCCTGTGCGGGGCGGTTAGTCGTCGAAGTCGAGCGCGCGGGTGCGCGACTCGTCCCATTCGTGCTGGCGCGCCAGCTGCTGCCAGCGGAACAGCTCGTCCTTGCCCGGCAGCGGCTTGCTGCCGGCGGCGCCCGGCGCGTCGCCGCCGCCGTCGACCTGGATTTCCGAATCCACCTTGCCGATCTGGGTGGGCATGGCTGCTTGCTCCTGGCAGGTCGGGCTTCAGGCCCGACGACGTTCTTGGCTGGCGGCGCTGTCGAGCGTAAAGCCCGGCCTACGACGCCAGAACTACTTGCTCCATCCACTGCCGCCGTCCGGTTATGCAGGTCGGGTTTCATGCCCGACGACGTCCTCGGTTGGCGGCGCTGTCGGGCGTAAAGCCCGACCTACGAAGGCGGAACCGCTCGATTCATCTCGCTACCGCCGCTTGCCCGGCCCGCAATCGCAGCGGCAGCTGTCGGCCGGCCGCTGCTGTCCCAGCGCCCGCGCGCCGCCGCCTTCGCGCGGCGCGACCGCCTCCCAGCCGGGCCGGGTCGGGTCGACGCTCAGCGGCAGGCGGTCGTCGGCGTCGCCGTAGGAGGGCCGCAGCGGCACGCTGCCGGCATAGGGGCGCGACGACGGTTGCGGGTCGGGCAGGGCGGCGGCAGGCAGGCCGAAGGCCTGGCGGCTGGCATCGGCGGCGGCCTGCTGGCTGCCGCCGCGCTGGCTGGCGATGGCGCCCTTGATGCCGCCCTGGCGCGTCAGGGCGAGGCCGGCGCCGTGCGCGTCGCCGGCGCTGCGGGCCTGGGCGCTCGAACCCGCGGCGCGCGGCGCGGCGGCGGCCTCGGGGTCGGCGGCGGCGGCCGGCGTGGCGGTCAGCGGCAGCGCGGCGGCGGTGCGGCGCGGGTCCTGCGCGGCGCCCTGGCCGGCGTTGCCGGCACCGGACGGCGGCGTGGCCGGCAGGCCGATCTCGAAGCCGGCCGGCAGCGACAGCGGGTTGGCCACCTCGGCCGCCAGCGCGCGCCAGGCGGCCGGATCGAGGCCGTTGCGGGCGGCCAGTTGCTGCAGGCTCTCGCCCGGCATGGCCTGGGCGACGCGGCCGGTGTCTTCGCCGCTGTCGCGGTTGCCGCGGGTACCCGGCGTGCCGGGCGCCACGCCGGCCGGCAGGTCGCCGCCGCCGGCCGCGGCGGCGGGGGAGGGCGCCGGCGCGGGCGAGGGGTTGTACTGGTAGCGCGGGTCCTGGCCCTTGATGCTGACGGCGACCTTGGCGCGCAGCGGCGTGCCGTTGTGCGAGAACAGGTCGAGCTCGATGTTGGCGCTTTCCATCACGCCCTGGACCAGGAAGCTGCCCCAGGCAAACTCGACTCGCGGCGGCGTCTGCTGGGCCGCGGTATTGCCGCGCGGCCGCACGTATTTCTCGACCTCGACGGTGCGGTCGGTCACCGGCACCGGGTTCTCGGTGTCGCCCAGGTCGGCAGTGTCGAACACCAGGTCGAAGCTGACCTGCATGTCGCCGGTGCCGGGCCGCTGCCGCGCCTGGCTGCCGGCCTGCTGGCCGCCGGCGCTCTTGTTGCTGATCGAGACGCGCAGCGAGGTCGGGTTGAACTGCACCGCGACCGGCTCGCCGACGTGACTGCAGGCGGCGTCGGCACTGATCTCGCAGAGGGTGGCCTTGGCGAGTTCCATCAGCGTGGGCCTCCGGCGGAAAGGCATTCCCCACGAAGGACACCGGGGCCTGCGAAGGAGAGGCTGGTTTCGAGGATGCTCGGCTCGGATGGCGTCGTAGGAGCGGCTTCAGCCGCGAACAGGTTCCGGCGCCGCGAATGGCCTTCGCGGCCGAAGCCGCTCCTACTGGGGGGCAGCCGATCGCGGCCCCCGGCTTTCCTTGACGGGCCCAGGTGACCTTCGATGCGAAAGAAGGCATCCATCGCTAAGCCCCCGCCCCGGCATCAGCAGCCGCAGGCCCTCATGGGCGATGTGCAGCTCCTCGATCGCCAGCTCGCCGGTCTTGCCATTCAGTTCCGGCCCGCGGATCTTGGCCGGCAGGCCGCGCTCGAAGGTCCAGGTGGCGCGAACGGCGTTGTCGGCGCTCTTGACGTAGACGATGCCGTCGTAGCGGCGGATCGGCCGCACCCCGTCGATCACGTCCTGCATCCATTGCCACAGCTCGGCGTTGGCGCGCTGCTCGCCCTCGCCCGATTCGAAGAACATGCCGCGCTTGAGCACCAGCGGCTGGAACTTGGCGCGGCCGGCGCGGCGGATCACGCCGTTGTTGCGGCCGCCTTCCTGGTAGTCCTGCATGTCCATCTCGATCTCGAGCCCGGTGCACTCCTGGAAGCCGCCGTTGCCCAGCAGCTGGTCGCCCGACGGCGGCGTGCCGCGGTCGTCGGCGCCGCGCAGGCGCTGGCTGCCGGCCACCACCTCGGCCGAGCGCAACAGGCTGATCTCGAACTTGAAACTGGGCAGCAGCATGTCCATCGCTCAGTCCTCCAGCGTCAGCGTGCCGTCGCCGTCGCGGCGCAGGCGGATCAGGATGAATTCGAGCGGTTCGGCCGGTGCTACGCCGATTTCGACCAGCACTTCGCCGCGGTCGAGCCGGTCGGCCTCGTTGCGGATGCGCACGAAGTAGGCCTCGGCTTCGCTGCCGCCGACGAAGGCGCCGGCGCGGAACAGCTTGCGCAGCAGCTGTTCGATCGCATGGCGCAGGTCGCGCCACAGCTTGGGACCGTTCGGCTCGAACACCGCCCATTGGGTCTCGGCCAGCAGGGTGCGGCGCAGCATCAGCATCAGCCGCCGCACCGACAGCTGGCGCCACTGGCCGTCGCGCGACAGCGTGCGGGCGCTGGCGAGGCGGATGCCGTCCGGATCGCGCACGAAGCAGTTGCCGCCGAGCGCGAAGCGCATCGCCGCCTGCTCGGCCGAGACCGGCTCGGCCAGGTCGACGATCTCGCGCGCCAGTTCGTTGGCCGGGCCGTGCTGCAGGCCGTAGGCGATCTCGCGCCGCGCCACGATGCCGGCCGCCACCGCGCTGGGCGGGATCGGCCGCAGCGTGTCGCGCCGCTCGGCATCGAGGCTGAAGGCGCGGCGCGAGGCGACCAGCCAGGGGTGGTAGGCGGCGCCCCAGCTGCTGTCGAAGCCGGCGCGCCAGCGTTCGAACTGGCCCTGCGACAGGCCGGGCGGCACGTCGATCAGCGCGATCAGCGACTGGGTCAGTTCGCAGAATTCGACCAGCCGGTTTTGCAGGCCGCCGATGGTGGCGAGGTCGCCGGCGTGGCGCGGGTCGAGGATCAGCTGGGTGAGCGCGCTCGGCGCCACGCTGTCGGCCGCCACGGTGGCGACGCTGTGCACGCAGTCGGCGAACTCGGCGCCGGCTTCGTCGATGCGGGTCTCGACGTCCTGCTCGGGGCCGGCCCATTGCGCCGGCAGGTAGAGATCGGGCACCACCACCTGGGTGACGCCGTCGACGCCGGCCAGCACGGTGAGGCCCTCGCCGGGCTCGTCCTCGGCCGGCGACCAGTTGGCGTCGAAGAAATCCTCGAAGGTCAGCGCGCCGTAGCCGTCGTCGCCGCCGGCGAAGGCGCCGCTCTTGCCGCGCAGCAGTTCGACCGCCAGGTCGGCCGGCAGCAGCTCGGCGCCGGCCCAGCCGCTGGCCGGCCACAGCAACGTCGATTCGTCGCACAGCACCGCGGCCAGGCTGCGCGGATGCTCGGGCGCCAGGCCCAGCCGCTCGAAGCGCTCGCCGCGGCCGTCGCCGTCGTCCACCGCGATCCAGGCATGGACCACGTCGATGCGCGCGGCCGCCACCGCCAGCGGCGCGTCGAAGCGCAGCGCCCAGCGGGTGCGCGGCAGCAGGCCCTCGCGGCGGGCGTCGAGGCCGCGGCAGAAGCGGAACTGGCGGTTGCCGAGCGCGTCAACGATGCGCAGCAGGCTGCCGGGCAGCACGGCGTCGGCGCGGTCGACCAGCACCTCGAGCGCGGCATTGCTGGCGAAGCCGAGCGCCTGCACCGAGAAGCCGGCCTCGACCGTCAGCCGGTCGCCCCAGCTGCCCTGGTTGCGCGCCAGCAGGCCCAGCGGCGCGGTGAAGGCGCCGGCCAGCGTGCCGCGCGAGAGGCCCGCCAGGTTCGGCGGCTCGCCCGGCGGCGTCGGGCCGGACTGGCGCGGCACCGCCCGGACGATCCAGGCCAGCCGGCCGCCCTGCTCGAAGAAGCCGGCGACCGCGAACGGCAAGAGGCCCGGTCCCTCGAAGCCGCCGAACAGGCGGCGGTATTCGTCGAAGCTCTTCACCGCCACCGCCACGCTGCGGCGGCGCGGCCGCGCCAGGTCGGCCATGGTGCGCCAGCCGGGCGGGAAGCGGTTGTCGACCACCGGCAGGTAGGCCGGCCCGCGCGGCGCCACGCCGACGAAGGCGCAGACGTCCATGTGCTGCGGGTTGAGGCGCGGCGCGACGGCGTCCGGCAGCGGGTAGACGCCGGGGGCTGCGAGCGGGGTGCGGATCGAGGCGAGCATGGTGTGCTTGGGTCTTTGAAATCTACGGGGGGCTGATGGCGCTTGGCTTGTTCGGTGGTTGCCGTGCTCGCTGACGCGGGCAGCGATGGCTGAACCGCGCCCCTCACCCCAACCCCTCTCCCTGGGGGAGAGGGGCTTGCTCTCCGTAGCGACGGCTGGGTGAGCGTCCACGCTCCCTTCTCCCGCCGGGAGAAGGGCCGGGGATGAGGGGCGCCGGTTCAGCGACCACTGCCCGGTCGAGCGGGAGCAGCGGTCGCGTAAACCAACGCCACCTGCCCTCGCCCAGCCCGGTCATCACTCGTAAGTGATCCCCTCGTGCGTCAGGTGCAGCTCCTCCATCGCCACCTCGCCGCCGCCCTTGGCCGCCAGCGTCGGGCCGACCCATTTCTTGGGCTGGGCGTTGCGCAGGCGGAAGCTCGCCACCGGCTTGCGCGCCTCGTCGAGCAGGGTGATGGTGACCTGGCGGTGCAGGTCGGCGCCCTCGCGCACCTGGCGCACCCACTCGAACAGGTCGGTCGAGCCGACCAGGCCGCGCTTGAGCGTCACGTCCTCCTGCTTGAAGGTGTTGGCCACCTTGCGCACGGTGTTGAACGACTCGTTGCCGTTGCGGTACTCGGAATAGTTGATCTCGGTGCCGAGACCGCTGGCGTCGGAAAAACCGCCGACCACGCTGGTCTCGTCGCCGACGCCGAGCGCCACCAGGAAGTTGAAGGCGCCGTAGGGGTTGTCGCGTTGGGTTGCCATTTGTCAGCTCCTTCAAACCTTGGAATCGGCCGTCCACTGGCCGACGCGGAAGATCACGAATTCGGCCGGCCGGCTCGGCGCCACGCCGACCAGGCAGATCATCCGGCCGTTGTCGAGGTCGTTCTGGGTCATGGTGGTGCGGTCGCAGCGGACGAAATAGGCCTGTTCGGGCTTCTCGCCGATCAGCGCGCCGTCGCGCCACAGCACCAGGAGGAAGTCCTCGATGGTGCGGCGGATGTTGGCCCACAGCCGTTCCTGGTTCGGCTCGAACACCGCCCACTGGGTGGCCTTGTCGATCGAGTGCTCGATGTAGATGAACAGCCGGCGCACGTTGACGTACTTCCACTCCGGGTCCGAGCTCATGGTGCGGGCGCCCCAGACGCGGCTGCCGCGGCCGTCGAAGAAGCGCAGGCAGTTGACGCCCTCGGGGTTGAGCACGTCCTGGCGCGCCTTGTTGATGTTCACCTCGAAGCTGGTCAGCCCGCGCACGATCTCGTTGGCCGGCGCCTTGTGCACGCCGCGCTCGATGTCGCTGCGCGCGTAGATGCCGCTGACGAAGCCCGACGGCGGCAGCATCAGCTTGCGCGGCGGCGTGCCGGGCACGATCGGGAACAGCGGGTCGAGGATCTCGATCCAGGGGTGGTAGAGCGCCGCGTACTTGCTGTCGAACTGGCCGCGGAAGTCGCGGATCTCGCTGATCGAGCTGTTCTGCGGGCCGTCCACCACCGCGATGCGGTAGCGGTATTTCTCGGCGTGGGCGATCAGCCGGCCGGCGGCGTCCTTGATCAGGTCCGGGTCGGGCAGGGCGCCGGCGTCGGGCAGGGCGACGATGGCGATGTCGTCGATCTCGCCCAGCGCCTCCAGGCCGGTGGCCTTGACCTCGACGTGGTCCGGGTCGGCCTCCTTGCCTTCGAGGTCGGCCGGGCCGGGCAGGCTGCCGTCCTCGCCGCTGGTCAGCCGCCGCTGCGGCGCGGCGCGCAGGCCGGCGATCAGCCGGGCCGGGCCGAACGGATCGGCGTCGTCGTAGGCCCAGTCGAGCCAGACGATGGCGTTCTCGTCCTCGGGATCGTCGGCCTCGAGCACCTTGGCGATGTCGCGCCGCTGCGAGGGATGGGCGCCGAGTTCTTCGTAGCTGTCGAGCCGGCCGTTCGGGCCGTAGACCAGCACGCGCAGCTCGACCAGGAAGATCACCCGGTCGCCGAGCGCGAAGGGGAAGGTGTTCAGCGTGGTGCCGTCGCTCTGCACGAAGCGCTGGCGGCCGTCGCTGTCGATCTTGACCACGTAGAGGTTGGCCTCGTTGAGCGGGGCGTTGTCCTTGGGCATCGGGCCGGCGGTCGGCAGCACCTCGATCACCGAGCCGTTGCGCACGCGCTGGACCTGCACGCCCCAGCTGTCGCGGTCGAGGATGTCGTCCGGGTCGTCGGAATACTGGAAGGCCAGGTTCTTGCTGCGCACCACGCGGGCGTCGACCAGCACGTTGCCGTAGTCGCCGGGCCAGCGCGCGGTCCAGCTGGCCGAGCCGCTGGACAGCGGCACCGACAGCGTGGCGACGTGGCCGCTGGCCGGGTCGCCGACCTCGTCCTTGAACACCCGCGAGACGTAGAGCCGCTTGCCGCCGTTGGCGAAGAAGGCGCGCGCGGCGTGGGCCAGGTAGTTCACCCGCGGTTCGTTGTCGATGTTCAGCGGTTCGAGCCCGCCGTAGACGCGCTCGAACTCGGTGAACGAGGTGATCAGCCGCGGCGCGGTGCTGGCCGGGCCGCCGGCGTACTGCACCGGGCCATAGCGGGTGAAACCGGCATAGCCGGTGGTGCTGGTCGGTACGCCTTCGATCGACTTCGAGCGGAAGCTGACCTCTTCGACGTATACGCCGGGGGCGAGATACTCTGGCATTGCCTTTCTCCTTCCTGGTTCATCCAAGTTCCGCCGCGCCGCCGCCCCGTGGGGTCGGCTTCGGCCGCGTACGTGCTGACTGCCAATGACTGCGAATTCGTTGTTGCTGCGCGTGCTGCCGTTACGGATGGAATGGGCGGCTTTGTCCCCATCCGCACCGCCTGCCGCTGCTCGCGCTCGCCGGCGCCGGCAGTGATGGCTGAACCGCGCCCCTCATTCCCGGCCCTTCTCCCTGGGGGGAAGGGAGCGAGCCCGCCCATCTGCAGCGCGCGCTACGGAGAGCAAGCCCCTCTCCCTCTGGGAGAGGGGTTGGGGTGAGGAGGTGCGGTTCAGCCATTCGCTGCCGGTTCATGCGTGCGAGCGATCACGGCCACTCGTTCCCGCAAACCACCCGACCCATCCACGCAAACCCCATCCAATTCCTTCAACTCACCAGCAAGGTCGCCACCGCCCCGCTCGCCGTCTCCCCCAGCCGCACCGCCGCCAGCTGCGACACCGATGCGCTGTAGGCCGGCGGGATCGCGATGCCGCGCAGCACGTCGTTGACCACGTCGGTGCCGCAGGCTTCGCGCGGCAGGTCGGCCAGCGGGTCGAGCGGATCGACCGGCAGCGCCGCCGGCGTGGTGAACGCCCACAGCCTCACCTGCACCGGATTGCTCAGCGCGGCGCCCGATACCGCCCGCGCATCGAGCGCCAGCACGTATTCGCCGCGCTCGTCGGCGTGGCCGTGGCCGACCCGGGTGGCCAGCGAGAAATCGGTCTCGCTGGCCGGCACCGTGGCCACCACCCGCGCCCAGCGCGCCGGCGCCGCGCTGGCGAGATCCGGCCCGCGCAGCACCCGGCCGCGCAGCGCCGTGGCGTTGGCCGGCAGCGGGTAGGCGGCGCCGGGCCACAGCCAGGGCGTGCGGATGTTGAGCGGGGTGGCGGCCGGCTCGTCGCCGTCGAGCACCGGCGTGATCGCCAACCGGCGCGGCACGTGGCGGCGCGGATCGCTTTCCGGCCGGTAGCCGGGCCGGCTGTCGGCGGGCCCGCCGAACAGGTCGAGCGCCCAGTCGATGCCGCCGCCGGCGGCCACCGCCTGGTCGAGCCGGCGGCGGATCTCGCCGGCGTAGCGCGCGGCATGGCGGTCGGCGCGGTGGCGTTCGAGCGTCCAGGCCAGCGGGTAGGGCCGATCGCGCGCAGTTCGATGCGCAGCGCGCCGCCGCTGGGCGAGCGCGCCAGCGCGTCGAGGCAGGACAGCCCGAGCGCCAGCCGGTGGCGCAGCGTGACGACCGGGACGGTGTCGGCCAGTTGCAGTGCGTCGCTCATGCCGTCACCCGCATGGGAATCGAGGCGTCGGTCACCGGCGGCGTCGGCCGGCCCTCGTAGGTATCGATGCGCACCACGCGCGCGACATAGGGCACGGTCAGCCGGTAGTCGGTCGGCAGCGAATCGAAGGTGCGCATCAGCGCCTCGGTGGAGATTTCCTCGAGCAGCAGCTGCACCGCCTCGGCGCTGCCCGGCTGCGGCTCGTCGGCCAGCGCCGGCGCCAGGGCCGGCGCGTACAGCAGCGGACCGGACAGCACCGGGGTGTATTCGATCGCCTGCATGGCGCGGCCGAGGATCAGGTGCTCGTGCTCGGCGTTGTCGGCCCAGGCCGACAGGAGGAAGTGCAGATCGAGCGCCAGGTGGCCGTGGCCGTCGGCCGAACCGACGGCGGACCAGGCGGCGCGCATCGCCTTGTTGAAATCGACGCGGTACAGAAAGATCGACAGCGCATACGGACCGATCGCGGTCTGCACGTTGCGGTGCATCAGGTCTTCGGTCTTGACCAGCACGGCGCGCGTATTGCGGCCGGCGACCGGCTGGCGCTCGGTGAAGGCAAGGTTGAGCATGCGCTCGATGCTCTTGCCCACGGCGGCAATGCCCGCGAATCCCGACATGCGCTGCTTCCTCCTGGATCGTTGTCATGGGCGGCCTTGTTCCGGCGCCGTCATTCAGTAGGTCGGGCTTGATGCCCGACCGCGCCGTAGACCAAGGACGCTGTCGGGCATGCCCGACGAAGCGGGGCAGGCCCTAAAGCCCGGCTACTTGGACTGCTTCGCATCCAGCTGGCGATGGCGGCGCAGGCTGTCTTCCAGCACCGCCTGCAACTGCCCGGCCGAGGCCGGCGTGAGCACCAGCCGGCTCACCACCAACGCTTCCTGGCCGCCCTCGTAGAGCTGGCAGCACTCGATCACGAACTCGTTGAGGTTGTGGCCGATGCGGAAGTAGTTGGCGTATTGCGCGAGCTGGGATTCGGTTGGCTTCACGACCATTCACCTGGACTGGGCGGCTCCGTAGCACGCAAGATGCCAACATGCAAAAGGCATTAACAATCAATCGATTGGATTTTCGTTAGGGTTTTTTTAATTTCAATGTCATAGACTTCGAGACGGCCGGGTGTAACATCCTGACCAGGGCGAATTTTTATATTCTTCGCCCCGGGCTGGCCGGAAAGGTGTAAACACTGGATCGGCAGGTCGTAACAGACGCTGTTACAGCTTGTCCCGCACGGAAGAGGCGGGGCGGCGGAGGAGGGCCCGCCGGATCGAGCACTGACGCCACGTAGGCGACCGATCCGGCAGGGTATGGACAATATGTAACGGTCCGGGCGCCGCTGGCGCGGCCCGGCGGGATGCAGCGACGCGATTCATGCTGGATGCATGGAGCGGCCGTCGCGGTGCGTCCACGCCGGGTCGCGCCGCGGCCGAGAGAACCGATTCGCGTATGAAGGGCCTAGCCAATGGCTACGCGCATCGACGCTTCATTCACGCTCCTGGCGGCCACCCATGCCGACCTCGAGCTCACCGGCCGGGTGGCGCGGGCGCTGGAAAAGCGCGTCGCCCGGGTCCACGTGCTCGACGACGCGCCGGCTTCGGGCCGGCAGACCTGCGACGCGGTGGTCAGCAGCACCACGGCCGAGCGGCTCGGCCGCCTGCTCGACGGCCTGCGGTTGCAGCCGCCGCGGCAGGGGCTGCCGATCGTGCTGGTGCATCCGCAGCCCGACGCCGCCCACTACGCGCTGGCGCTGCGGCGCGGCCTGGGCGACGTGATCGCCTGGCCGCAGGAGATCGAGCGCTGGTGCTCGACGCTCGGCAAGGACGGCGAGGGCGACGCGGCGGCGGAGGCCGCGCCGCCGCTGCTGGGGCGTTCCGAGCCGATGCAGCGGCTGCGCCAGCGCATCGAGCGCGTCGCCGCCTTCGACAGCAACGTGCTGCTGACCGGCGAGACCGGCAGCGGCAAGGAGTGCGTGGCGGCCGCGATCCATGCCGCCAGCGCGCGGCGCGACAAGCCGATGATCAGCCTCAACTGCGCCGCGATCCCCGAGCAGCTGGTCGAATCCGAGCTGTTCGGCTTCGAGCGCGGCGCCTTCACCGGCGCCCACGCCGCCCAGCCGGGCAAGTTCGCCCTGGCCGAGGGCGGCATGCTGTTCCTCGACGAGATCGGCGACATGCCGCTGGCGGCGCAGGCCAAGATCCTGCGCGTGATCGAGAGCCGCGAGTACTTCCGCCTCGGTGGCACGCGCAGCCAGCGCAGCGACGTGCGGCTGATCGCCGCCACCCACCAGGACCTGGGCAAGCTGTGCGAGGCCGGCGGTTTCCGGCTCGACCTGTATTTCCGCCTCAACGTCGCCCATATCGAGCTGCCGCCGCTGCGCGAGCGCGGCGGCGACGTGCAGTTGCTGGCCGAGCAATTCCTGGCCGAGTGCCATCGCCGCAGCTGCCGCAAGCTGGCCTTCGAGCCCGCGGTGCGCGAGGCGCTGGCGCAGTACGCCTGGCCGGGCAATGTGCGCGAGCTGCGCAATGCGGTCGAGGTCGCCGCAATCAACGCCGACGGCGGCCTGATCCGGCTGGAGGACCTGCCGCCGCAGATCATGCGCTGGGCCGCCACCCGGCAGGCGCCGCCGGACGAGCGCAGCCAGCTCGCCACGCTGCTCGAGCGGCTGCACTGGAACAAGTCCGAGGTGGCGCGCGAGCTGAACTGGTCGCGCATGAAGCTCTACCGCAAGCTCAAGCTCTACGGCCTGGCCGGCGAGGGCGACGCGGCGCCCTGAGATCCGCGGCGGGGCAGGGGCATGGCCGCGCTCAGGCGTCGATCTCTTCCGCCTGGTCCTCGTCTTCGTGCTCGTCCTCGTCGTCCAGCGCATCGTCGCGCAGCGCCGAGACGCGCGTGGCCGGCAGCAGGCCAGCCGCGGTATTGAGTTCGCGCAGCTTCTGCAGGCGGGCGATCTTGTTCTCGGTCTCCATACGCTGTGCGAGCATGATCGATTGCCAGTCCTGCGCCTGGTCGAACAGTTGTTGGGCGGTGGCTTGTGCTGCTGTCGTCATGATGGTTTTCCTATCGGATGGCGGATTGCTGATCACGATGGCCGCCCGCGCGGCGGGCGGCGCTGGGCAGTGGAACAGCACACGGTGTGCCAAGCCTGTGCACGTGAGCGGAAACCCTGCGGGCAGGGGTGGGCCATGGCGGAGGCGCGGGGGCGTGGCCAGGCGAAATTCCCCGCTGTTTCAGGTCCCTGCGCCCGCCGCGGCGCGCCTGCCCGCCCGCGTTGCCCCACCACCAACAGGGCGCGGGCCGCAGTAAAAGTGAGACGCCCGCGTGCAATCCCTACATCGGTTCGCCCGCCCGGGCGTTTCCGGATCCGGCGATGACCATTCCGCAGCTTCTTACTGACCCGGCTCCGCGCCCCGGGCGTTTGCGCGTGCGCCGGGCATGAAAAAACGGCAGGGCCTGGAATCAGGCCGTGCCGTCGGTATGGGCGGCTCAACCATCCCGCGGGCGCCTGCGCCGGGCGGGGCACGAAGGCGCGGACGAGGCGGTTGGCGCTCGACGATGCCTAGCTACTTCTGCTGGCCGGAGCTGCGCGACTGCGACTGCTGCCCGCTTTGCTTGTCGGGCTGGTTCGGCTGCCGCTGCTGCGGGTTCTGCTGCTGTTGCTGCTGGTTGCGCTGGTTCTGTTGATTTTGCTGGTTCTGCTGGTTTTGCTGCTGCTGTTGCTGGTCCTTCTGCGGGTTGGAAGGTTGGTTCGGCATGATTGAACTCCTTGCGTTGATGAAGGATGCGGGCGCCATGCAACGGCGCCGCTCGTTCGATGTGGCAAGTCCCGTACCCGTTCGGCCCGATGGCGCCCGAGGCCAGGCGGACCGCCGGCTCCGGCCGGTCCGGCAAGCCGGCACGGCCGTCGGCCGACCGTGTAAGGTGCGGACCCGTTTGTAAGATTTGCATGACCGGTGGCGCCGCGGCCTGTCCGGATGCAGCTGGCGCTGGATGCAGCCGGCGCTGCACTCCGGCGCGTGCCGGGGGCGGCCGGGAACTGCGCGTACATGCCGGTTCGCGGCTTCAGGCCTGCCGCTTGTGCCAGGGCCCGACCGACTCCATGGCCTTCGCCAACCAGCCCGCGGCGGCCGATCGCCGGGGCCGGGCGGCCTGTTCCTCGCCGCGCTCAGGGCCGATTCGCGAAGTGGAGCGAGACGGCTCGATAGGTGACTCTTTATTCGTGACTCGTCACTGAATTGTGCGGCCGCCGGTCGCGATCTGCCGGCGGCCGCCGCAGCTCATCAAGGCACCACGACCCGCATCGGCTGGTATTCGGCGTGGTAGAGCTCGATCTCGTCGCCCGAAGCCACCACCCAGCCTTCGGCGTGGCCGATCTCGCGGGTACCGCGCGGCGGCACGTCGATGCGCATGCGCTGGACGGTGCGCAAGGTCGGGTTCTTGAAGGTCGCGATCAGCGACAGCGCGCGACCGGACATGCTGTCGAAGCGGGCGACCAGGCCCGGGCCCATCTTGGCCGTCCGGTAGCTCACCGCGATCGGCAGTTCCTTGTTGGCCAGCGGCGATTGCGCCTGCTGGGCCAGCAGCTCGGACACCGACTTGAGCGGCGGTTGCGCCACGGCCTGCGGCTGGGCCGGCTGGGCGGCGATGGCTGTGCCGCCGCCAGCGACGCGGCCGACCAGGCAATGGTTGATGAAGGCGCTTTCGGCGGTGCCGCTGACCTTGGCCTTGTCGGCCTCGATGGTGCAGTAGGCCTGGTCAACCTTGGTGACCTGGTTGGCGATGGTGCTGTAGTACTGGTTGACGCAGAAGAACATCGCGGCCGGCCGCTCGCCGCATTCGGCCACCATGCGATCGTAGAGGGAGCCGGCGAAGGCGGCGGGCGCGAGCAGCAGGACGAGTGCGGCGATGAGGGCTTTCATGGTGGTGTTTCCTCCTTGGAGCAGGGTCTGTCGTGTCGGCCGCCGGCCGATCGGCGGCATGGGATCGGCGGTATTGAATAGGTAGTCGAACTCGGCCCGATTGACCAGTTCGCCGGGTAACCCACCTTAGGCCAGCATCGCCTCGAGCTGGGCGCGGATGAAGGCCGGCTTGTTGAAGGCGATGCTGCTGACGTGGCCGCCGCCGATCCAGCGGAATTCGGCCTGCCGCCAATGCCGCTGCAGGGTCTCGGACGAATGGCGCGGGACGAAATGGTCGTCGCGCGCCGCCACGGCGATCACCCGGCTGGCGGGGTGGGGCGGCGGCAGCGATTCGACGCTGGTGAATTCCAGCAGCGCGGCCATCCTGGCCCTGGCCGTCGCGATTTCCGCCGGCTCGCCGGCCAGCCGGCGCCAGTCGCAGACGCGGCTCAGCAGCCCTTCGGTGAAGACCGGCACGCCGCTGTGCGGCGCCACCAGCGGCGCGATGGCCAGCTCGAACGGCGTCAGGGCGCCCGCCAGCGCGGCGAGGTGGCCGCCCTTGCTGATGCCGGTGACGCCCAGTCGGTCGAAGCCTTGCGCGCGCAGCCATGCCAGCAGGGCGCGCACTTCCTCCACCACGACGCCGCCCAGCAGCACCAGGTCGGCGACGCGGTCGAGCCGGCTGTCGGGCTGGCCGGGCGGGCGGCGGCGGCCGAGGAAGGGGTGTTCCAGCATCAGCGTGCCGACCCCCTGGCGGGCCAGCGGCAGGCAGATGGCCTGCTGGCGCATGGCGTAGCCTTCTTCGCCGGTGGTCGCCGTGTGCACGTAGACCGGCGGCACGTCCGGCGTAGGCGGCAACAGCAGCCGGAAGTGCGCGGTATGCGCCTCGGCCGGCAGCCATTCGCGGTAATAGGGCGTCAGGAAACGGCCGTCGCGCAGGCGGCAGCCCTGCTCGATGCGCCAGTCGCCATCCCATTCGATCTGCAGCGCGGCCGGCGCGGCGGCGTGGAGGAAGCGTTGCCTGACCTCGTCGCAGGCGCGCGGGTCGCCCCAGCCGCGGGAAAAGAAGGGCCGCTCGCGCAGCGATGCCAGGCGGTGCCTCAGCAGGAAATAGGCTGGATCGAGCCAGCCGGCGTTCAGGCCTTTCATGCGCGTACCAGGGCAGGGGCGTGGCCGAGGCGGCCATCGCACGGTTGTGGCGGTGGAATTCGGCGAAGGCGCCGAGCAGGCTGACCTGATGGTAGGGGATGCCGAGCTGCGCGCACGCCTGCTGCACCATGGGCCGGATCCGGTGCAGCCGGGTGAACGAGGCGGTCGGAAACAGATGATGCTCGATATGGCTGTTGAGGCCGACGAACACGTTTCGATAGAGCCAGGTGTCGGGCAGGTTGCGGGCGCAGGCGGCCTGCCGCTCGATGTAGCTGCGCTGCCACTGCATCGCGTCGGTCGGGTGGCCCAGGTGGTTGGTCAGGAAGATGAAGGCGAGGTAGAGGCCTTCGCACCAGGTGATCAGCAGGTAGTTGACCGCGGCGGTGGCCGGGTCGAGCAGGACGGCGGGCAGGATCACCAGCAGGCCCAGGTGCAGGGCCAGCAGCAACTGGTCGAGCCGGGTCTGCCGCGGGTGGCGGCCGAAATGGCGCAGGCTGCCGATCTTGAAGGCGAAGCCCATCAGCGTCGCGAGCGGCCAGATCAGCCAGGGCTGGCGGCGCGTGAACCAGCGCGCCGCGCCGCGGGCGGCCACCGCGTCCTCGCGGGTGAAATTGAACAGGCCGGCACGCATGTCGGGGTCCTGGCGCGTGTTGGCATGGCCGTGGTGCGGCCGGTGCTTGGCCAGCCAGCTCGAGAAGCTGCTGCCCATGATCAGCGTCATGAACAGCAGCCCGATCAGGCGGATGCGTCCGGCGTCCGCGGTGATGGCGCCGTGGCCGGCCTCGTGGGCGATCGCCGCGGCCTGGATCGAGACGAAGGCCGTGACCGCCGCCAGCAGGAGCCGCGCGGGCCAGTCCTGCGTCTGCGTCAGCGCCGCGCCGCAGGCCAGCCAGAGCGGCACGATCCAGGCCGCGCGGATCCGGTAGGCCGCCAGGTCCGGCTCGAGCAGGCCGGCGGCTTCCACCCGGCGGCGCAGCGCATGGTAGGCGGCGTTGGCGGACTCGCGGTCGAGCCCTGCGTTCATGCCGTCCCCCGTATCGCATGGACCGCTTCGATCACGCGCTCGGGCGCGATCACGCCTTCCTTGCCGCGGACCACGCCCTTGGAGGTGCCCTCGGCGATCAGCGTGTCGCCGATGCTGAAGCGGTGGGTCATGTAGAAATACTTCTCGTCCCAGTGGGTGAGTTCCATGCTGGCCTTGAAGCGCCGGAAGGCCTTGAGGGACTTGCGATAGGTCATCGTGTGCTCCGCGATGATCGGAATCCAGCCGTGCTTGCCCATGGTCTTCAGGAGGCCGGTGCGGATGAACAGGTCGACGCGATTGAGGTCGCAATAGGTGAGGTAGCGGCCGTTGTTCACGTGCAGGTTCACGTCCAGGTCGTTGGGAAAGGTCATCAGGCCCAGCTCGCTGTGGGTCCGGCCGACGGGCAGCCGCGGCCGGAACAGGGACAGCAGGAAGACGTAGACCATACGCAGGTAGAGGTTCATGGAGGTTGTTTCCTATGGGTTAGTCGAGCGGCAGCCCCAGCTCCCGCATGCGCGCGAGATCCTGTTCGCCGGCCTTGCGGGCGACCCGGCGCAGCCGGTCGCCGCCCAGGAGCAGGTTGAAATTGCAGACCACGTAACGATGGTGCAGGTAATGGTGGCGCGCCATCGCCTTGAAGTATCGCGTCTTCAGCAGCATGGCGATCCAGCGCGGCGCCCGTTCGAGCGCTTCGGTGTGGCGCATGTGCAGGTAGGGGTGGATGAAGTTGCTGAAGGCGGGCGGCAGCGCCAGGGCCAGGCAGGCACCCGCGGTGGCCCAGCCGCCGGCGGTCGCCAGGCAGAGCGGCACGACCGGCAGCAGCGGCGCGACGAACACCAGCGACCCGCTGCCGTGCAGCTTCACCGCGTACATCGAGCGCTGGATGATCTCGCCGTGCGGGCCCAGGCCGGACAGCATGGCGTCCAGCCGCGACCGTTCCTCGGCCGAGGTGAACTGGGTGACGTGGTCCTGCTTGAAGGTCTTGCAGTGGTGGATGGTGTGGTGCGAGTAATTGGTGCGGATCAGGTATTTGAACAGGCGCGGATGGCGTTCCCAGCGCTTGACGCGCCCGCGCGGCGCATCGGAGACGTGCTGGTGCATATAGGATTCGATCAGCGAGGCCAGCAGGTAGCCCACCGCGAAACCGCCCAGCAATTCGATGGTGGCCTTGAGCCAGAGCATGGAGAGCATGGCGATCCCCTCAGGCCCGGACGGCGCGGTCGAAGCCGACCATGACCCGGCGGCGTTCGTCCCATAGTTTGAGGCCGGCCAGCGACAGGCTGTCGCGCAGCCCCACGCGCGTGACTTCGTGGAACACGGCGTTCTCGCGGTGACAGTCGGCCAGGCGGTAGTTGGGGATGCGGCTGTCCAGGTGGTGGATGTGATGGAAGCCGATATTGGCGGTCAGCCAGCGCAGCCAGGCGGGCAGGTGGTAATAGGACGAGCCGTGCAAGGCGGCGCGCACCATGTCGTGGTCGCCCTGTTTGTCCCAATAGGCGTCGGGGAACTGATGCTGCACATAGAACAGCCAGACGCCCAGCGAGGCGGCGAACGCCATGCTGCCCAGGTGGAAGGCCAGGAAGCTCGCCGCGGCGACGTCGCCCAGCTCGATCACGGCCAGGCCCAGCGCGAGCAGGATGAGATTGGTGGCGTAGATGCTGAGGCGTTCCTTGCGCCAGCCGGCCGGCAGGTAATAGCCGAAGCGCTGGCGCAGGCAGAACAGGATGAACGGGCCGATGCCGAACAGGATCAGCGGGTGGCGATAGGCGCGATAGAGCAGGCGGCGCCAGCCGGGCAGGGCCAGGTATTCCGCCACGGTCAGCATGCGGATGTCGCCGAAGCCGCGCTCGTCGAGTTTGCCGGAATGGGCGTGATGCAGCGCGTGATAGCGGTACCAGCAATGGTAGGGCGTCATGGTCAGGATGCCGAGGGTGAAACCGAGCCATTCGCAATTGCGGCGCGATTTGAAGAAGGAGCCGTGGCCGCAATCGTGCTGGATCATGAACAGCCGCACCGTGAACGAGCCGGCGCCGATGGCGCAGGGAATCGCCCACGGGCTGTGCTGATCCGCCAGGTAAAGGCCCGCGAAATAGAACGCCGCCCAGCCGGCGAGCGATTCGGCCAATTGCCGGATGCTGCGCAGGCGGCAGATCTGTCGATAGCGGGCGGTAATGCCGAGCAATGCCGACCGGGTCGGCAGGATTTCCTTCTCCATGGATGCACCTTTGTTTTTATATCGATGGTCGAGCGGGTTCCCTGCGAGTCCTCCTTCGAATCGCCGATCCGGTTCTGCGGGATCGACCCGCCGGCTTCGACGGCCGAAGCGGTCGATGGCCGGCGGCCTTATCGCGCCGGCGGCGGAGAGGTGGATTCGCCGGGAGTAGGGCGCGCATCCCGCGCCGTGCCGGCGGGATGCGGCCGGGTCCGGATGCCGGGCTAGATCTATGCCGGCGATTGAGCCAGACCAGTTCAGGATAGCGGCCGAAATCGGCGGCCCGGTTCAGGTCGGTATCCTGATTGCGCGGATCGAATACCCACAGCAGATGGGCATAGAGGAAGGATCGGATCGGCGAATGCGGATCTTCCATCGAATCGGCATGGACATGATGCCGGCGATGAACGTCCGCCCACCAGAGCGGCCCGCGGAATCCGCCTGCTGCGCCGAGCAAGGCCAGGATGAATTGGAAGATGCGGGAGGTTTTATAGCTGCGATGGGCGAAATAACGATGCAATCCGCCTTCGACGCCGAAACAGCGAATCAGGAAGCTCGCCGTGGCCAATATGAGTAAAGCAGTGTTCGGGGGTAATGGATGGCGGCCAGTGCGCCCAGATGCAGGATGACAATGCGCAGCTTGACCAGCCCGATGCGTTCGGCTTTTTGAATCACGACATTTTCCTCGCTCATGCGCCTCATCATTTGCAGTGAGGTGCATTTTTTATGTGTATTTGAATCGTTTTTTGAATTCGATGAATTCGGGAAGTGAATGAATTCAGGAAATCATAATGCCATTGCTCATGGCAATGGTCGCGCATCCTAGCCGAAGCGATGTGCCGACGCCAAACGAAATTTGCCTGGTTTGGCTACTGTGTGTCTTAGCAGGCGCTTGATCGTTATCCGTGCGCAACAGCGGCGTCGCGGAACCAGAATAGCGTCGAGGAATAGTGCCGAGCCTCAACGAGCCCCAGGCTATGGACGCGCAGGCCTTGGGATGTGATCCGTTCCGGCAGCTGAACGAGCAGGTCGTGCCTACAACTTGGTGCTCTCTGATGATTCGCATAATGTTTATTATGTCAAGTGATGAAGAGGCGGAAGCAGGCCGCCCACCACGAGACCCGCGCCCGATACGGCGTCGCCAAACTCGATCAACTACGCTCAACAGCCCGGCATTGCCGGGCTTTTTTCATACATGACCGGATGAGGATTTGTGACATGACACTGAAAAACATTCCGCACTGCCCTGGCGTCAATCCTGGTGACGTATGGGCCGTGGCCGCAGCTCAAACGCCCCACGTGCTGGCTAGACGGTATGACGTTCGAACGACTCAGATGCGCGCTTGGCTGTCGGGCGACGAGCCTATGCCTCGGATGCTCTATGAGCTACTGGCATTCCGCGTGCGATGCGTGTTGCCATCAACGGCCGGGCTATGGGCCGGCTGGACGGTCGAGGGAGGCGAACGGCTGAACGGCCCCGGCATAGAGCACCGCGGTGGCATCCACTGGAGCGATGTCTACAACTTGCCGGAATATCGCCGAGCCAACCGACTGGCCGAGCGGCAAGCGGAACTCATCGAGCGGCTGATGAAGGAAAACCGATTCTACCGGCGCCAGTGCGAACTGGAATCGAGACATGCAGGCCTACTGCGTCTGATGATAGACGGACCGCCAAAGCGGCTATAGCCAATGCGGCACAAGCCTCCTAATTAGCGCGAGTTTCCAATTCCAACAATAACGAGGCAGGCTTCGCGGCCAATTAAAGGTTCATGGCTCCCATTCCTCAAGTAACACTTGCACTGACGGCCGTCTGGAAAATAGCGACAAGAGCTAATATTCCAAAGGGAATCGACGAGTCGGCGCTGAACCGAAGAGAGAATGGACGGGTCCGGAACTTTGTAGCCCTGCGTCGGAGAAAGGATTATATCTTCGGGGGATTTTACGTAGCAGCTGCTGCGGTGGCGGGCGGCGTCAGCAGGAATTCTGCAATCAAAAACCTCAAGATCGCGCTGTTTTAAAGACTTAGATGATGTTGACGAAATGAAAGAGTCAGGAAGATTGCAATCCGACTTGTATTTGATTGCATCAGTCGGGTTATTGCAATCTATCTTTTTCACTTTTGCCATAAATTCCGGGTTTGAGTAATCAACAAGAACATCTGAATAGGCGTGCGTCTGAAAAAATAAAGCCAATGAAAAAAAGAAAGCGCGCTTCATGGTCCCTCCCCTTGTGCGTAGTTTTAGAGAGTGTAGCGGCGCCCGCGCAAAAGCTGCCAGCTCAAACCAGCCGCCCCACCTGCAGCACTCCCGCCCCACTCCCTCTAGGTGGCGGAGAGTGCTCCCTACGCCGCCGAAATATCAACGACCGCCCGACGGCCACTACGTGACCGACGGATCGATCGTTGACATTTCGTCGGCTACGGAAGCGGGTGGCCGCATGAGGGGTGGGGGGGTGACCATCCAAAAGGATGGCACCGGCTACCAAGGAGACGCGGCGATGGCAAAGCAAATCTGGACGGCGGAATTCGTGGCTCGGCAACTGGTGTTGCCGTTCGACGAGGAATTCGTGCTCCTCGCGCAGCAGGCCGGCAAGGCCATCAAGCGCAAGGCGGCAGAGATCAAAGTCATCGTGCGCGAGATCGTGCGCGAGGTACCGGTCGAGACCATCAAGACCATCGTGCGCCGCGTGGCCGTGGAAGTCGTGCGCGAGGTACGGGTGGAAGTCGTCCAGACCGTGGAAGTGGTGAAGCCGGCCCCTGCCCTGGCGCCGCTCTCCCCTGTCCAGCATCTCGCAGCGGCATGGCGCGGATTTACTGATTACGTAAGCAAGAAATGGGGACGGAAATGAAGGACAAGCACGACCGCATGACCGTCGGGCTTCCCGGCGTCGAGACCAAGCGCCGGGGGCGCCCGCCCAAGTATGCAACCGACGAGGCGCGCGAGAAGGCGCGGCGCGAGCAAGTACGCAACGCCGTTGCACGGCACCGGACAACAACAGGCGAAGACAACATCGAGGCGCTGCGGCAGGCGGTAAAGCGGATTGCTTGGGAGCTGAAGAGACACGGCAAGGCAAGCGAGCCACTACCGCCGAAATCAAGGATGGAGAACTGGGCGAAAGAGCTTGAGGAGGCGCTAGAACGCAGTCGAAACAAAGGCTGAATTTTTGATTACGTAATGGAAAAAACGCGGAACAGGCCGCACAATCAACAAACCAAGGAGTCCCAAGCACATGAGCACTGTCACGTTCGATACGCACCAGTTCGTCAAGAAGCTAACCGCCGCCGGCGCAAGCGACCAGCTCGCCGAAGCATTGGTCGAAGCCCAGAAGGAAGCCATCGGCGAGGCACTGGGCGCCAAAGAGCTGGCCACGAAGCGCGACCTTAAAGAGCTCGAGATCAAGCTCGAACTGAAGATCGCCGAGAGCAAGGCCGATATCATCCGCTGGATGGTCGGAGCGCTGCTTGCGCAGAGCGGCATCATCGCCGCACTGGTGAAACTGCTGTAGCCCGTCCGCAGCCGAAAAGCAAAAGGCCCCAATCGGGGCCTTTTTGCTTTTAGGACATCGCGACCAAATTCTTACGATTTTCGTAATTCGTGACTAGGTCACAGACCCGTAGATCCAGCATAGACGCGGGCGCCTATGCTGCAGCACAGACGGCGCCATCTATGCCGCGTCGGCTTGAAGGAGCGCAGCTAAGACCGCCACACGTTCAGCGGCCGGCAGCTTGGCGTAGTCGGCAGCCCACCGCGCAGCCTTGCGCTTGATGCGCTGGCGATCGGTGAAATCCCGGCCGGCATAGGTCGCCCAGTGCGCCGCGGCCGGATCGAAGCTCATCCACAGCTTTTCAGTGCGAGGACCGCCCCGAGTCATCACCTGAAATTCGAGCGTGCGCCAGTCTGGCAGCAGCGAGTCATACAAGGCCGACGGATAGCCGGAAACCATGACCGCAGCCCCAGCCGCCGCCCGCTCGCGCAGCTCGAACAGCAAGCACTCGTGATCGGCCGACGTGTACTCGCAGCGGTAACGCTTAAGTGACGTACGCGTGCTGTGTAAGTAGGGCGGGTCGGCATAGATCAAGACGCGGCCAGCGTCGTCATAGTCGAATCGCTGAAGAAAACCGACCGCATCGCACTCGTGCAACTCGATGCTGTGCGAGTCATCCAGCTCGGCCCGGAAGGCATGGATGGCGTGGCCGTCCAGATCCACGCCGATCGATCGAGCAGCCCGAGGCTTACGCAGCATCACCGCGCCGCCGCCAAGATGCGTCTCGATATACGTGTCATGCGGCGGCATCGACGCGATGATCGCCTGATACGCGCCACTAGCGGCTTTCGATCCTAAGTAGCTCATTCAAGATCCCACATAGTCAGATGTATCTATGCAAGATCGAGCTCGCATAGACGCGACCGGCTATGCCGGCCAGCATAGCCGCCGCCGACTATGGTCGACGGCAGCGAGGCTTATAGACACGAGCATCTATGCTCGAGCGAATCAGTAGACAGCCCAGCCGAGCGGGCCTTTGCCCAGATCGCGCGGGAGTGGGGCGCCGTCGGGTTGCTGCGGCACCCGCCGCTGATCCGCGCTTGCAAGCTGCTGCGACTGGCCGGCCGAGGTCGCCGGCGCAGGCCCGTTCGGCTGGAGCCCGCCGCCCTTATGGCTGTCGTCGAACCAGCCGTACCGGACGATTTGCTGGCAGATGTCGAGGCGCATACCCACGATGACGGTGCCCTGCTGCGTGTAGCACGTGCAGCGGGCGGCCTGCCGGGCGGACTGGATGCAGGCCGCCGGCTTGGGCGCGTCCTGCGGCGCGGTGACGCCGTCGTAGACCGGCGCCGTGTGCGGCAGGCCCGCGATCCTGGCCCGGCGGGCGTCGAACCAGTCCTCGGGCCGCGCCGCCCTCGGCCCGCCCGGCCCGCTCGGCCCGCCTTGCGCTCCGCCGCCCGCGCCGCCCTGCTGCTGGCCCTTCGCCTCGCCCCCGCCCTTGTCCCGGTCCATCAGCGCAGCCATGCGCCCCGCGAACATCCCCATCGCCGCCAGCCCACCAGCAACGCACCCCCACCCCAGGCCAGCTTACGCCACGGCAGATCCAGCTTGTGCGTATGCAGCTCGGCCGACACGTACCAGCTATAGACCTCCTTCGGGTACGGCCACGGTCGCTGGACCGCGTCCTTGAAATCGGCGCGGCTCAAGTTAGGCGACGCCGGGCTGAACTCGCTGATCATGGCCCGCTGACCGCCGAACATACGCTTCACGTGGTAGTGCTTCTCGACCAGATCGCGCACGTAGGGATCAATCAACGACGGCCGCTGCGTGATCAAGTAGACGTCGAGGCCGCCGTGACGGTGGGTCGCGACCTTGGCCACGAACTCCGGTACCCGCTCACCGCTTTTCCGCTTCTCGAACAGGTATTGCGCCTCATCGAGCACGACAATCGCACCGGGCGGAAAATCGAACCAGCGCTTCGGGTCTTCGAAATGCTCCCAATCAAGAACCTCCTTGCCCTTATCGGTCAAGTTGATTCCGTTGTAATAAACCTTGCGCTCCTCCTTTGTCGCGCGCTCGTGAATATGCTTGAGCGCAAAGAGAGTCTTGCCGTTTCCCGGAAGGCCGGTAATCAGGATGAACATGGTTTACCCCTTATTCAGACGAGCGCTAATAAAAGAGCCGGCCTTTGACATGCCGTCCATTGCAAGGCGTGCAGCAAATCCCGCGAAGACGATAGAAAAGGCGGTGCCGAGCTTTGCTATTGACGCAATCGCCAGGAATTCGGCAGGCAATTCGGCGATGCGGGCAACGATAAACGCCTTGGCCGAATCAAGGCCGGCTTGCACGCCGGTCATCGTGACGAACGAAATGCCGAGCGCGGCGATGATCCGGCCGACTACAGCGATAACCGCGTCGCTGACCAATAAGCCAACGAGCCAGCGGCCGAGCAATGAAAGAATCGCGGGCATGTTTTACCTCTTTCCGAATGCAATGAATGACGCAATCATCGTCGCGACGATCAACACGAACGGGCCGACCAGTTCGGCATAGCGACAAACGGCAATCCACGGGATTTCGATAGAGCGCTGATAACCCATGATGTCGAGATCGACGCGCCGAGGAGCCGGGCACTCAGCCGAGGCCGTGCCGAATAGCGGCGTCGCGCTGGCGCCGGACATGGTAAAACCGAAATCCATGGTTTCGCCCTGCTTGCTGCCGCCGGGCAGGTATTGCATCCCCGGGTCCTGGCCGGCCAGAGCCTTTTCCCCGGCCTGGACGATGGGATCGGCGCCGCTGGGGGTGAGTGCGCAAATCGTCTCGTGCTGCTGTTTGGCGATAGCACATTGAATCGCATCGCCCGTGCACGAAAAACCCGCCGAGCAACTGCCGCCAAATTGACTCCCTTTGCATTTCAGGTCGTCCTTGAATTGCGTGCAGTACGCCGTCGTCGGAGCTGAGCACGTCGGGTCCGACGGATTCACGGAGCAGTGCTCGACTTGCGTGCATTTAGGCAATGACGGATTGGCAACGCAGTCTTGAACGTCCTTTTCCCGGCATTGAGAATCGTCAGGGTGCGTAGAGCAATACTCAGGCTGACCCGGTACGCATGACGGATGGTCGGGATTCTGGCGACAAAAGTCGGCATTACCAGGAGCGCAGCTAGGCGAGTTCGGTTTCAGTGAGCAATAGCGCTCGCTACCCGGAATGCACGCGTAGGCCTTGGTATTCGCCTTGCAAAATTCCTCGCCACCTTCCGAGCACGTGGCCTCATATTGATGCTGCTTGCAGTATTCTGTTTGATTCGGGTTTTCGGCATCGGCGTGAGCGCAATAGCCATGACCCTGGACATAAGTAAATTTTTGATTTGCCCCGCAATCAGCTTGTGATTGCGGATACGTCATATCGCCATCGGCCGGGTTTTTATCGCCAATCGAATTGCTGCCGCCCTCGCATTTGGCGCCGGTATTAGTGGCGGTGCCGGCGCCAAAAACGCCTTTGGAAATAGTGCCGTTAATTGACTGATAGGCCATGTTGGCGCCTGAAATGGACACCAAGCAACCGCCAATGCACCCCCTGTTGCCGTTGGCTTTTAAATCATCAAGGGTCATGGCAGTCGATTTGTTTTTTAGGTCAGTAGATTGCCCGCTGGTGCACTCCGGTTCAGGCTCAGGATCTTTAGGCGGATAACACATGTCATTCCATGCCAGCTCCCCAGGTAAGCAAGCCTTTGAGGTCTTAACGGTCTGAGTAATCCCGAAGGCGTCGCCCCCTTGGACTAGTCGACAAATGCCGTACTGGCCACCGGCTTCCCATATTTTACTAATTGCAGGGCACAAGTCCTGTGGCGTGCTGCGGCATATGTTAGAGCCGTAGGGGTCGCAATAAACAATAACAGGCGTTTCGGATGGGGCGTGCCCTCGGCAATAATCATACCCAACGGGAAATCCGGCTGGCGTCGACGTACACTCGGCTGCAAAGGCCGAATGAGCCAATAACACCATCGCCAAAATCAAAAATGGGCGAATCAGTCTGAAAAGATAATCCATGCTGCCCCCAAAAACGCCGCCATTACAAAAAGGCCAGACATAATAAGCACCCCAAAAAATAAAGCCCCATCAGGGGCTTTATTCGCGACGGTCGGGATTAACGGCCGCCGAGCGCCGACTTCATCCAGACGAACATCTTGACGACGACCACGATCGACAGTACGGACATGCCCAGCGAAACGATGGAAACGACCACTGCCGCCATTTGCGCCAGGATGTCAGTGAGGTCGATATCGACCGTAAGAGCATGGGCATTCTGAGCGAGCATGAGCGCCGCCGCCGGAGCGGCCACGACACGCAGGATGCGGCCGGTTTCGTTGTCGAAGATGGTGACGAGCTTGTTTTTCATGATGCGATCCTTATTCAGAACGGAAAAGATTACGGAGCTGTTTCATACCAAACGCCACCGCCCAACAGCTCACAATTGCGATGGATACCAGCGCGCCATCACTGGCCGAAAAGGAATTGAAGAATCCGGCCAAGATGGTTTGTTGATATTCGGATTTCGTAATCAATAAATACCCCTGGCACTGGTCAGGGGCGTCCGCCGTCGGTAAGAGCGCGTAGGCCAAGGTGTTGTCGACCATGAGGACGTCGCCACCACTGGTTGCGGCTTGCGCGAGGCGGACACAAATTGGCATTCAAATTTCCCGGAAAAACGGGAAAAGGACGATATACGGCGGATCGATATAATCGATTGCAGTATCGAGCGCGGATTGCTGATTATCGAACGTGCCTGCTTCGGTAATCAGCTTGCAATAGCTGACGTCGCCATCCTCGCTCGGGCACAGGAACAATCCCGTGTCACCGTCCTGCACGATAAAAGCAGGCACGAACATGATTTAGCCCTCGCGCTTGCCGCCGACGGCATCGGCGACCTTGCCGACGTCCTGACGCGTTACCGGCTTGTAATCACGGACCAGTTCGCGCTTGGTCTTACCGTTCGTGACCGTTTCGAGGATCAAATCGGCTTCGTGCGGAAACGGAAGGTGCTGAATCTTGTGGAACAGGTCGGAACTGTCGTAACGGTATTCCGTAGTCGCAAAGCCCTTCGCATTGCCCCGGCTGGAATCCATCGGAACAATCACAAACAGCTTGGTGAAGTTATAAGCAGTCCCTTCAACCGTATCGTTGAAGAAATTGGCGCCGCAGACGGTGACACGAACGGTTTGAGTCGGAACGGCAAAAGACAGCGACATGGCAAAAACTCCCGTGATTAAAAGGCGCTAGCTGATAAACGCGCGCTGGAGCGCTTCTTCCCAGCTCGCAGGGTTAAAGGTGATCGATTCAATCGGCTTGAATTCATCGTGAATGATGTAGCGCGCCATTCGGCCCGGAATAACGTCACGGCGGACCAGCTCCAAAACACGCTCGGCCGAGCCTTCAACGGCTAGCATAAAATCGAGCGCGGGGCCGCATTGGCGCTTAAGCCAATCCTTTACGGCCGTATAAGAGCAATCAGCCTCGCGGCGGTACGTTTCAATTCGAGTTTGCTTTTCTTGCAGAAAAGCGAGGGCGGGATATGCAGCGGCGAGATATTCGCCAGGATGTAGCAGGATTTCGAACGGAATAACGCGGTCAACGGCCTTAAATTCGACCTCGACCCGAACCCAAGGGTGGAACGCATGGCCGAGCTGCATGCCCTTTTCGTAGACGCGAGCGAACTTGCCATTCGCACGATGACCGACGTAAAAGGATCGCCCCTTGCCGGACGGGCGCTTCCAGGCGCCGCGCTCCTCGCAATCGGGCTCCATCACGTGGCAGGTGTAGAGACCGGCCGCGTGATCGGCTTTAGCGCGGTCGACGCTGTACGACTCGCCAGTGAAGTCGTCATAGGCGCAGTCGACCCGCGTTAACCGAGGACACACGGCCTCGAAACGCAGGAAGTCGTAAAGGCGACGCTCCCAGCCCTCCTTAGCGGCGGTAATGCCGGTACCGTTCAGCATCACAAGAACCGTGCCGCGCTGGCCGCCAATGCAAACAGTGCCGTAGCCGTCGCCCAGGTCAAAGGCGTAGTCGTAGAAATTGCGGCCGGACGGCAAGGGGCGAGTGACGGGAAAGCCGAATATGTCGGCGAGACGAGCACTCAGCGCGATGACCATATCGCGCGGAGCTGGAGTGCGAGCACCGAGATTCCAGCAGGTGTCGGCGGAAATCGTGAAGTTAACCCAGTCAAGAATCGCGCATTGGCCAAAACCGGGCTTTCGAACCATCACCTCTTTGACCTTCCCACCGCTCAGCACGATTGAAACGGTCTGGTGGCTATCCGCTCCCCCCGTATTACTGTGGGGGCGGCCGCGGCCGGCGTAGCTGCGACGCTTGGGCGCACAGCTACGCCGGCCGCCGCCGCCCTTCCTTCGCGCTCGGCGTCGGCGGCCTGCTGGCGTAGCTGCATGAGGGCGGTCGGGAACGCATCACGGTCGCCCGATCGAGCGATGCGCACGGCCTCGTCCAGGGTGACGGACTGGTCCAGGAACCAGCGACCCTCGCGCAACTTGCGGTCGCGGTCCTGCTGCTCAGCCGTGTAAGCGCCAGCAGCCTCAAGCTCGGCAAGCTGGCGCTGATCGAGGCCAACGTCACGCGGGTAATAGCTCGGCATCACAGCACCCCGCCGCGAGCAGTACATGCGCCAGCAACGAAGCGGTGAATGTCCTGAATCGCCCAGGTGTAGCCAATGGCGGCGGCCAGCCAGAGGGCCGCCACGGCAAGCATCAGAGCGATGACCGCGCGCGAAGCCAGCGACCACAAGCGAGGCGTAAAGAGGCGTTGCAGGGCTGACATGAGGGGCATTTGGCGGTATCGTCCGTTCAGAAATCTGAAGCATTAATAGCATACAGAAATCTGGATGTACAGAAATCTGGACGGGAACCGCATGACTATCAACGACCTGCTGAACGAAGCGGCAACACAACTAGGGAAGGTGAGCGACGCCACCCTGTCGAAAGAACTCGGCGCATACCAATCGAAGCTCTCCAACTGGAGGCACGGCGAGGGCCAACCTGACCTCTACGCCATCTGGCGACTGGCCGAGATAACCGGCCGGGATGTGATGGAAATCATGGCCATCATCGAGGCCGAGCGAGACAAACGCCCCGAGGTAAAAGCGTTCTTCGAAAAGGTCCTGGAAACAGGGGCTTACAAGAAGGTCATTGCCGCCGGAATCGGCATGGGAGCCATGCTCTCCCCTTTTGGAAGTGGCGACGCCGCAGCCGCCGCGATGACGCACCTCAGCCCCGCCGGCCTTGACGGCGCGGCCATCGCCGCCGGAATGGCAATGTTTATTATGTCAAGTTAAAGGGCCGAAGCAGCCAACCAGCCACACGACAAGCGACCTGCGCGACGTCGCCAATTGATGTGTACCCCACCGCGCCGCTTTATTCGCAAGGTTGATTGTTATGTTATAACGTGACATAAATCTGGTGCGTCCGGCATCTTGAAAAAGTGAAAAAGGAATGGAACATGCAGAACCGACCGGCTGATCGCCGCCTTCCCGTCACCGTCCTCTCCGGCTTTCTCGGCGCCGGCAAGACCACCCTGCTCAACCACGTGCTGCACAACCGCGAAGGTCTGCGCGTGGCCGTCATCGTCAACGACATGTCGGAAGTCAACATCGACGCCCGCGCCGTGCGCGAAGGCGGTGCGCAGCTGTCGCGTTCGGAAGAGCGGCTGGTGGAGCTGAGCAACGGCTGCATCTGCTGCACGCTGCGCGAAGATCTCCTGGCCGAAATCGGCAAGCTCGCCGGCGAAGGCCGCTTCGACTATCTGCTGATCGAATCGACCGGCATCTCCGAGCCGCTGCCGGTGGCCGAAACCTTCACCTTCCGGGACGAGGCCGGCATCAGCCTGTCCGACGTCGCCCGTCTCGACACCCTCGTGACCGTGGTCGATGCGTTCAACTTCTTGCGGGACCTCGGCAGCGAGGACCTGCTTGCCGCCCGCGGCGAAGCCATGGGGAAGAGGACGATCGTACCGTGGTCGATCTGCTGGTCGAGCAGATCGAGTTCTGCGATGTGCTGGTGCTCAACAAGGCCGATCTGGTCAGCCGCGATGAATTGGCGCGCCTCGAAGGCATCCTGGCCTCGCTGAACCCGCGAGCCCGCATCTTGAGCTGCGAGATGGGCCGGGTGCCCCTGCAGTCGGTGCTCGATACCGGCCTGTTCGATTTCGATGCGGCATCCGAGGCGCCGGGCTGGCTCGCCACCCTGCGCGGCGAGGAAGTGCCCGAGAGCGAGACCTATGGCATCGGCAGCTTCGTCTATCGCGCACGGCGGCCGTTCCACCCGCGCCGCTGGTGGAACCTGATCCACCGCGAATGGCCGGGTGTCATTCGCTCCAAAGGCTATTTCTGGCTGGCGACCCGACCCGACTTCGTCGGCAGCTGGTCGCAGGCCGGCGCCGTCTCGCGGCATGGGCGGCCGGAATCTGGTGGGCTGCCGTACCCAGGTCCGAGTGGCCGCAGGATGCAGATGGCGTGGCCATGATCCGGGAACGCTGGGATCCGCAGTTCGGCGACCGCCACCAGGAAATCGTGCTGATCGGAACAGGCATGGATCAGGCGGCCCTGACCGCCGCTTTCGATGCCTGCCTGCTGACGGAGCAAGAGGCAAGCGGGCCGCTTGCGGCATTGGATGATCCGTTCCCGCACTGGGGGAGGCAGGATTGAACACGGCCGACGTCCGCGATCCGCGTATTCCCATCACCGTACTGACAGGCTTCCTGGGGGCCGGCAAGACCACGGTGCTCAACCGGCTGGTACACGACCCGGCTTTTGCCAATACGGCACTGGTTATCAACGAGCTCGGCAAGATCGGGGTCGATCATCATCTGGTCCGCGCTGTAGGCCAATCCAGCTTCGCGGCGAGCCGCTACCCCTGGTCATCCATGGCGTACACGACATGCTGTACCCGGTCGGTACGCTGGACGCCTGGCCTGACGAGTTGCCGCATTCGAGATTGGTCTTCATCGTCGATCAAGTCGATGGACAGGAACTGGAGGCCGATATTCGCCGCCTGCTCGCCTGACGGAGCGGTGTTCTGTATTGCATATAAGACGCATGCCCGAGATTGCTCGACATTTCCTGCGCGCAATTGCTATGTTACGGCGCCGTCAATCTGAATGTCATAAATCGCCTTCATCTTCCCTACCCATTCCGAGGAGAACCCATGCAGCTAACGCGCCGCTTGCAAGTTTTCGGCATCCCTTGCCTGATGCTCGCTGCTGTTTCCTTCCCTGCTTATGCAAGTGGCAAGGCCCATACCCACGGCCAGATGGAGCTGGATGTGGCGGTGGACGGGCAGCAGCTCTCGATCCAGATCGAGGCGCCGCTGGATAGCTTGCTGGGGTTCGAACACGCTCCGCGCAACGCCAAGGAGCGCAAGGCCGCGGACGAGCTCCTGCAGCGCATGCGCAATGGCGCCGGCCTGCTGCAGCCCTCCCCTGCCGCGCAATGCACCCTGGTCCGGCAGGACGTGGAATCGGCGGTGCTGACCGCGGCCGCCCCTGCCAAGGCCGGCGCCGGCGCTCACGCTCACGAGGAAGAGGAACACGCCGATCTGGATGCCGACTATGAATTTCGCTGCCTGCAGCCGGCGCAGCTCGGCCAGGTCGAGCACGGCCTGTTCGAGGCGTTCAGCCGTCTGAACCGGATCGAGGTCCGCATCGCGGGCGCCAAAGGACAGTCCAAGCAAACGCTGAAGCGGCCGGCCAAAATGCTGAAGCTGTTGCCATGACCGGTGCGGCCGGCCCGAACCTGGTGGAGGTCGCCGAACTCCGCTTCCGCTGGCCCGGCGCCGGCGCGGATTGCCTGCAGATCGAGCAACTGAGCCTGGCGCACGGCGAGTCCCTGTTCATTCGCGGCCCCAGCGGTTGCGGCAAGAGCACGCTCTTGTCGCTGCTGGCCGGCGTGCTGACCGCCAAGGTCGGGCACGTCGGCCTCCAGGGCCAATGCTGGAGCAAGCTATCGGCCGCCAAGCGCGATCGCCGGCGGGCCGATCACATCGGCTACATCTTCCAGCAGTTCAACCTGCTGCCGTATCTCAGCCTGCGCGACAACGTCCTGCTGACTTGCCGCCTGTCGCGCAGCAGGGCCCTGCGGGCCGGCCCGGATCCCTGGCGCGCCGCGGAGACCTGGCTGCGGGCGATGGGGCTCGGGGAGGAGCTGTGGCAACGCCGGGCGGTCGAGCTGTCGGTCGGCCAGCAGCAGCGCGTCGCCGCTGCCCGCGCCTTGATCGGGCAACCGGAATTGATCATCGCCGACGAGCCCACCTCGGCGCTGGACGAACCCTTGCGCGACGCCTTCATCGACCGCCTGCTGTCCGCCTGCAAGGCGGCGGGCAGTGGCCTGCTGTTCGTGAGCCACGACCGCGGCCTGGCCCAGCGTTTCGATCGCCAGGTGGACCTGGCGGCGCTGAATCGCGCCTACGCCGCCGCGGCGGAGCCGCAGCGATGAAGTGGCTGCTGCAACTGGCGGCCAGCAGCGCCTGGAACCGGCGCTTCGCGCTGTCCCTGGTGGTGCTGTGCATCGGCTTGTCCACTTTCCTGCTGCTGGCCATCGAGCGCATCCGCCACGACGTGCGGCAGAACTTCGCGCAGTCGGTGTCCGGCACCGACCTGATCGTCGGCGCGAGGACGGGATCGGTGCAACTCCTGCTGTATTCGGTGTTCCGCATCGGCAATGCGACCAACAATGTCCGCTGGTCCAGCATCGAAGCCATTTCCAGGCATCGGGCAGTCGCCTGGGTCATCCCCATCTCGTTGGGCGACTCGCACCGCGGCTTTCCCGTGATCGCGACCTCGCAGGCCTATTTCCAGCATTTCCGCTACGGCAATCGACAAGCGCTGGCAATGGCCCAAGGTGCCCGGTTCGACGGCGTCTTCGAAGCGGTGCTCGGCAGCGAGGCGGCAAGGCGGCTGGGCTACCGGTTGGGCCAGCGCATCGTGCTGAGCCACGGCGACGGCGTGCTCGAGGCGAACGACCATGCCGACAAGCCGTTCACCGTGGTCGGCATCCTGGCGCCGACCGGGACATCCGTGGATCGCTCGGTCCATATCAGCCTCGCGGCCATGGAAGCCCTCCATCTGGACTGGATGGCGGGTGTGCCGATACCGGGCATGGCGGTACCGGCCGAACAGGTGGGCGAACACGACCTGACGCCCAAGAGCGTCACGGCGGCCCTGATCGGCTTGAAGAGCCGTACCGCGGTGTTCGCCGTGCAGCGCTCCATCGCCGACTTCGAGGACGAGCCGTTGATGGCCATTTTGCCGGGCGTGGCGCTGGACGAACTCTGGGATGTGGTCGGCGCAGGCGAACGCGGCTTGATGGCCATGAGCGCCTTGGTGGGGTGGTCAGTCTGCTGGGTTTGGTCGCCGTGATCATGGCCGGCCTGAATGAACGCCGCAGAGAGCTTTCCATCTTGCGGGCGATCGGTGCGGGACCTCGGCAGATCCTGCTGCTCTTGGCCGCCGAAGGCGCGTTGGTCACCGTGGCGGGAATCGTGATCGGCGCATCGGCCTGTGCGTTCGCCATCCTGTTGCTGGGGATTGGTCGCAAACGCAGTTCGGCATTGCGCTCCGGCTGCAGCCATACGGCCAGCAGGAATGGATGTTGATCGGCATCCTGCTCGGCGGCGGATGGCTAGCCAGCCTGTTGCCCGGCTATCGCGCCTATCGCCTGTCGCTGGTCGACGGCCTTTCCCCAAGGATCTGAAATGCGTCCTATCGTCCGCCACGCCGTTTCCTCGCTGGTCTTGTCGTCGCTGCTGCTCATGCCCCCGGTTGCCGCCGCCGGAACGCCCAAGCTGCCGGGCTCCAGTGCAGTCAAGTCGTATCGGCAGCTGCAGTGGGAAGACTTGATCCCCAAGGGCTGGAGTCCGCAGAAGCGTCTGCGCGAAATGAATCCCGGCATGATCAACGACAGCGATTCCGCGGCCAAGAAGGCGATGCGGGATGCCTGGGACAGTGCGCCCACGGTCAAGGCGCTGAATGGCCAGACGGTCAGGCTGCCCGGTTATGTCGTGCCGCTGGAAGAGGCCAATGGCGAGCTCAGCGAATTCCTGCTCGTCCCTTATTTCGGCGCCTGCATCCACTCTCCCCCGCCGCCGGCCAATCAGATCGTCCATGTCCTCGCGGCCAAGCCGGTCAAGGGCTTGCGCGCGATGGACGTGGTCTGGGCGAGCGGAACCTTGCACACCCAGCGCCAGGACTCCTACATGGGGGTGAGCGGCTATCGTCTGTCGGTCGACGCCGTCGAGCCTTACGTGCCGTTTCGGCAATGACCTGGCCGGTCTGCGGCGCTGCGCCAGGGCGGCCGGTCGCGCTGGCGGCCGATCGCTAGGTCGTCCGGTTCGCGCTGGTCGGTCCACGATCTCGGAAGCATTGCAATGCGAAATCGACCATGCCCTCCACGCTTCCGCGCTCCCGATATGCCCGTCGCAGATGGCTCGCATCGCTCCCTTCATGCGTGATGCGGTAGATATGCTCAAGCGCCGGCGCGCAATCCAATGCATCGGCACAAGGCTGTATGCGGCGCACCGTAGTCAAAATATCCTCACGTAGCGGCATTTGCTCGTAGGACTTCGGATGCACGACCGTGCCGTCCAAGCCGAAACGGCACGCTTGGAATCGGTTGTAGTTGTAGACAAGATAATCATCTTCAGCGGGGCGGGCTCGTTTCTTTCCAGTAGATATTTGCAGAGCGCCTGGAGATAACAGGCCAGCGCTGCTGCGTGCTCTACGGAGAGCGGCGTATCGCAGACACGCAACTCGATCGTCCCATATTCGGGCTTCGGCCGGATGTCCCAATAAAAGTCTTTCATGCTCTTGACGACGCCCGTATGTTCCATCTTGGCAAAGTACTGGTGTTCGAAATCCTCCCAGCGCAGCAGGAATGGCGCCCGGCCGCTCAACGGGAATGCGAATACGGAATTCAGCCTGGCTGAATTGAACAAGGTATCGTGGCCTTGCACGAAGGGAGAAGAGGCCGACAAGGCGATGAAGTGGGGAATGTATCGATTCAAGGCGTGCAGCAGGAACAAGGCCTCATCCGCACTCGCGCATCCCACATGGACATGCTGGCCGAAGATCGTGAACTGCTTGGTGAGATAGCCATACAGCATGGATACCTCCTTGAATCTCGGCTTTTTGAATATGCGGCGCTCGGACCATAACTGGAAAGGATGGGTGCCGCCGCCGCAAATGCCGATATTCAGATGGTCGCCTGCCTGAACGAGGATGTCGCGCATCTGCTGAAGTTGCGCCAGCAGCGTCGAATGGTTCCCGTGAACGCCGGTCGCGATTTCGATCATGCTTTCGGTCACTTCGGGCGTGACCGTGCCAGGAAATTGTTTTCGCCCCAACAATTCAAGCATGTCGGGACTGGCCGCATTCAGATCGAAATCGCTCAGGCTGACCAATTGCAGTTCGAGTTCCACTCCGAGACTCAATGCCTGCGATGTTTTGAAAGGTTCGAGGGGCATGTCAGGATCCCTTTGACTCCGGCACTTCCTGCGCCCATATCAGGGCGCGCAGGACAAGAATGGGCCCGAGCACTTCCAGCGTAAGTGCCGCTGCCGCCAATGGCGCAAGCTGGTCTACCAGGTTGATGCCCAGGTAGCGCGTCTGCTCCAGCACCAGGATTACAAAGGCCGACATCGGTGTGGTCGCCATGCCGATGAGGAGTCCCTTGCGCCAGGAAATACCGCTTCTGTGGGCGAATAGACCGATACCGGCGATCTTCGCAATCTGCCGGACTGCGACGATGCCGAGACCGACGCCCAGTCCTGCGATCACCTGGCGCCACTCCAGCGTCGCCGCGATGAATACGAACAGCAGCACGGAGAGAAGGTCACCCAAGGCGCCAAAGCCACGTTGCGAGGAACTCAAGATGATGCGCCGGTGGCGCGCCGACAATCCGAACGTCAGCGCAGCCAGCACGGGAGACAGTTTCAGGGTGTGCGCCAGCGCAACCAGGAAGATGATGGCGATCGTGAAGGCAAGCGTGCCGTCGTGACGCGTGCGCTCGGTGAGCCTCAGCATTGCGGGGATCAGAAAGCCCGCTGCCAGTCCCAGGATCACGGAAGCCGACAAGACGATCAGGCTGCTGTAGGTCGCTTCCCAGATATTGCCGGAGGTCCGGAATACGACCAGTCCAACGACGACCTTGAAGGTGAAGACGGCCAGCACGCAGTTCAAGGCCGAAAGATGCAGCACGCGCTCGGTGACCTGGCCAGAACTGCCTTGCTCGTTGATGATGCGCACGACCGTCGCGGGCGACGTCGCCATCGACAGCGCAGCCAGGAGCAAGGCCGTCGATTTCGCCTGCCCGAACAGGATCGCCAATAGATAGACCGCGGCAAATGTGAGCGCCGCCTCGGTCACGCTGGTTGCGGCGATCCAGGGATTGGTCCGCAGCCAGCGCAAATTGATGCGGTAGCCGCACTCGAACAGGATGAGGCCAAAGGCGAAATTGGCCAGCAGCAGCATCGACGCAGGCTGCCCCGGCGGCAGCAGGCCGGCCTGCGACGGTGCCAGGGCAAAGCCTACGACGGCGTAGATGCTGATACGCGGCAATCTTGCCCGCCGATACCCATATTCGCCGGCAAACCAGGCAATCAAGATGGCAAAGGGCCATGCCATCTCGGCAAGGGGCGTTAAATCAATCATATCGTGGCCCGATGAAATCGCAGCATCGAAGCCGCGCATGGCCCGGACGGGAGGCGAGCCGAGGATGCGTATGCGCCAGGCGACCGAAGACCTGGGTGGAGAAGGTATGGATCGGCGCGATGGCGAAGCGGGCTGCGCCGGCACATTCGATGACAGTAACTTGCATATGGACTCGGAAAGTGGATGGGCGGCACCGATGGGTCGCCGCCCGGTGACCGCTCGTGCGCTCGTGCGTTTCGCAGCATCGCTCAGATCAAAGGAATTTCTCTGCTGACGACGCGCGGGATTTCACGCAGATCGATCAAGGGCCGGCTCTCGGCCTGCAGTAGCGGCGACTTCGGCTGGCAGGCAAAACCGGCATCGACGGCCTTGGCCAGGCAGACGTCGTTTTCGCCGCTGCCCACCATCAGGGTATGGCCGAACGGCTGATCGGCGAAATCCGCCAAGTAGGCAAGCACGTTCCGCTTGCAAATGCCGTGACTACCGCAGCCGGCCGAGTGCCGGAACAATTCGCTGATGGTGAGTTCGCCGGTCGCATGGCCATTTGCGAATCCCAATGCATGTCCGATCGCAAAATCAGCAAATACCCGCTTGCGGACGGTTTCGGCGGCGACATGGTAGCTGTCCGACACCACGCCGACGCGATAGCCCAGCCGGCGAAGCTCGGTGATCGCTTCGACTGCGCCAGGCTGCAGCGGCATGGATTTGGCCACCTCCACGAATGTCTGCTCGGGGATGCCTTCGAACAGGGCGGCGACGCTGGCGGAACGGGCAACGCCCCTTGTCTGCTTGCCCAGCAAGCTCGTCAGCGCAGTTTCGAATCCAGCGCGCCGAGCCAGTGCCCGGATGAAGCATCCATCCAGGAGCGTGTCGTCCATGCTGAAGAGCGCCAGCTTGCCGCCCGGCTCGATGTTCTGGGCAAGGTTGTCCAGGCTTGCGCCAAGCCGTCGCAGGTGTTCCACGGTTTCCGCCAGCCTGTCCGCCGGCAGGCGCCCGACGCTCTCCGCCCTGCGCAGAATGGCCTGGCCGATTTCGATCGCCGCCCTGCCCAGGCCCGTCAGCGGCTTGCTGTCGTGCTCGACCGTGCCCAGGTTGACCTCGGCGACGAGCGCGCCAGAGCAATGGGCGTCGACCAGCAGCCCGACGTCCACGCCGAGATCGTCCTCGTACTCGAGCTTTCGCAGCAATCCGGTACGCGCGGCCACGATGCCGCCCAAGGGCTGGGAAAACCGGCTGAGCCCGGGAAAGAATGTCCGCAGCAGCGGCCTTGCGACGAGCTCCGTGACACGGCCGGAGGCCCCCGAAAAGTTGGCCTTCACGAAATCGGCATTGCGTTCGAACGGCGCCAGCATCCGGTCGATCAGGGATGGATCCGGTCGCCGTATATTTCCATCGAGATAGAGGATCAACTCGGTGCGCGCGATGTCCAGCGCATCCCGCATCGACGGCCCTTTGCCCAGCATGCTGCTGGTGATGACGTTCGCGCCGGCTTCGCTGGCCAGCCTGACCGTATCGTCGATCGAGCCGTCGTCGACAACGATGACCTCCCTGACCGACGGATGGGCCTTGGCAAATCGGACGATCGATCCGACGTTGGCAGCTTCGTTCTGTACAGGTATCGCTACGGTCAGCATGCGTTCCCTCCCTGGAACTCTGGATGGCGAGGCCTCATCCGGACATGTATTTGTACAAATGTATATGGCCGTGATAACTTGTTTGCGGGCAGAGAGTGATCGGCGACCGACAATTACCGATCAGAGCGGCTCACACAGCGCCTTCCGGCGCTGTCTTTTTTTGTCCGGCCCCGTCCGCAGCCCGATCGAGCTGGCGCAATGCCAAGGTGTGGTAGAGCGCTGGGCTGAACAGGCGGCTGACCAGCGATGCAATCAACGTGGCTGCCATCAGGCTGAGCACCATCTCATGCCCGTCGATCATCTCCATCACGATGATGAAGGCGGTGATCGGTGCCTGGGTCACCGCTCCCAGGAAGGCCGCCATGCAGAGGGCATAGATGCCGGCGCTCGGTACGCTCTGGCCCAGCAGCGGCAGCAGGTCATGACCAATACCGGCGCCGACGGCCAGGCTGGGGGCGAAGATGCCGCCCGGCGCGCCGCTGAAATAGGAAAGCAGCGTCGCCAGCAATTTGGCGGGAGCGAAGTGCCAGCCGACCGCATCCGGGCTGGCCAGCATCTGGCGGGTCGCTTCGTAACCGGAGCCATGGGTGGCGCCTTGCGTCGCCAGCCCGATCAAGGCGACCCCCAGGCCGCAAAGGCCGGCGAACCAGACTGGATGGCGCGCTCGCCAGCGGCCCGCCGCGCCGGCCCACGGGCGAGCGCTCCAGAGCAAGGCTCTGCTGAACAATCCGCCCGCCATGCCGCAGACGCCCCCGCAGACCAAGACCGGCACGATGATGGCCGAGTCGATGCCAGGCGCCTGGAAATGCCCGAAGTACAGATAGTTTCCCTGCATCGAGATCGACACCATGCCCGCCAGCACGATGGCGCTCAGCAGCAGGCCATTGGTTTTGTGTTCGAACTTCCGCGACAGCTCCTCGATCGCGAAGACGATGCCGGCCAATGGCGTATTGAAGGCCGCGGCGATCCCGGCTGCCCCGCCGGCGAGAATCAGGTGGTTCGGGACGACGTCGTGGCCGGCGGGCAGAAATCGTCGCAACGCATACATCAGGCTGGCGCCGACCTGAACCGAAGGACCTTCGCGCCCCATGGAAAAGCCCGCCCCAAGCGCCAGCGAGCCCAGCGACACCTTGGCCAGCGCGATGCGTACCGAGAGGAAGCGACCGATTCCGATCTGGCGATCCTCGGCCTGCAGCGCCGCGATTGTCTGTGGAATACCGCTGCCTTCCGCACCAGCAAACCAGCGCCGCAGCGTGTAGACCAGCAGCATCCCGCCTAACGGCGTCAGTACGAGCGGAATCCAGTGAGCCTGCATCTGCAGAAGCTGGAAACCGTGGCTCAACGTTTCGCTGAGTCGGGCGAACAGCACGGTCACCAGCCCGACGGCAGCCGCACCGCCCCAAACCACGGCGCGCTCCAGCCAGCGGCCGGGTTCGTGCAGGCGCTGGCGTCGGATCGCCAGGAGAACATCACGCATAGGAAGCTCAATTACATTTGTATAAATGTAATTCTACGCTACAACGCCGTCTCGATCAGGTCGCTAAACTACGCACCGTTGCAATCAAGCCAAAGCAAACATGCACAAGTCGGCATCGCCCCAGGCGCTGGACGTTGAAGTCCTCAAGCAGTTCCGTCTGATCTTCCAGTCGGTGCGCAAGCATTTCCAGGCCGTGGAAACGGCTTGCGGCATTTCCGGCGCTCAGCTGTGGGCGCTATCCCGCATCGTCGAAAGGCCCGGCTTGCGCGTCACCGAGCTGGCCGCCGCCATGGCGATACATCAGTCGACGGCAAGCAATCTGATCGAAAGCCTGGTTCGCCAGGAGCTGATTTGCCGGCGTAAAGGCGAAGTCGATCAGCGGGCGGTCTGCCTGCATCCGACCGAGGCCGGCAGGCAGATCATCGAAGGCGCGCCGCGGCCGGTACGCGGCCTCTTGCCGGAGGCGCTCGGCAGGCTGGACCCGGCCTCCCTTCAAGGACTGCATGCCCAGCTTGCGGCGCTGATCCAGCTGATGGGAGGCGCAGTCGACGAGGCAGACCCGTCCCTGCCCCTGTCCGAGCTGGCCATCCGGGACGAAAGCGTGCGGGCCTAGCTGGACGCAGCCGCCGCCTTGGCGCGCGCCACGTGCAGCTTCCTGTAGCTGTCGATCAGGCGCTGGTGCCGCTCCAGCCCTTCCAGCTTCATGCTCGTCGGCGTCAGGCCGAAGAAGCGCACGCTGCCGTCCACCGATCCCAGCACCGCGTCCATCCGCGGGTTGCCGAACATCCGGCGGAAATTGGCCTCGTAATCGGCCATTTCCAGCTCCTCGTCCAGCAGCACCTCCAGCACCGCATTCAAGGCCTGGTAGAACAATCCGCGCTCGACCGTGTTGTCGTTGTATTGCAGGAAGGCGCCCACCAGTTCTTGCGCCGCCTCGAATTGCCGCAGGGCGAGATGGATCAGCAGCTTCAGCTCCAGGACGGTCAACTGGCCCCAGACCGTGTTCTCGTCGAATTCGACGCCGATCAGGGTGGGGATGTCGGAGTATTCGTCGAGTTCGTTGTTGTTCAGCTTCTCCAGCAGCGTTTCCAGGCCGGCATCGTCCAGCCCGTGCAGGTTCAGGATGTCGGCACGGAACAGCAGCGCCTTGTTGGTGTTGTCCCAGACCAGGTCCTCCACCGGATAAACCTCCGAATATCCCGGCACCAGGATGCGGCAGGCGGTGGCGCCCAGATGCTCGTATACCGCCATGTACGCTTCTTTGCCCATGTCCTCGAGAATGCCGAACAGCGTCGCGGCTTCCTCGGCATTGGAATTCTCGCCCTGGCCGGAAAAATCCCACTCGACGAATTCGAAATCGGCTTTGGCGCTGAAAAAGCGCCACGACACGATGCCGCTGGAATCGATGAAGTGTTCGACGAAGTTGTTCGGCTCGGTCACCGCCTGGCTTTCGAAGGTGGGCGGGGGCAGATCGTTCAGGCCCTCGAAGCTCCGCCCTTGCAGCAGTTCCGTCAGGCTGCGCTCCAGCGCCACCTCGAAGCTCGGGTGGGCGCCGAACGAGGCGAAGACGCCGCCGGTGCGCGGATTCATCAAGGTGACGCACATCAGCGGGTAGACCCCGCCCAGCGACGCATCCTTCACCAGCACCGGGAAGCCCTGCTCTTCCAGGCCCTGGATGCCGGCCACGATGCGCGGGTATTTCGCCAGCACTTCCGGCGGCACGTCGGGCAAGGCCAGTTCGCCTTCCAGGATTTCGCGCTTCACCGCCCGCTCGAAGATTTCCGACAGGCATTGCACCTGCGCTTCGGCCAGCGTATTGCCGGCGCTCATGCCATTGCTGACGTACAGGTTTTCGATCAGGTTGGACGGGAAATACACCACCTCGCCATCCGACTGGCGCACGAAAGGCAGCGAGCAGATGCCGCGCTGCACATTGCCGGAATTGGTGTCGTACAGATGGGAGCCGCGCAATTCGCCGTCGGGGTCGTAGATCGAGCGGCAATATTCATCGAGGATTTCGGCCGGCAACGCATCTTTGGGGCCGGGCTTGAACCAGCGTTCGTCCGGGTAATGCACGAAGGCCGCATCGGCGATGTCTTCGCCCCAGAACTGGCCGGCGTAGAAGTGATTGCAATTCAGCCGCTCGAGATATTCGCCCAGCGCCGACGCCAATGCGCTTTCCTTGGTCGCGCCCTTGCCGTTGGTGAAGCACATCGGCGAATGCGCGTCGCGGATATGCAGCGACCACACATTGGGCACGATATTGCGCCACGAAGCGATTTCGATCTTGATGCCCAGGCTCGCCAGGGTGCCCGACATATTGGCGATGGTCTGCTCCAGCGGCAGGTCCTTGCCCGCGATATAGGTGCAGGACTCGGAGGCCAGGTTCGGCGTCAGCAAGGCCTGGGCATCGGCATCCAGGTTTTCCACCTCTTCGATCACGAACTCGGGGCCGGCCTGCACCACCTTCTTCACGGTGCAGCGGTCGATGGAGCGCAGGATGCCCTGACGGTCCTTTTCGGAAATATCCGCCGGCAATTCGACCTGGATCTTGAAAATCTGCCGATAGCGGTTTTCCGGGTCGACGATATTGTTCTGCGACAGGCGGATATTCTCGGTGGGGATGTCGCGCGTGACGCAGTACAGCTTCACGAAGTAAGCCGCGCACAACGCCGACGAGGCCAGGAAATAGTCGAACGGACCGGGGGCCGAGCCATCGCCCTTATAGCGGATCGGCTGATCGGCCACGACCGTGAAGTCGTCGAACTTGGCTTCGAGGCGAAGCTTGTCAAGGAAGTTGACCTTGATTTCCATGGGGGAACTCCAGAGTACCGCTGAAAAATGATGGACTATCCCGGCCTGGCAGGGCGCCGGATCGAGCGCTGGGCGCTGATTGATGCCGATTCGTGGGGGAGATGCCGCCGGGTGCGGCTCGAATTTCATCGGGGCCGGATGCCCCGGGGCCGAATGGCCGCGATGATGATCGTAAAACCCGATGCGATCAAACGCTCGGCCCCCGCCTCGCCGGCGCCTGACGGCCTGCGGTGCAGAGGACGGCGCAGAGGACGGCGTGCCGGCGCCCTCCCCCGCCTGCCGCACCGCTGCATCGGCACCTGCGGCCGCGCGGCGGCCGGGCTCGTGATCGGTGCGGCCGGGTCCGGCAGGAGCGGCCGGCCTGGATCAACCCGCAGATTGCCCGCTCACGACTCCGGGTCGTACATGATCTCCCGGACCTCCTGCGCGCACCGGCAGGCGGCGGCGAGCTTGGCGGCCCATTGCAGCGCCACCTCGCGCGAAGGCACCTCGATGATCGAGAAGCCGCCGACGACCGCCTTGGTCTCAGGGAACGGGCCGTCGGCGACCGTCCCGTCGGTGGCCACGATGCTCGCCCGCTGGCTGAGCAGGCCGCCGCCGAAGATCCACACGCCGGCCGCCTTGGCCTCGCGCACCACCGCGCGCGCGGCTTCGGCCACCGCGGGCAGCTCGTCGTCGGGAATGATCATCGTGCCGTCGTCGAACGAAATCAGGTATCGCATCATGGCTCCCGGTCTGGCGGCCCCGCCGGCCGCCCGACCGAATAGTAGTCCTCGATGGCGTAGTCCGCGCGGACGACCCTGGCCATGCATCGCGGCCGTGGCCTGGATGTTTCGACGCCACCGCGCCAGCGTCGGGAGCCGCCGACGCCGCTCCGGGACCTAGCCGCCGGGGCCGGGCGAAGCGATGCGGCCTGCGCGCAGGGTCGCCAGCTGACTGGCGTTGCTTTGCTGCAGCGCCAGCAACTCGAAGGCCGAGGCGACCATGGCGCGCAGTTGCTCGTCGTTCCAGGGCTTGGACAGGAAACGCCAGGCCAGGCCCTGCTCCACCGCCGCGGCTACCGGGCCGAGCTCGGTGCAGCCCGACAGGACGAGGCGTACCGTGGCGGGGAAGTGGCGGCCGGCCTCGGCCAGGAATTCGGCGCCGTTCATGTGCGGCATGCGCAGGTCGGCCAGCACCACGGCGACCGGGTCGGCGGCCAGCAGCGCCAGCCCTTCCGCACCGGATAGCCCGGTGCGGATGCGGTAGCCGTCGCGCCGGAACAGCCGGACCAGCGCCGACAGCATGTTCGGCTCGTCGTCGACGACGATGAGCACGCGCTCCGTGCCCCGCGGGAGGCCCGGCAGCCGCGCGGCCGCAGCTGCCGATGGCGCGACGGAGGCCGGTTCAGGGTATGCCCGGCGCGGCGCCGATGCCGGCGAGCGCCTGCGCTTCGTGCGGATCGAGCAGTTCGGCCGGATCGAGCAACTGCACGATGCGGCCGCCCCCGCCAGGTTGGCGACGCGCGACAGCATGCGCCGCGTGCCGGCGGTCAGCGGCGGCGTCGCGCCGATCGCGTCGAGCGGGATGCGCAGCACTTCGCTGACCGAGTCGACGATGAAACCGAGGCAGCGCTCGCCGAAGCGGAACACCATCACGCGCTGCTGCTCGTTGCCGGCCAGCGGCGCCATGGCGAAGCGGCGCCGCTGGTCGACCACGCCGAGCAGATTGCCGCGCAGCGAGGCGACGCCTTCGAGGAAGTCGGGCGTGCCCGGCACGTGGCGCAACTGCTCTGGCCGGCGGACGATCTCCTGCACCTGGGCGATCGGCACGCCGAATTCCTCGCGGTCGAGCCGGAACACCACGAACTGCTCGTCGGAACGGGCCGGCTCGGCCGGGCGGATCTCGTGCGCCGAAGCCGCCTCGCCGGTCGGCGCCGTGCCGGGCAGGCAGTCGGCCTCGATCAGGCCGACCAGCCGCCGGCCGCCGTCGAGCCGGCACATGCCGCTGATGCGGTGGCGGCCGGTGCCGTGGCCGAACAGCTCGGGCAGCGTGTCGATCTCGGCGCGGTCGACGCTGAGCACCGCATTGACCGCATCCACCACCACCCCGACCGGCTCGCCGCCGTGCGCCTGCAGCACGACCACCCGGCCGGCCGAGGCGTCGGCCGGGTCCGGCAGGCCGAACAGCCGGCGCAGGCCCAGTAGCGGCAGCAGCCGGCCGCGCAGCGACATCACGCCGAGCAGGTGGCCGCGCTCGTGGCCGGGCGGCCGCAGCATCTGCTCGGGCAGGCCGACGATCTCGCGCAGCTGGTCGATCGGCGTGGCGTATTCCTGGCCGTCGAGCAGGTAGCTGACCAGCCGGCGCTCGTCGCGCGCGATCTTGGCGGTGACCGGCTGGCCTGCGTACTGGCCGTGCAGCGCGGCATCGAACTTGGGGAAGTCGCGGCCGACCAGGCTGTCGAGGTCGAGCACCGTCACCATGCCGTCCGGGCTGCGGATCACCGCGGCCAGCGCATGCACGTCGATCGCCGAGCGCAGCGCGCCGACGCCTTCGAGCGCCTCGGGCGCCACCTCGACGATGCCGTCGACGCAGTCGACCAGCAGCCCGACCGGCAGGCCGACGTCGACCACCAGCGCCTGGCCGTCCGGCTCGGCGGCCTCGTCCAGGTCCGCCTGCCGATCGAGCTGCAGCAGGCGGCGCAGCGAGACGATCGGCAGGGTTTCGCCGCGCAGGTCGACCAGGCCCAGCAGCGACGGCGGCGCCAACGGCACCTGGGCGATGGCCGGCAGCCGGATGATCTCGCGCAGCGGCGCCAGCGGCAGCGCATAGCGGTCGCGGCCCAGCGCGAAGGTGACATAGCGGCTGCCGCCGGCCGATTCCGGCGCCGGCTGGTCGGCCGGGGGGCCTTGGCCGGTGTGCCGGCCACGGCTGGGGCCGCCGGTGCGGCCGGGTCGTCCTGCTCCAGCCGCCGCACCAGCGCAGCCCAGGCCGTGCCGGGGTCGCCCGCGGCCGTGCGGCGGGAATGGGCAAGTTGCGGCGCGGTGCCGCTGTCCAGTTGAATGTATTCGCTGTGTGCCATGACGCGCTCCCTGGGGTGGATACGATCGACCGACGGCCCCTGCGTGGGACCGTGCGAGTCGATGGGACTGGATGCCATTGTCCGGATCGCGGGCGCGCGGATAACTGGTTCGATTACGGGGGAGATCCCCCGGGATGACCGGGGAAAACCCTTGCGGGGCGGCAAGGGGGCGAAACGGCCAATCCGCCCTGCCCGCTTCGGCGACGGATCGGGACGGCGCGCTCAGCCCGCGGCCAGGAACGCGTCCAGCACGGCATCCACCTGCGCCAGCATGGCGCTCAGCTCGGCCTGGGCTTGCGCCAGTCGCCCGGCGTCGCCGGCCAGTGCCGCCTCCTCGGCATGGAAGGCCCGCTCCACCAGCTCGCCGATGCCGAGGCTGCCGGCCGAGCCCTTGAGCGAGTGGGCGGCGAAGCGCGCCGTCCCGAAGTCGCCGCGGGCCGCCGCGTCGGCCAGCAGGCCGAGGTAGTGCTTGGCGCTCAGGCGGAAAGTCTCGACCAGCTCGCGGAAGAACTCCAGGTCGTCGTCGAAGCCGGCCAGCGCCGCCTGCGGGTTGTAGCGCAGCGCGGCGGCGGTATCGGCCGGGGCCGGCCGCGCCAGCAGCCGGGCCATTTCAGCCGCCAGCGCCTCGGCGTCGATCGGCTTGCTGACGTAGCCGTCCATGCCGGCCTGCAGGCAGTCTTCGCGCGTACCGGCCATGGCGTTGGCGGTCAGCGCGATGATCGGCACCCGGCGCCCGGCCGCGCTGCCGCTGCGGATCCGGCGCGTCGCCCCGATGCCGTCCAGCCGCGGCATCAGCATGTCCATCAGCACCAGGTCGAATTCGCCCGCCGCGAAGCAGGTCACCGCGGCCTCGCCGTCCTCGGCCACCGTCACCCGGTGGCCCTGCCGCTCCAGCAGGCGCAGCGCCAGCTGGCGGTTCACCGGATTGTCCTCGGCCAGCAGGATGCGCAGCGGGGCCGCGGTCGTGGGCGTCGCCGCCACGGCTGTCGGCCGGGCCGCCGGCGGCGCCGACGGGCCGGACCCGCCGCGCAGCGCTTCGAGCAGCGCTTGCGGCCGCACCGGCTTGCTCAGCAGCGCGGCGGCATCCAGCCGGGCGGCCGCCTTGCTGCCCTGGCGGGTGGACAGCAGCAGCCGGCGCGCCTGCGGCAGCGCGGCGCGGGCTTCTTCCGCCAGGTCGGTGCCGCCGTCGGCGCCTTCGCCAAGGCATTCGTCGAGCAGCAACAGGCCGTAGCCGCCCCGGCGCCAGGCCACGCGCGCCTCGGCGGCATCGGCCGCCAGCGTCACCGCCAGGCCCCAGCGCCGCAGCATTTCGGCCAGCGCGGCGCGGCCGTGCGGCTGGTCGTCGACCACCAGGGCGGCGAGGCCGGCCAGCGCCGGCTGCGGCACGGGCGGCTCGATCGGCAGCCCGGTCCGCGCCAGCAGCAGCTCGACGCGGAAGCGGCTGCCCACGCCGGGCACGCTGTCGACCGCGATGTCGCCGCCCATCATGTGTGCCAGCCGCTTGCAGATGGTCAGGCCGAGGCCGGTGCCGCCGAAGCGGCGCGAGGTCGAGCCGTCGGCCTGGCAGAACGGCTCGAAGATCGTCCCGATCTGCTCGGCCGCGATGCCGATGCCGCTGTCGCGCACCGTCAGCGCCAGCCGCAGCCCGGCCGGCCCGTCGGCCGCCAGCGCCGCGTCGAGGCCGACCTCGCCGCGCTCGGTGAACTTGATCGCGTTGCCGACCAGGTTGGTCACGATCTGGCGCAGCCGCAGCGGGTCGCCGAGCAGGTGCTCGGGCAGGGCCGGGTCGATCGTGCAATCGAGCGACAGGCCGCGTTCGGCGGCCCGCAGCCGCAAGGGGTGCAGCGTGTCGTGCAGCAGGCTGCACAGCGAGAACGGGATCGCTTCGAGATCGAGCCGACCGGCCTCGATCTTGGACAGGTCGAGGATGTCGTCGATCAGTCCCATCAGCGCCTCGGCCGACGACTTGGCCATCAGCAGGTTCTCGCGCTGCTCGGCATCGAGCGCGGTCTGCAGCGTCAGCTCGGTCATGCCCAGCACGCCGTTCATCGGGGTGCGGATCTCGTGGCTCATATTGGCCAGGAAGGCGCTCTTGGCCCGGCTGGCGGCCTCGGCCGCTTCCTTGGCCTGGCGCAGCGCCCGGTTCAACTTGGTCAGCTCGGTCACGTCGGTGCGCAGCAGCACGTGGGTGCCGTCGTCGGCCTCGGCATGTTCGGGCGTCACCCAGCGGTCGAGCGCCGGGATCGGCTCGAGCCGGTCGCCGGAGGGGCGGCTCGACAGCCAGCGCTCGACGAAAGCGTCCTCGCCGTCGACGCCGAAGTCGTAAGGATGCGCGGCGCGGCAGGCGATATCGGCGCCGTGGTAGTAGCTGCGCAGGATGTCGCGCAGCGGCGCACCGTCGACCAGCCAGGGCCGCAGCCCCGGGTAGAGCCGGCGGAAGGCCTGGTTGCAGACCACCAGCCGCTCCTCGCGGTCGTAGATCAAGAGGCCGACGTCGACCGATTCGAGGGTGTTGAACAGCTGGCTGCGCGCCCGCTCGACCCGCTCGTTGGCCAGGTGGGCGGCGGTGGCGTCGAGGATCAGTCCGTCGATGCGGTCCAGGCCGCCGTCCGGGCGGAAATGCGGCCGGCCGCGCTCCAGTACCCAGCAGACGCTGCCGTCGGGCCGGGTCACCGCGTATTCGAGCTCGTAGGCCACGCGGGCCAGCACCGCGCGGCCGATCCGGTCGCGCCGCTGCAGCGCGGCCTGGGCATCGGGAAACGCCGGGTGGCGCTTGAGTTCGTCCACCGTCCAGCCGGTCAGCGCCGCCAGCCCGTCCGAGACGAAGGTGAAGGCATAGGGCCGGGTCGGCGCCAGCTGGTAGACGCCGCCGGGCAGGTTGTCGACCAGGCTGCGCAGAGTGCGCTCGCCGGCCTGCAGCGCCGCGCCGGCCTGCCGGCGCTGCTCGGCCAGCAGCTCGACCGCGTGCGACAGCGTGGCGAGGTCGGGCGCCTCGCGGTCGGACGGCGCCGCCTCGGCGCCCTGCCCGGCCAGACGGCTCAGCGTCGCCCGCAGCGCGGCCGGCTCGGCGCCGAGGATGCGCAGCAGGCGCCGGTAGCTCCAGCCTAAGGACAGCAGCTGGAGCAGCGCGAAGCCGGCCACCGCGGCCAGCCCGGCATTGCGCAGCGCGGCGAAATCGTCGTCGAGCTGGTCGTCGTACTGCTCGTAGCGGGCCCGCAGGCCGGCGCCGAGCTGCTCGGCCCGCTCGATCAGCCTGGCGGCGGTCAGGTCGAAACCCTGCTGCGGCGCGCGGAGCAGCCGCAGCCCGGCCTCGCGGTCGCCGGCCTCGTAGGCGTGGACGATGCGCTCGCCGAGCCGGTCCAGCCGCGCCAGTTCGGCCGCCATCGCGTCGGTTTCGGCGCGGTATTCCGGCAGCGCCTCGCCCAGCTGGCGCAGCTTCTCGCCGGCCGCCGCGTACTGGCGCTGGGCGGCGGCGCCGGCGCCGTCGCGCAGGCCGGCGGCCTCGGTCACGATCTGCTGCAGCTGCGCCACGTGGTAGCGCACGTCGCCGGCCTGCCGCTGGAAGGGGCGCAGCCGGTCGGCCTGCTCCTCGGTGGCGGTCGCGCGCACGAAGCGGATGCCGATGAAGCCGGCGAACAGCGCGAACAGCACGATCTGCAGCAGGCCGCTGCGCAGAAAGTGCTGCTTGACGCTGAACTCGCGGGCTTGCTCCATCGATGGCGCTCCGGTCGGCGATACCGTCATCGTAGCCGTTCGGCGCACGGCGCTGCCGGCCGGGCCGCCGGCGGGGCGATTCCGCGGCCGGCGCCGCTATCGGCGCAGCAGCCGCAGGCCGTTGCCGACCACCAGCAGGGCGGCGCCCATGTCGGCGAACACCGCCATCCACATGCTGCCCAGGCCCAGCAGGGTGAGCGCCAGGAACACCGCCTTGATGCCCAGCGCCAGCGCAATGTTCTGGACCAGGATCGCGTGGGTGCTGCGCGACAGCTCGACGAAGCGGGCGATCTTGCGCAGGTCGTCGTCCATCAGCGCCACGTCGGCGGTCTCGATCGCGCTATCGGTGCCGGCGGCGCCCATGGCGAAGCCGATGTCGGCACGCGCCAGCGCCGGCGCGTCGTTGATGCCGTCGCCGACCATGCCGACCGGGCCGCGCCGGGCGTATTCCTCGATGGCCGCCAGCTTGTCGGCCGGCAGCTGTTCGCCGCGGGCCTCGTCGATGCCGACCTGGCGCGCCACGGCGGCCGCGGTATGGCGGTTGTCGCCGGTCAGCATCGCGGTGCGGATGCCGAGCGCGTGCAGGCGCGCCACCGCTTCGCGGCTGCTGTCCTTGACCGCGTCGGCCACCGCGAACAGCGCCTTCACCCGCTCGCCGTCGCTGAGGAGCACCACGCTGTGGCCGTCCTCCTCCAGCGCGAACAGCTGCGTTTCCAGCTCTGGCGTGCAGACGCCGAGCGCCTCGATCAGCCGGTGGTTGCCGAGCAGGAAGGCCCGGCCGCCGATGCGGCCGCGCACGCCCTGCCCCGGCAGCGCGGCGAACTCGTCGACCTCCAGCGCGGCGACCGCGTCGCGCCGGCCGGCGCGGGCGATCGCCTGCGACACCGGGTGGTCCGAGCGCGCGGCCAGGCTGGCGGCGAGCTGCATCGCGTCGTCCGATCCGTCCAGCACCACCGTCCGGGCCAGCTCCGGCTTGCCGCGCGTCAGCGTGCCGGTCTTGTCCAGCGCCAGCCAGGCCAGCTTGCGGCCTTCCTCGAGGTAGACGCCGCCCTTGACCAGGATGCCGTGGCGGGCCGCGGCGGCCAGGCCGCTGACGATGGTGACCGGGGTCGAGATCACCAGCGCGCAGGGGCAGGCGATCACCAGCAGCACCAGCGCCTTGTAGATCCAGTCGTACCAGCCGCCGCCGGCGAGCAGCGGCGGCAGCAGCGCCACCGCCAGCGCGATGGCGAACACGGTCGGGGTGTAGATGCGGGCGAAGCGGTCGACGAAGCGCTGGGTCGGCGCCCGCTTGCCCTGGGCCGCTTCGATGGCGTGGATGATGCGCGCCAGCGTGCTGTCGCCGGCGGCGGCCGTGACGCGGTATTCGAACGAGCCGGCGACGTTGATCGAGCCGGCGAACACCGGGTCGCCGACCGTCTTGTCGACCGGGATGCTCTCGCCGGTGATCGGCGCCTGGTCGACCGCCGAGCCGCCGGCCACCAGCACGCCATCGAGGCCGATGCGCTCGCCCGGCCCGATCCGCACCATCGCGCCGACAGCGACCGACCTGGCGTCCACCGCGGCCCAGCGGCCATCGGCCTGGCGCACGGTGGCGCGCTCGGGCGCCAGTTGCATCAGGCCGCGGATCGCGTTGCGGGCGCGGTCGAGCGAGCGGGCCTCGATCAGCTCGGCCACAGTGAACAGCACCATCACCATCGCCGCCTCGGGCCACTGGCCGATCAGCGCCGCGCCGGTGACGGCGATGCTCATCAGCGCATTGATGTTGAGCTCGCCGTGGCGCAGCGCGATCCAGCCCTTGCGGTAGGTGCCGATGCCGCACAACGCGAGGGCGGCCAGCGCCAGCGCGGCGCCGAGCCAGTCCGGCCATTGCGCCCAGTGCGCGGCCTCGGCGCCCAGCGCCAGCGCGCCGGCCGCGGCCAGCGGCCAGTGCGTCGGCCGGGCCTCGGCGGCCGGCGCGGCGGCGTCCGCTTCGGCCGGCTCGGCCTTCATGCCCAGGCCGCGGATCGCCTCCACCACCATGGGCAGCGCGCCGGGCGCGTGCGCCAGCGTCAGCACGCGCTGCATCAGGTCGAATTCCAGCCCGTGCACCTCGGCCAGGCCGCCGAGCTTCTTGCGGATCAGCGCTTCCTCGGTCGGGCAGTCCATCTCGGCGATGCGCAGCCGGCTGCGTGCGCTGCCGGCCGGTACCGCCAGCGGCGCGGAGGGCGCCGCCGGCGCAGCCGTCGCGCAGCAGCCGCCTCGGCCGCCGTGATGATGGTGGCCGTGGGCCACGGCGACCTTCACCGGGAAATAGCCGGGCCTGGCCCGGTTCTGGGTCTGGTTCAGGTCCGGTTCTTGCGGGCAGCAGGAGGACATGGGCGTGCTTTCCGTCGTGAGATGGCGCCATCTCACAACCTGAAGCTACTATAGGGTCAAGCGTTTCATCGCAACCGGGCGGAGGTGCCCATGAAGATCGGCGAAGTCGGACAGATCGCGCAGTGCAGCGTCGAGACCATCCGCTACTACGAGAAGGAAGGGCTGCTGCCGGAGCCGGAGCGCACCGCCGGCAACTTCCGCAGCTACGGCCCGCAGCACGTCGAGCGGTTGCGCTTCATCCGCAACTGCCGCGCGCTGGACATGACCCACGGCGAGATCCGCACCCTGCTGGGCCTGATGGACAAGCCCGACGACGGCTGCGGCGCGATCAACCACCTGGTGGACGAACACATCGGCCACGTCGACGCGCGCATCGCCGAGCTGCAGCAGCTGCGGCAGCAGCTGACCGTGCTGCGGCGGCAATGCCGGGCCGAGCAGGCGACCGGCGACTGCGGCATCCTGCAAGGACTGGCGGCGATGGAGACCGAGCCGCGGCCGGAGCGGCACACCCACCTGGGCTGAGGGCCGCGAGCCGACCAACGATGCCCGGCAGGACATCCTGTCCTCGGCCGAAGCGCCGGCCGGTCCGACCGAGGCGCGAGCCGGCTGGAATCCCCGTGGCGGTGGAGGACGGGGGCCGATCAGCCGGGACGGCGGGTGTTCCCATCGCGGCCCGGCCGGTCCGCCGGAACGCAGGCGCTGTTGCGTATCCGGCAAACGGCAAGAATGCGGACGACGGTCGGCGCGGGCCGATTCCGGTAGTTTCCCGGCCCGGCCGGAGGCCGATTACGTGTTATCGATCGCATGGCGGCCGGAGTCCGGATGGACCGACATGACCTTCGCGGCTGGGACCGAAACCGCGCAGAGGCCGTCCGGCCAGACCAGTTGATCCGCGGCCTGATTGCGACGCCGCCATTTCGCCATTTCCGGGCCTGCGCCGGATGGCTTCGAATTCCTCGAAAAATACCACTTGAATATTACTTGTCTGCCCGTCCCTGGAAACCGGCCGGGCGCTTGCTCGTGCTGCTCCGCAGCAATGCCCGTAATTCGAATTTCATGACTACGAATTGCAAGTAAATGATTTGAAATGAATTACTTGAATGCGGCAAAGCCTGTCCTAGCATGTCGATGACCTCGGCATGGCATCCCGGCCAATCTGGACAACCGCTCCGGAGCGGCCGGAATCGATCGGCATGGCGAGGCGCGAAGGACAAGAACAAGTCCACTCGAGTGCCAACAACGATCAGGATGGAGCAAACCTCACCATGTCCCACTGCAAGACCAAGCGGCGCGCGCTGCGCGCCATCACCCTGAGCCTGGCGGTCGCCGGCGCGCTCCATGCCCCGTCGGCCCTGGCGGCCAGCTGCGCCGCGGCCTGGGCCGAGGGCAAGACCTATACGGTCAACACCCAGGCGTCCTACCTCGGCAAGAACTACAAGGCGCTGCAGACCCATACCGCCTATGCCGGCTCCAACTGGAACCCGGCCAGCACCCCGTCGCTGTGGGGCTACCTGGAGGTCTGCAGCGGCACGCCGACGCCGACCCCCACCCCGACACCTACGCCTACGCCGACTCCCACCCCCACGCCGACACCGACCCCCACTGCGACGCCCACCCCGACTCCCACGCCAACGCCCACCCCGACCCCGGGCGGCGTGGTCAGCAGCGGCACGCTCGACTACCACCTGCTGCTCGGCGTCGGCACGGCGCAGGACAAGCTCACGCTCGACGGCGACAATTTCACCGATCTCATCATGTCGAACTACGTGGCCGGCGTGATGTACGGCCACCTGGTCAAGCAGTACTACCCGGGCATGCAGTTCAACAAGGACTACATGTACGGCTCGATCCTGGCCCAGCTGTTGCAGGAGAACATCGCCACCGGCACCTACTACAAGGCCAGCGGCAACCTGATCGCGCCCTCGCCCGACCAGGCCTCGGTGATGGGCACCGGCCAGGGCGGCCCCTACCAGATCAACAACTACGCGGCCGACATGGTGTCGGGCAGCTACGCGCCGGCCGGCCACTCGCTGATCAACTACGTGGCGCTGCAGAAGAACATCGGCTACACCATGGCCACCGCGGCCACCCAGAACACCAAGCCGACGCCGCCGTCGTTCAACGACAAGTACTACAGCCCGATGCTGACGGCCTATTTCCACTACACCGATTTCATCGCGCTGGTGGAGATCGGCAAGGGCACCGGCGGCTGGACCACGCCGTGGCAACCCGACTACGACAACGCGCTGGCCAACTTCAAGAACCTGCCGAACAACTTCCTCGAAGTGCTGCTCAACGTCGCCTACAACCAGGGCTTCTACGGGCCGCTGATGAAGCGCTACAGCACCCAGGGCGCCACCGCCACGGCCGCCACCATCGCCACGGTCAACAACTACGCCTCGGTCTGGGGCAAGACCGATACCTACGAGCAGTATCCCTACCAGGTCCACTACTACCTCGACCAGCTCTACAACAAGCCGATCCCGACCACCAGCGCCACCACCCTGGTCACGCCGAACAACCACGTCGCCTTCAAGATCCCGCTGCTGGCGACGGTGTTCTCCAACGTGTTCCAGAAGCTCGGCTACCAGAGCGGCGGCCAGTACCTGACGATCTCGGCGGCGCAGGCGCAGACGGCGTTCAATGCCGCGCTGTCCTACAACGGGGTGGCGAGCACGGCGACGCTGGACCTGAGCAATGCGGCCGACCGCGCCAAGATCTTCGGCGTGCTGGAGAGCGCGATCGCCAACCTCGAGACCAATCTGGCGATCAAGTTCAATGCGACGACCAATGTGCAGCTGTAAGACATAGAAGTCGGGCAAAGTCGCATAGAGATGGCATACCTGCGGGTGTGCCATTTTTTCGACGACAGCCAGGCGGGCTGGTAGTTCACAGAAGCACTGCGATATATTTCGCCGTGGGTCAAGTGACTTGGCCTTTGTAAATGACAATGCAATATCAGGCCCTTATGGGTCTTTTTTAATTTTGCTTCTAATAGCCAGCAGGGATCGATGATGCGTGGAATATTGGTGACAAGCTGCCTGGTATTGGCGCCGCTCTTTGCGAAAGCAGGTTGCTACAACGAAGGGACTGAGATTCTCTGCGTCCCGCCGTTGGTCTCCATTACATCCCCGGCCAGCGGTGGCAGCTACCTCGCTCCCGCCAGCCTGTCTCTCGCAGTGTCCGCTACCGATGACGGCGATAGAGCCCGGTTGGCCAAAGTCGAGCTTTATCGCAACGGCGTATTGATCGATCAGCGCACCGCATCCAATGCAGCTGCGATCAGCTTCAGCACCGCGGTCAGCGGCTTGTCGGCTGGCAGCTATAGCTTTGTCGCCCGAGCCTACGATGGCGGCAATAGAAGCCGAGACAGCAATACTGTCCTGGCGACGGTCACTGCCAATCAGGTGCCGACAACCCAGTTGTCAGCACCTGCCTCAGGTAGCAGCGTCAAATCCCCTTACAACGGCACCATCGCAGTCGCGGTCACGGGCTCGGCCAGCGACAGCGACGGCAGCATCGCCCGCATCGAGGTACTGGTCGATGGCAGCGTCGCCGCCAACATCGCTGCCGCCAGCGTCAATACCAGCGTGGCGCTCGCACCCGGTACCCGCCGCATCCTTCTCCGTGCCTACGACAACAGCGGCGCCTCGGCCGACAGTGCCGAAGCGACCGTCAACGTGGCAGGCATCGGCCCGGTCACCGGCAACGTCGAAGGCATCACCAACGATGTGTCGGGCAATCCGCAACTGGTCGGCTGGGCCTGCGACAAGGCTGCCGCTCAATCGATCGCAGTGCATCTCTATGCCGGCGGTGCGGCTGGTGCCGGCGGCACCATGATCGCCAGCACCACCGCCAACCTGGCCAGCGAGGCTGCGGTCTCGACCGCTTGCGCTACCAGTGGCGTGGCCCATCGCTGGACCATCCCGCTCGCCGCCTACCGCGAAGCGCAGGCCGGCAAGACGCTGTACGTGCACGGCATTTCTACCATCGGCGGCAGCAACCTGGCGCTGCCGCAGTCGGGCAGCTACACCATGCCGGCGCCGCCGCCCGGCCCGGTGCTGGGCGGCGTCGACGGCATCGTCTACGACGCGGCCGGCAATCCCTCGCTCAATGGCTGGGCCTGCGACAAGCGGGTCAACCAGTCGATCACCGTCCAGCTCTATGCCAACGGCGCGGCCGGGACCGGCACTCTGCTGACCAGCACCACCGCCAACCAAGCCAGCAACGCAACGATTGCGCAGAACTGTGCCACCAGCGGCACCGCCCATCGCTGGTCAATTCCATTGGCCGCTTATCGCGCGACCTACGCCGGCAAGGTGCTCTATGTGCACGGGGTATCGCAATCGGGCGGCAGCAATGCGCAACTGACCCAGTCGGGCAGCTTCAGCATTCCGGCTGCCGATGCATTGCTGCCGGTATCGATCCAACCGCCGCACTTGGCCAACGCCGAAGCAGGCAATCTGCCGGCCGGCATTACCGTCAGCGACGGCGCAGTTCTCTACAGCCTGCCGATCAGCGTACCGCCAGGCACTGCCGGGCTGGTCCCAAGCCTGGCATTGGGCTACAGCAGCCGAGGGCCGAATGGCGCGTTGGGTCAAGGTTGGCAACTGACCGGGCTGTCTACCATTCATCGCTGCGGCCGTACACTGGCGCAAGACGGCAAGGCCGACACGGTCCGTTTCGCCACGACCGACCGGCTCTGCCTCGACGGTCAGCGCCTCGTGCTGGCCAATGGCCCGGCCACGGCGGGCCAGCCACCCACCGATGCGTCCTACTGGGCCACGAACGCCGAATACCGTACCGAGATCGAGAGCTTCAGCCGCATTACCCGCTATACCGGCCCTCGGCCGGCAAGCAGGGCTTCAAGGTCGAGACCCGCGAGGGTCGGACGCTCTACTACGGCTTGCTGGAAGACAGCTACGTCGATGGGCAGGGTAGAAGCGACGGGCAGGCCTATCGCTGGGCGCTGAGTCGCGTGGAGGACCGCTCCGGCAATCGAATCGACTACCAGTACGACGAAAATGCGACGACCGGCGAGCACCTGCTCAAGAACATCCGCTGGGGCGCAAATACCGCTGCAGGACTGAACCACCATGCCAAGGTCGAGTTCCTCTATGAGGACCGGCCGGATGCAGATGCCCTTTACCTGGCGGGTAGCCATATCGATCGGCGTAAGCGTCTCTACGCCATCCGAACCTACGCCGATACGGCAGCGGATGGGAGTGGTGGAGCGCTTGCATTGAACTATGCGCTGACTTACGTCGTCAGCTCGACCAGCGGGCGAAGCCAGCTCAAGCAGGTGAAGGCATGCGACAGCGCGAATACCTGCCTGCCCGCCACGACTTTCGGCTGGGGTAGCGCTGGCGTTGGCGAACTCTGGCAGCGTTTCACCAGCTTCGACGCCGACCCGACCTTGCAGCCCGGCGATTTCAACGGCGACGGCCGTTCCGATCTGCTCGGCCAAGTGTTGATGCTGTTCGACGGTACCAGTATGGTCGTCCAGCCGGGTACGCTCGATGGCGCCAACAAGCTGGTCGGCGACTTCGATGGGGACGGTGTTTCGGACTATGCCTACGAAGCCGAAACACCCGCCCCAGGCCATTGGCAGGTCTGTCTTTCCACCTACGCCAAGGGTACCGCCGGCTTCGATTGCCGTGACTGGATGGGCTCCATCTATCGCCGGGGCGTCGATCAGTATGGCAAGAGCCAATACCGCGTAGTCGACTTCGATGGTGACGGCCGTGACGACATCATCGTCAAGACTGACTACCAGACTTACGCCGGCGCCTTGTGCCGTTCCACCGGCAGCAGGTTCGAATGCCAAGCGGGCAGCAACTACGGCAAGCTCGCCAATGTGCACGAACCGGTCGCACTCGACGGTGAAACGCTGGTGCCGGAACGCGCAGGCCGTCCCAGCCTGGGCGACTTCGACGGCGACGGCCTGGCCGATATCGCCCGCATCGATCCCACCCGCCTCAAGCAGGGCTTGGGCGTCACCCTCGAGGTCTGCCGTGGCCAATCCTCTGGCGCGGTCTGTCAAACCTGGTACCAGGGCGGCGCCTTGTCGCCTTACCAAGTGATGGAATCCAAGGTCGGAGGGAGCCTGGTCGGTGACTTCAACGGCGATGGCTATGCCGACGCGCTGTTCATGTTTTCGAGCAATCCTTTTGGGACGGTCCTGACTGGGACGCTGTTCTGCTACTCCACCGGTAGCCGTTTCGACTGCAATTGGCAGAATCCGCCTGCCACAGGTTTGCCAGCGCCTGATGCAGGACAGATTGCCGACGTGGACGGCGATGGCCAGCCGGAATTGTTCGGCAGGAGCAGTCTCTGCCGCTACAGGTTCGGCACTCTCAACTGCGCCGCGGCAAGTCGTGATCCGGTCGGCGGTAGCGGCGACAATTTCGGCCGGGTCGGCGATTTCGACGGCGATGGTTTGCTCGACCTCGTTTCGGTCGGCCTCGTGCGAGAGATCGATCCCATGCAGCGATTCGGCCTCTATCGGCTGAATCCGCTACCGGAGGCCGACAAGCTGGTCAGCGTCACCGATGGATTGGGCAACCAGACGCAGGTCAGCTATGTCAGAGCTAACGTCGCCAGCACCTATACCTCCGCCGTCAAGCAGGCTGACGGCCAGCCGCTGACCGTAGCCTGGCCGACTCGCAGACTCAATCCGAGCCAGGTTGGCCCGCTTGTCTACACCTTGCGCCAGGGCAACGGCCAGGGGGCTGGCTGGAGAACCGCTATAGCTACGCAGGTGCCATGCTCGACTTGCAAGGCCGGGGCCAGCTCGGCTTTGCCCTGGAGCAGAGTACCGATCCGATCCGCGGAGATATCCAGACCGACTGGAACAATTTGGCTTGGCCATATACCGGCATGGCGACCACTAGTCGCTTGCAGATCGGCAGTGTCATTCTGAATGACGCCGTCAGCACGCCCGGGCTGATTTCGAGCACGCTGGCAAATGGGCAGAAGACCGCCCTCCCCTACGTCAGACAAAGTGTCGTGACCCGGCGGGACCTGGACGGCAGCGCGCTCGGCACCACCACCACGATCAACACCTATGGCGACGGCTGGGGCAACCTGACCCAGCAGGACGTGACGGTGAGCGGCGGCGTCACCGGCGGCAGCAAGACCTACACGGCCAGGACGGTCACCACCTACCTCAACGACGCCACCACCTGGCTGATCGGCCGGCCCGACCGGGTGACGGCCAGCAAGACCCGCGACGGCGTGACCATGTCGCGCGTGATCGACTACGACTACGACGCCCAGGGTCTCCTGAAGACCGAAACGCGCGAACCGACCGACACCAGTCTCAAATACAAGCTGGTGACCAGCTATGACCGCAGCGCCAACGTCTTTGGCTTGGTGAACAAGAAGACGCTGGCCTGGCGTGATCCGGCCAGCAACACCGACAAGACCCGCGTGATCGAGGACGTGACCTACGACGCCAAGGGCCGCTTCCCGACCACGGTGAAGAACGCGATCGGCCAAGCCGAGACACGCGCCTACGACCCGAAGACCGGCGTGCAGACCAGTCTGACCGGCCCCAATGGCCTGACCACGACCTGGACGGTGAACGGCTTCGGCCGCAAGACCAAGGAAACCCGCGCCGACGGCACCGAGACCCGTTACTACCTCGAGCAGTGCGATGCCAATTGCCCGGTCAACGCGACGCACGTCGAGATCGCCGATCACTTCAAGGGCGCGGACCGCATCGCCGTGCCGAGCCTGGCTTACCGCGACAGCGCCGGCCACGTGCTGCGCACGCAGACCTACGGCTACGACGGCCGTGCCATCGTCACCGACCAACGCTACGACAGCCGCGGCCGGCCGTGGGAAGCCGACCAGCCGCGCTACAGCGCCGACGCCGCAATCCTGGCCAGCCGCCAGGCCTACGATGCGCTCGACCGGGTGACGGCGGTCACGACCCGCGACGAAGCCGGTACCGAACGCAGCGCCACCACGCAGTACAAGGGCCTGGTCACGATCCAGACCAATGCCAAGAGCCAGAGCAAGACCGACGAGCGCGACGCGCTGGGCCTGCTGGTGCGGAGCACCGACGCCAAGGCCGGCGTGACGCTGTTCGGCCGTGACGCCTGGGGCAACCTGAGCCAGACCACCGACCCGAACGGCAATGTGATCAAGGTCACGTACGACGCGCTGGGCCGCAAGACCGACCTGCAGGACCCTGACCTGGGCCTGATCCACTACGACGTCGACCCACTGGGCCAGGTGTGGCAGCAAATCAGCCCGAAGCAGCGCGCGGCGAGCCAGTCGACCAAGTTCGAGTTCGACGCGCTGGGTCGGATGACGGCCCGCTACGAGCCGGACCTGGAAAGCCATTGGGTCTACGACCACGCCACCACGCCGGCCAGCTGCGCAGCGACCAAGAGCTGCGGCCAGTTGGTGGAAAGCTATACCGGCACCTCCACGGCCAAGGACTACCGGCGTCTACACCTCTACGACAGCCTGGGCCGGCCGAACACCACTACCACGGTGCTCGACACCACCAGCTATGCCAGGACCCAGGCCTACGATGCATGGGGCCGGCCGAGCAAGCTGACGGTCCAGCGTAGCGGCGGTACGGTCAAGGGCTACGACAATCGCTACAACGCACTGGGCTACCTGGCGCGGATCGAGCGGGGCAGCCTGGTGCTGTGGCAATCGAACGCGCAGGACGCGGCTAACCGCGTACTACAGGCCAGCCTGGGCAATGGCCTGAATATCGACACGGTCTACAACCCTAACACCGGCCGATTGACCAAAGACACGCTCAAGACTGCCGCGGCTGCAGTGCGGCTGGATGAGGGCTACCAGTACGACCTGCTGGGCAACGTGAGCCTGCGCACGCAGTACTGGGACGGCAGCACGGGCTTCTCGGAGACCTTTTCCTACGACACGCTGAACCGGCTCGAGTGGAGCGAAGTGTCGGGCAAGGTACGGCAGAACTTCACCTACGACGCGATCGGCAATCTGCTGAGCAAGACGGGCGCCGGCACGGGCAGCTACGTCTATCCCACGCAAGGCGCGACGGCAACCCGGCCGCACGCTGTGCAGAGCATCCCCGGCATCGGCGCCTTCGCTTATGACGACAACGGCAACCAGACCAGTGGCGCGAACCGCACGCTGACGTGGACCAGCTTCGACATGCCCAAGAAGATCACCGAGGGTAGCGTCTCGAGCGAGTTCGTTTACGGGCCGGAGCATCAGCGGACCAAGCAGTTGAAGCAGGACGGCAGTACGGTCTACTACGCGGGCAGTCAGGAAGCGGAAAACAAGGCAGGCATCTGGACGATCAAGACCTACTGGCCGAGCGACCTGGGCGTCGAGATCGACGTGGTGAATGGCAGCACGACGACGACCACGCTGAACTGGATCCATACCGACCGGCTGGGCAGTGTGATTGGCATCACTGACCAGACGGGCGCCCTGAAGGAAAAGCTGGCCTACGACGCGTGGGGCAAGCGGCGGAGCCTGGATGGCGCCACGACCCTCGACACGCTCGACGGGGTAGTGGACAACAAGGGTTTCACCGGCCACGAGATGCTGGACGGGCTGGACCTGGTGCACATGAATGGGCGGGTGTACGACCCGCTGGTGGCGAGGTTCATCAGCGCCGATCCGATCATTCAGGCGCCTTACTACAGCCAGAGCTACAACCGTTACAGCTACGTATGGAACAATCCGACGAATCTGACCGATCCCAGTGGATACAGAGCCGATCAGTTAGTTGAGCAAGTTCCCGAGCGAATTGAGATCGCAGGGCAGCGGTTGGCTGAGCAGCGGATTGAGGTCGTAGGGCAATGTTTGCGACTATGTCAGGTCAAGCGAGGGCTACGCGAGCTGGCGCGCGTCAAGGGGACGATGGCGGCAGGCGAAGTGGCGGGGGAACCTTGGCAGCACGATGGGCGGCTGCTGGCCCAGCTGTCAGGATGGGCGCGCCAGTGCTGGTCGCGGCGGCGCCCCCTGTATTGGGTGCGGCGGCGGCATGTGTAAGGAGTGTTGTATGCGGAGTAGCAGTGGCCGTAGGTGCGTACTTTACTTACGAGATACTGACAAAAGACGATGCTGAGGCAGATGCTGAGAGTCTAAATGCTGGTGGTACAAACACTGAAGACAAGAAGAGAGGACAAGGAAAAGACAATCAGCCTAAGAGTGATCTACCTCGCGACGAATCTGGGAACTATGTGCCGCACCCCGATGCTGAAGGGCCTCATACAACCATCGGGACAAGACCCGGTAGCAAGGGTGGTTCCTATACGCAAGGTGCAACCTTTGGTGAGAATGGCAAATTCGAAGGTCGAACTGACGTAACGGATCATGGTCGGCCACAGAATCACCCCAACCCACACTGGCATCCGGCAACAGGTCCTAATAGTGTCGGCAATGCAGAGCCTATTCGCCCATAGGAGCTGAAGCGAAAATGAACAAAGTTAGTGATAAATGGTTTCAGCTTGTAATTCGGGACCAGAACCTTCTGTCGGGAAGTAGCGTTCTAAGGTTCCTTGAACCAATAGTCGCAATGTTAAATATTCGGTACGTCTTGCTTAAAGACTTGATGGGTGCCACACCTGGGTTGCTTGGTGCGGATGGGACCTTGATGACTATCGATACTTTCATGAAACGTGTCGGTATTGCTGCTCAGTATGATTGGGCATTCTTCTACCTTTATGTATTCGAGCCTGGAGATGTTGCTGATGATGAAGATCTAGCTCTAATCGGAGGCGCGGACCTAACTGTTCGGCTTGTGGATGGTGCGTATTTCTATGTCTATGGCAAGAGCGGAGCAGTATTAGATGAACTGCAGAAAATACATTCTTTTTCGGAATGTGTGCTGGGAAGTCTTGATGAATTTGATGTTCCCTATTAAAAAATGCCTCCGAGTGGCCTTGTTGCATAACCTCCCCGAGCCAGGCTTGACGTGGGTTGCAGGTTGATTACATGAAGCCGCCGAAGTCCCGATGCCGCACGACGAACTGGTATGAGTACAACCGCAGCCTGCAAGCCCGAGGCGACCTGACGATTTGGTTCTCGCCGGAGGTGGCATGGCACAGCAATGAGCGCGAAGGCCAGGCCGGCGCGCCGGCGCAGCCAAGTAGGGTGGGCAGGTTTTATCTGCCCACGCGGCTGCGGAACGATAAGTTCCCGATTAATCAAGATTTCGACGAGATAAGCTCCCGTCGAATTCACTTAGTAAAGCGATGGACTAACGAGTGGCTGTCACTCGAAGCAACAGCAACTCATCGATCCTACAATTTGACCAGGCTACGATCTGTCGGTGTTTTCGCAGACATACCTGAGTAATATTGCGCAGTCTAAATAATCGTCCGCGCAAATGTCTGGGCTTTGAAAAAATGGGCCGAGGTGTTTCAGCGGGAAATCAGCAATCCAAAAATGGGCGTTGCACTTCAGGGTTGAAACGACCATGCCACCACGCCGGCCAGTTGCGCGACCACCAAGAGCTGCGGTCAGTTGGTGGAAAGCTATACCGGCACCTCCACGGCCAAGGACTACCCGGCCGCATGCGGTGCAGAGCATCCCCGGCATCGGCGCCTTCGCTTATGACGACAACGGCAACCAGACCAGTGGCGCGAACCGCACGCTGACGTGGACCAGCTTCGACATGCCCAAGAAGATCACCGAGGGTAGCGTCTCGAGCGAGTTCGTTTACGGGCCGGAGCATCAGCGGACCAAGCAGTTGAAGCAGGACGGCAGTACGGTCTACTACGCGGGCAGTCAGGAAGCGGAAAACAAGGCAGGCATCTGGACGATCAAGACCTACTGGCCGAGCGACCTGGGCGTCGAGATCGACGTGGTGAATGGCAGCACGACGACGACCACACTGAACTGGATCCATACCGACCGGCTGGGCAGTGTGATTGGCATCACTGACCAGGCGGGCGCCCTGAAGGAAAAGCTGGCCTACGACGCGTGGGGCAAGCGGCGGAGCTTAGATGGTGCCACGACCCTCGATACGCTGGACGGCGTTGTGGACAACAAGGGCTTTACCGGCCACGAGATGCTGGACGGGCTGGACCTGGTGCACATGAATGGGCGGGTGTACGACCCGCTGGTGGCGAGGTTCATCAGCGCCGATCCGATCATTCAGGCGCCTTACTACAGCCAGAGCTACAACCGGTGCAGCTACGTATGGAACAATCCGACGAATCTGACCGATCCCAGTGGATACAGAGCCGATCAGTTAGTTGAGCAAGTTCCCGAGCGAATTGAGATCGCAGGGCAGCGGTTGGCTGAGCAGCGGATTGAGGTCGTAGGGCAATGTTTGCGACTATGTCAGGTCAAGCGAGGGCTACGCGAGCTGGCGCGCGTCAAGGGGACGATGGCGGCAGGCGAAGTGGCGGGGGGAACCTTGGCAGCACGATGGGCGGCTGCTGGCCCAGCTGTCAGGATGGGCGCGCCAGTGCTGGTCGCGGCGGCGCCCCCTGCATTGGGTGCGGCTGCGGCCTGTGTAAGGAGCATTGTATGTGGCGTGGCAGTAGCCGTAGGTGCGTACTTTACTTACGAAATACTGACAAAGGACGATGCCGAGGCAGATGCTGAGAGTCTGAATTCTGGTGGTGTAGAAGGGGCAAATAGTGAAGTTCCAAGTAATGTAGGGCCGGGGCCGTATGCTGGGACTCTGTACCGGCTGGCCCAAGCTCCAGGCCGACTAAAGAGCAGCAGGATAAAATTAATGAAATAGGTGACCGAGATGGTTGTCACACATGTGGCACCAAAGATCCTGGCACAAAGAGCGGAAATTGGATTGGTGATCATCAAGACCCAACCAAGTTAAATCCCGAAGGGAAGCCTCAGCGGTATTACCCACAATGTAAAACATGTAGCAATGAACAAGGAGGGAGAATTCGATGGCTTCCGAAACCGTAAAGGCAAGCGATGGTAGCGCAGAATGGATCAAATCTGGCGGGGGCCACTTATATGTATGGAGCGTACACTAGTGCATCAGTGGCGAGGGGTTGAAGGAAGTAGTACGGCAGCAGCATTGGCGGAGGGCTATGCAAACGACTATCAAATGGCTTGCAGTGTGCAGGACTACTTGGGGGTCATTGAGCTAGATAGTGGTAATGCATTGATTTTGGGCGATATGCCACTAGAGACGCGGACTTGGCATTGTAAAGACGGTTTCTTTTCTATTGTTCGAATATTCTATGCTGATCCAGATGTGGATGTAATCCAATTACTTGAGGATGCTGGAGATATTGATGCCATGGACTCAGTCGAGTCGGTGGATGTAGAAATTAAAACGGGCGAACTAGTGTTGTTTGATTCGGCGTATCCCGGCTGGGACATGGGTGACATGCACTTGTTCTTTAATATTCCACCTGGTAAATATACAATAATCACCAAGCAATGTGAGCCGGATGATCGGACATCAGTCTTGATTCATCAGTTTGGTTCACCGCAGATCGTTTCAATGGCGACATCAGCACTGCCCAGCCCACTGTCCAGATAAGCTTTTGGTTCCGTTGAAGCGCTAACATTCTCACGCCGAATGGCCAGCCCGTTGGTGAGGTTGTCGGTAGCGCAACTGATGACGTTAGGACAGTTCACTTGGCAATAACTGGCTATCCGGAAAAGGGGTCTGGTGTAAATAGAATCTAAAATAGCGAGGTACATTCTCTATGCCCGACTTTGCGATTATCGAATCGAGCTCTACGGCACTAATGCGTGCAACCCTGTCAACACTTTCTGAATCTGAAAGGGGAGGGATACAAGATTACATAGATGTTGGCGAGTACGGATTGGCATTGAAGACTGCAGTGGCAATATATACAGAAGAAGAAAAAGAAGCGCCGCTTGAAGTTGTTAACATGGTCGTAAATTTAGCGAGATTAATTTCAATTGACCCTGAGCCATTTCTTAAGCGCTTGCGATCTAAATGAGGCTATGCGATCTAGTGTGCACGTCACGGGAGGGGGCTGTGGCGGCCGGTGAAGTGGCCGGTGGAAACTTGGCGGCGCATCGGGCCGCCGCCGGGATGGGGCGCTGGTACTGGTCGCAGCATTTGAGGCTGCGGCGCATGTCGGGGCTAATTGTATTTAGCGTAGAGGGTGAAGGCTAGCTTCATAATCTATGAGTTTGAAAGGTCAATCCCAATTGGAAGGTGTGAATGAAATGACTTTGCGAAGATTCCTTACTTTCGCATTCCTGTCGGGCTGCATGTACCATGTTCTATAGAGCATAACCCACATCAGCCTCCGAGGTTTTTCATGGAACTGCCGCCTCCAATAGGACGTTGCTCAATTTAAAGAAAAGCCACTAGAAGGCTTAAGTCTTTATCAAAATAATCATCCATACAACTTCCCATTGCTCGGGGTGGGGCAGATGCTATGGGGATACAATAGCAACTCATATGTCAGTGGGATGCTGAAATATGCTACCGGGCACTACTATTTCCCGGTCCTGGATGACGTTCGAAAAGCCGGAGTTATAGTCCCAGGCTTTGAAAGGACGATTCCAATTGGGCGAGGAAAGTAAAAATGTCTTTGCGGAAATTTCTTGCAACAACCTTCCTTCTAAGCTGTGCATATCATATTGCATGGATGCTCACCGTTAAGTCACTTTTTGGAAGAGGAAATTTATCGGCTGCAGTGCATATATTTTTGTTACTCATTGTTCCAACAGCATTGCTATTGCTAGTTTCCTATTGGATGAACATGTGGAAGGACGGCGTAGCCCGGAAAATCTCCTTGGCCATCGCAAGTATATTTATACCATTAATGGCATTGCAATCGATTGCAATGCTGGTGTGTCTCTACCAACAAGAATGCTTTTAATGGGGAGATTCGAAAAATTGCCCGCCAAGAAGATTTATATTATGCCGACTGGGAAAGATGCCGGCAGTATACACCGGAAGCAGATCTCTCACTGCGGCTACGCCACCGACGCAAACGGCCCAGTCATTTGCGCGTGGCTCAGCCCAGGCCGATGGCTCATACCCGTGGACTTCGTAGCTGACACGCTCTGGCAGGATATTGTTACATGGAATCGAGAGGCGGTCTGGATTGAAGTAGTTCATTCTTTATCGAGGGTAGGTATGGCTCGAATATTGGACCACTTGCGAAGCGCTGGTCGATTGCCGGTATTGATCAAGTGGATAACGGACCGGAGTTCACCAGCAAGGCATTGGATCAATGGGCATATCAATATGGCGTACGGTTGCAGTTCATCCGTCCGGGCGAGCCGGTGAATTATGCCTACACCGCGAGCCTCAACGGCAGGTTCCGAGAAGAGTGTTTCAATCATCAAGCCTTCCGCAGCCAGCATGATGCACAGCAGAAGATCGAAGCTTGGCGCCTAAAATACAATGCGGCTACGCCATAGTGCGCTATGGCTATTTGACCCAGATGAATAACGGGAAAAGCATCAACCCCCAACCGCTCAGATTGCTAACTTATGAATGGTAAACCGGATGGGGAAAGGGCCATGATCGTATCGAGCCAGAGAACAGGCCGCATCGAATGACAGCATAGGCCAGCCTTGCACGGAGTACGCTCGTTCACCGACAATGCCGGGGCCTCCGCAGCATCCGCCGCCCCATGCGCCCCGACCACCCCAAGCCCTTCTACTACCTCGACAATTTCCGCCTGCTGCTCGATTGGGTCGCCGAGCGCTACGCCGACCTGCTCGACGATGCGGAACGCGACTTCCTGAGCCGTTTCCCCGCCCTGCCCCTGCCCGCCCAGGCGCTGCTGGTGCGCATGGTGATGCGCAAGGGCGAATTGTTCCGCGTCGGCAAGCTCGTCTACAGCGAGATCGGCCCGACCCCGGCCGCGCTGGCGCCGCTGGTCGAGGCCGGTTGGGTCGAAGCCGAGCCGGCGCTGCCGCTCGATGCGCTGTTTGGTCTGCTGACCCGGCCCGAGATCGATGCCGCCTTCGCCGCCAGCCAGCCGCGGCCGCAGGAACGCAAGGCCGAGCTGCTGGCGCGGCTGCTGCCGCAGTTCGAGGCGCCGCAAACCTTCGCGCAGTGGTGCCCCGGTCTGGCTGATGCCGCCTGCAGGCTGGCGATCCGGCCGCTGTGCGATCGGCTGCGGCTGATCTTCTTCGGCAACCTGCAGCAGGACTGGTCCGAGTTCGTGCTGGCCGATCTCGGCATCTTCCAGTACGAGCAGGTGCCGTTCTCGGCCGAGTCGCGCGGTTTCCGCAGCCGCGCCGACCTCGATTTCTACCTGCAGCTGCACGATTGCCGCCGCCGTCTCGACGAGGGCGAGGCGGCGGACCGGGTCGGCGAGGTGGTGCTGGCGCTGCATAGCGAGCAGGACTGGCTGGCGCGGCGCCGCGCCAAGCTGCTGTACGCGCTGGCCCAGCAGCACGAGCGGCAGCAATGCTTCGACCTGGCGCTGGCGCTGTACCGGCAATGCGCCTACCCGGGCGCCCGGGCGCGGCAGATCCGGGTACTCGAGCGCCAGGAGGCATTCGATACGGCCCAAGCGCTGGCCAGCCTGGCCTGGGCCGAACCGGAAAGCGAGGCCGAGCGCCAGCAGCTGGCGCGCATGCTGCCGCGGCTGTGCCGCCGGCTCGGCCTGCCGCCGCCGGCCCGGCCCGGGCTGCCGGCGATCCCCGAGCAGTTGCTGCGGCTGCCGCGGCCGCAGGACGGCTACCCGGTCGAATTCGCGGTGCGCGACCACCTGCACACGGCCGAGGCGCCGGTCCGCTACGTCGAGAACACGCTGCTGAACAGCCTGTTCGGCCTGCTGTGTTGGCCGGCGGTGTTCGCCGCCCTGCCGGGCGCCTTCTTCCACCCGTTCCACCAAGGACCGGCCGATCTGCTGAGCCCGGATTTCCATGCCCGCCGCCGCGACCTGTTCGACGCCAGCCTGGCCGAGCTCGACGACGGCCGCTATCGCGCCACCATCGCGCGCCGCTTCGACGAGAAGCAGGGCCTGCAGTCGCCGTTCGTGGCCTGGCAGGTGCTCGACGCCGAGCTGCTGCAACTGGCGCTGCACTGCATTCCGGCCGATCACCTGGCCTATTTCTTCCGCCGCATCCTCGACGACATCCGCAGCAATCGCGCCGGCCTGCCCGACCTGGTCCGCTTCCTGCCCGCCGAGGCGCGCTACGAGCTGATCGAGGTGAAGGGGCCGGGCGACCGGCTGCAGGACAACCAGTTGCGCTGGCTGCACGGCTGCCTCGAGCGCGGCATCCCGGTCGGCGTCTGCTATGTCGAGTGGGATACGCCCATGCGGGGCATGCCCGCCCAGGATGCGCCGTGAGCGATGCCGCCGGCTACCGCATCGCGGTGCGCGAGCTGTGCGAGTTCGCCGCCAAAGAGGGCGATCTCGACCTGCGCTTCACCCCATCGCCCAGCGCCGAGGAAGGCATGGCCGGCCACGCCGCGGTGGCGGCCCGGCGCGGCGCGGGCTACCAGGCCGAACTGCGGCTCGATGGCGAACACGGCCTGCTGCGCGTGCACGGCCGCTGCGACGGCTACGACGCGGCGGCCGGCCGGGTCGAGGAGATCAAGACCTACCGCGGCGAGCTGGCCGCCATGCCGGCCAACCACCGCGCGCTGCACTGGGCCCAGGCCAAGGTCTACGGCCACCTGCTGTGCCGCCGCGACGGGTTGGCCGACCTGAAGGTCGCGCTGGTCTACTACCACGTCGACCGCCAGCACGAGACGGTGTTGACCGAGGATTGCAGCGCGGCCGAACTGGCCGAACACTTCGCCGCACTGTGCGGGCGCTTCCTGCGCTGGGCCGAGCAGGAGCTGGCCCACCGCACGGCGCGCGACGCGGCGCTGGAGCGGCTGGCCTTCCCCTACCCTGCCTTCCACCATGGCCAGCGCGAGCTGGCCGAGACCTGCTACAAGGCGGCCCGGCTGGGCCGCAGCCTGCTGGCCGAGGCGCCGACCGGCGTCGGCAAGACGCTGGCCACGCTGTTCCCGCTGCTCAAGGCCATGCCCGGCCGCCGGCTCGACAAGCTGTTCTTCCTGGCCGCCAAGACCTCGGGCCGCCAGCTCGCGTTGGACGGGCTGGCCCAGCTCTTCCCCGGGCTGGCCCAGCTCTTTCCCGGGCTGGCCCAGCTTTTTCCCGGGCTGGCCCAGCCCGCTCCGGCATCGACGCCGGCGCAGCCGACGACGCCGATCCGGGTGCTGGAACTGGTCGCGCGCGACAAGGCCTGCCTGCATCCGGAGCTGGCCTGCCATGGCGATTCCTGCCCTTGGCGCGCGGCTTCTACGACCGTTTGCCGGCAGCCAGGGCCGCAGCGGTGACGGCTGGCCGGCTCGACCAGGCCGGCCTGCGCGCGGTGGCCGAGGCGCACGCGGTCTGCCCCTACTACCTGGGCCAGGAAATGGCGCGCTGGGCCGACGTGGCGGTCGGCGACTACAACTATTTCTTCGACGTGACGGCGCTGCTGCACGGCCTGCGCCAGGCCGGCGGCTGGCGGGTCGGCGTGCTGGTGGACGAGGCGCACAACCTGGTCGAGCGCGGCCGCGCCATGTACACGGCCGAACTGGACCAGGCCGCCTTCGCCGCGTTGCGCAAGACCGCGCCGGCGGCGCTGAAGCGGCATTTCGACAAGCTGCAGCGCGGCTGGAACGCCTTCAATGCGGCGCAGGTCGAGCCCTACCGGGCCTATGCCGAGCCGCCGCAGGCATTGCTGGCCGCGTTGCAGCAGCTGGCGCTGGCGATCGGCGACCACCTGAACCAGCGGCCGGACCAGCTCGACCCGCCGCTGCAGCGCGCCCAGTTCGATGCGCTGCATTTCCTGCGCATGGCCGACTGCTTCGGCCCGCATTCGCTGTTCGACGCCAGCCTGCGGCCGGCCTCGGGCGCACGGCGCAAGCCGGCCAGCACGCTGTGCCTGCGCAATCTGGTGCCGGCGCCCTTTCTGGCGCCGCGCTTCGCGGCGGCGCAGAGCTGCGTGCTGTTCTCCGCCACGCTGAGCCCGGCCGACTACTACCGCGAGATGCTGGGCCTGGCCGAGGACACGCCGCGGCTCGAGGTCGAATCGCCGTTCCGCGCCGAGCAACTGGCGGTGCGGGTGGCCCCGCGCATCTCGACCCGCTACGGCGACCGCGCCGGCTCGCTGCGGCCGATCGCCGACGTGATGGCGCGGCAATACCGCGCCGAGCCGGGCAACTACCTGGCCTTCTTCAGCAGCTTCGCCTATCTCGAGCAGGCGCTGGCCGAACTGGCCCGCCAGGCGCCCGACATCCCCTGCTGGACCCAGACGCGCGGCATGGACGAGCCGGCCCGGCGCGACTTCCTGGCCCGCTTCACGCCGGACGGCTGCGGCATCGGCTTCGCCGTGCTCGGCGGCGCCTTCGCCGAGGGCATCGACCTGCGCGGTCCGCGCCTGATCGGCGCCTTCATCGCCACCCTGGGCCTGCCGCAGCTCAATCCGGTCAACGAGCAGCTGCGCCAGCGGCTGCACGAGCTGTTCGGCCGCGGCTACGAATACGCCTACCTGTATCCGGGCCTGCAGAAGGTGGTGCAGGCAGCCGGCCGGGTCATCCGCGGCACCGAGGACCGCGGCGTGGTCTACCTGCTCGACGACCGCTATGCCGAGGCGAAGGTCGCCGCGCTGCTGCCGGCCTGGTGGCGGGTCGAATTCGACGTGGATGGCGAAGCGGGCTCGCCGTAGCACCGGTCGCTTCGTCGATGCCGGGCTGTTCGCCGTAGCTGCAGCTACCGTTAGCGCCGTCAGCCAACTCGATGCGCATCGTAGGTCGGGCGTAAAGCCCGACCTACGAAAGCACCGATCAGCCTTGCTTCGGAATCTCCAGCCCGCGCGCGACCGCCGGTCGGGCGACGAAGGCTTCGAGCACCCGGGCGATGTTGGGGAAGTCGGCGAAGCCGACCAGCTCGCCCGCGCCGTAGAAGCCGACCAGGTTGCGCACCCAGGGCCAGGTGGCGATGTCGGCGATGGTGTAGTCCTCGCCCATGATCCAGTCGCGGCCGGCCATGCGTTGCTCCAGCACCGCCAGCAGGCGCTTCGACTCCGCCACGTAGCGGTCGCGCGGGCGTTTGTCCTCGTAGTCCTTGCCGGCGAACTTATGGAAGAAGCCGAGCTGGCCGAACATCGGGCCGATGCCGCCCATCTGGAACATCAGCCACTGGATCGTCTCGTAGCGCGCCGCCGGATCGGCCGGCAGCAGCTTGCCGGTCTTCTCGGCCAGGTAGATCAGGATCGCGCCCGATTCGAACAGCGCCAGCGGCTTGCCGCCCGGGCCGTCCGGGTCGAGGATGGCCGGGATCTTGTTGTTGGGGTTGAGCGAGAGAAAGGCCGGCGACAGCTGGTCGTTGCTGCCGAAGCTGACCAGGTGCGGCTCGTAGGGCAGCCCGGTCTCCTCCAGCATGATCGAGACCTTGACGCCGTTCGGCGTCGGCAGCGAGTAGAGCTGCAGCCGGTCGGGCTGGCTGGCCGGCCATTTCTGGGTGATGGGGAAGGCGGACAGGTCGGTCATGGCGGGTTCTCGTTCGTATGTGGATCGGATGTCGGACGGGGCGGCGGCGCGGAGCCGCCGGCAGGCGATGGACCGGCGGCGGACGGCCCGGTTCGCAGCGCACCGGTATGGAAGGTCGAGGCGGAATCGAGAAAGACAAGGCCGCGCTTGGTTCGGCGCGGCCTCAAGGTCTTGCATCTCGAAGGAGCGAAGATCCACGAAGGAAGCATTCGCGGGGCCTCGTGGTTCACGCTCGAGCGGGCCGCGATGACTGGACCGCGCCCATCTCATCCCCGCTCCGTCTCCCGGAAAGGGCGCAAACCTGTCCCCGCAACGGCCCGGGCGCTGGACCCTGGCGTGCAAGCTCAGTCGAGCTTCACCAGTCCCATCTTGGCCGCGCGCCGCACCAGGCCGGCGATGTCGCGCACGCCGAGCCGTTCGCTGATCTGGGCGCGGTGGAATTCCACCGTCTTGGGGCTGATGTTGAGCTCGCGCGCGATCTCCTTGGTGCTCAGGCCGCGCGCCACCCCCGCCAGCACGTCGCGCTGGCGCTCGGTCAGCGGCGATTCCTCGACCGGCGCAGCGGGTGCCGGCGCCGGTTCGGCCGCCAGCATTTCGGGCCGCGCGGCCGAGGCGATCACATGGTGGGCCACGCGCGGGCTCAGGTAGCTGTTGCCATGCAGCACCGCGTCGAGCGCGATCTCGAGCTCGGCCAGCAGCAGATCCTTGGCCAGGTAGCCGTGGCTGCCGGCCTTCAGCGCGGTCATCACCACCGCCGGGTCTTCGTTGCCGGACAGCATGATGACCCGGCTGACGCTGCCGGCGTCGCGCAGGCGCTCGGCCACCTCGATGCCCGAGAGGCCGGGCATCGCGATGTCCATCAGCACGATGTCGGGTTTGAGCTGCAGGATCAGCGCCAGCGCCTCGTTGCCGTCGATGGCTTCGCCGATCACCTCGAAGCGGTCGAGCCGGCCCAGCAGGGTCTGGATGCCGACGCGGACCAGCGAGTGGTCGTCCGCGATCACCACGGATGTGCGCTTCGAGGCAGGGGTATCGGCTTGCGACATGGGTAGAGGAAAGCGAAAGGCCAGAGGAAAGCATAGGATGATGCCATCCGCCTTACCAGCTCCATGATTGCGCATGCCTGCCGAATACCTGCCGACCGCCCCGCTCCAGATCCTCGTGGTGGAGGACACCGCGGCGCACCGGCTCCTCCTGTCCAGCTGGCTCGACAGCTGGGGCGACCGCTACTGCTGCGCGTCCAGCCTGGCCGAGGCGAGCGCGCTGCTCGCGGCGGGCCGGGTGTTCGACGTCGCGCTGCTGGACCGCCATCTGCCGGACGGCGACGGCGCCGGCCTGCTGCCGCTGTTGCGCCGTTGCGCGGTGCCGCGGGTGCTGGCGATGACCACTGTCGACGGGCCGGCCGATCAGGCGCAACTGCGCAGCCGCGGTTTCGATGGCGTGCTGGCCAAGCCGCTGGCGCCTGAGCGGCTGCGCGCCGCGCTGCGCGGCCTGGATGGCGCCGCCGAAGAGGACGCGCCAGCCCTGCCGGCCGAGTTCGAGTTGGACATCCCGCAGGACGAGGACTGGCGCGCGACCGCCGCCGCGCTGCGGCAGATCTGGCTGGACGGGCAGCAGGTCCGCCTGCGCGCCACGGTCGCCACGCTGCGCACGCTGCTCGAGCGGCAGGCGCCGCCGGCCCTGCTGCGCCGGCTCGATGCGTTGGCGCTGGCACTGGCGCCGGCCGTGTCCAACCCGCTGCACGTCGCGCTGCTGCTCGACGCGCTGCAGCCGGACGAGCCGGCCCGGCAATCGCCCCAGGGCGGAACCCGGGAATCCCCCCGGTAGGCAGTGCGCGGGGCGCGACGTAATCTGTGCCCCAAGTTCGCAGCTTTCCTGGAGCGTTCCATGTCGCCCGAATCCGATCCGCGCTACAAATTCTTCGACCCGGCCAAGGTGCTCGAAGACTTGCATGGCGACACCGCAGGCTTCCACCGGCTGGCGGCGGCCTACCTGGCCGACCTCGATCCGCTGCTGCATTCGCTCGCCGCCGGCGACGCGCGCACGCCCGACATCGTCCACCGCCTGCGCACCGCCTTCGGCATCTTCCACGCCACCCGCGGCAATCTGCTGGCCCGCCATATCGAACAGACCTGTCGCAGCGGCCTGCCGCCGCCGAACGCCGAGCGGCGCGCCCTCTTGACCGAGATGATCGGCCTGGGCGAAGAGCTGCGCAGCTATCTCGACGGCCGGGCCCTGGGCTAGGACATCCGGCAGGAACGGCTTCGGCCGCGAGTCTTCGAGCGTGCCGCGATGCGGCGGGATTGCTCGGCGATTCGCGGCCGAAGTTGCTTCTGCGGGCCGGGATCATCGGTGTGCGCCTCCGCGGCCTGGGGCGAAATCGATGCGCGCTTCCCTGCTCCGCGACCGCTCCATGCGTTCACGCAGAGCGGCTTCAGCGCGAATCTCTCGAGCAACCGGCGGTAAAGACGCCTATCCCGGGCGACGGAGATGCATCCGCTTTTGCCTCGCGCAAGCAAGTCGGAATGGGAGCGGTTCATCACGTCGCAGCCCTTCGCAGACCCGTCGACTGCTTTCCCCCGCGCACGGAAGAAGCGGCGGCGAATGAAAGGAACGCATTGCGGGGCGCCGCATTCCCCTTCGCGAGGGAGAAGGACTACGGTGGCTCAACCGGCCTGAGGCGTTGGTTGAATGCGCTGAGTCCCAAAGCAAAAGCGGGCCGCAGCCCGCTTCGATCCATCCGATCCGATCGACTCCAACCAGGATCGATCGCGCCCGTTACCGCTCAATGCGGCCCGTACCAGACGCCAGCCGGTTCGGGCGACATCACTTCATAGCGTTCCAGCATCGCCAGCAGCGCGGCCAGGTGGACCATGCGCTCTTCGCGGCCGGCTTCGACCGCCGCCGGCTGGGTGGCCACCGGCCATTGCACCTCGGCGTGGACCGTCTCCATCGCCCACGGCACCTCGACGCGGTCGAGCGCGGCCAGCGTGGCGGCCCATTCGGCGTCGAGCGCCGAGTCGGCCGACTGCCGCACCGGGCGGTAGCTGTCCATGTCCGATTCGATGACGTGGGACGGGGACGTGAGTTCGCAGTTGTACATGGCCTACCTCCGTGCTGGTTCTGTGGGGACCGGGGCGGCTGGAGCGCCCCTTTGCTTGCCCTCCATTGTCCGTATCCAGGCGCGGCGCGGAACTGGTCTAACTCCGGGGTCGGCTCCCGATACCACCCTAGGGGCTTCCCTAGGCAACCCGCCCGCGCCACCTGGCACGATCTCTTCCGGCCCGCCCCTCCCAGGGAAGAACCCTAGCCCGTAGCGCACCGGGTTGGACCGGCGGGGAGATCCCCGCAACATGGGCTCCGCAAGCCATTCGGCCAGCGGAGACCGCCAAGATGTCGGAAGAGAACTGCCGCGCCGCCGAGCGCAGCACCGAGCTGTCGACTCGGCGGCAGGAACTGGCCGCCGCCATGCAGCGCGTCGTGCTGGCCTAACAATTTGTAAGCGTTCGGGGAGGCCGGCCTGCGGCCTCCCGCAAGGAGCAAGGCGGAGCCCCGGCCGATACGCCGGGGCATCCAGCCTGCGGGAGGGGATGGGGTGAAACCCGTCCCCTCCACGCATTTCAGCCCTGCGCTTGCCGTTGCCGCAGCGCCTCGTCCGCGCAATTCCGGGCACGCAATGGCGAAAGCGGATGCGGCGCCAGGTGCCGCGATTCGCTTCGGTCGATCCCGTCCAATGTATCCAGCGTGTATGTCAGTGCGGCCCATGCCAGACGCCGGTCGGCTCGGGCGACCTCGCCTCGGCGTCGAGCCTCGCGTCGGCTGACGGCCGGGCTCTGGGGAAATCCCCCGCTGGGCAGGCGACGCCCCGGGCGCGATATCGGCCCACCGGCCGGGTTCCGGGAAGATGCCTAGCCCGTAGCGCCCCGAGTTGGGCCGGCCGGTCGGACCACGCAACATGGTCTCGCAATCCCGGCCGGCGGAATCCGCGGCCCGGCCATGCAGCGCAGCGGCCTACCCGCCGCAGGCGCCCGGCGAGTCGGGCCGACCTCCGACCTGCTTGCGCACGGCGGGTCATCCCCGGCAGCAGGCCATCGAACCTGCCTTTCCGGCGATTCGCCCGACTCTTGATTTCCAGCAAACCCGGCCTGTGCCATCCGGGCCGATGATGATCCCACCTCGACAGGAGCCGCATCATGCAACCGACACTGCGCATCGCCCTCCTCGCCACGCTCGCCCTGGGCAGCCACGCCTTGGCCGCGGACGAGATCCGCCTGCACGGCGCCACCACGGCGATCGACCGATTCGTCAATCCCTACAAGGCAGAGGTCGAAAAGACCACCGGCTTCAAGCTGACGATCATCGGCAACGCCACCGGCCGCGGCCTGGCCGATCTGGCCGAGGGCAAATGCGATGCCTCGCTGGCGTTGAACGCATGCCGCTGTCCGTGAAGCTGACGCTCGGTTTCGGCAGCATCCTATTCATCATGGCGGTGGCCACTTTCATCATTTCGCTCACCTTCCGCCAGGTCGAGTCGAACATGAGCCGGGCCGAGAAGGCCTCGATCCCCCAGGCTTTCGCCAGCGACCAGATCGCCTTCGATACCCTGCGCATTCATCAATTGCTGGTCCAGGCCGCGGCTTCCTTCAGCAAGGACGGCTTCAAGCAATCCGACCAGACGCTGTCCGACATCAAGCTTCGCCTCGCCCGGCTCAAGCAGGAGTACGCCGCCCAGGGCGACCAGGCGATGGTGAAGCAGGTCGGGGCCATGGAAGCCGCCTTCGCCAGTTTCCATGCCCAGGGCAAGGAGATGGCCGAGCTGTACATGTCGCAGGGCGGGATCGACGCCGCCGGCGAGCAGCTGAAGGCATTCGACCAGGCCGGCGCCGCCCTGGCGCTGCAGGTCATGCAGATCCAGAAGACCAACCTGGACGCGGCCACGACGGGCATGGAGAACGTCTCGACCATGCTGCGCAAGGCGCAGATCACCATGTGGGTACTCATGGCGGTCGCCCTGGTATCCGGCACCGCGATCGCTGTCCTGCTGCGCCGGTCGGTGATGGGACTGCTGGGCGGCGAGCCGGCCGAGGCCATGCGGGTGGCCCGCCTGATCGCCGAAGGAGATCTGACCCAGCCGATCGCCGCCGACGGCAGCCACAGCCTGATGAAGCAGATGGAGCACATGCGCGCTCACTTGAACGACGTGCTGAGGGTCCTGCTGCAACTGGCCGGGCAATTGAGCGCCCACGCCGACGACCTGGCCAGCGATTCCAGCCGGATGGCCAAGGCGGCCGGCGACGGCAGCGACGCCGCCAGCGCCATGGCCTCGACCGTCGAACAGATGACCACCGGCATCGCCCAGGTATCGGACAGCGCGGCCACCACCGCGGCAATGGTCGGCAACGCCGGCAGCATGGCTAACCAGAGCGGCGGCGTGGTGCTGAACCTGGCCGAGGGCATGGCGCGCATTTCCGAGCGGGTGAAACTGTCGGCACGCGACGTGGCCGAACTGGGCAAGCAGTCCGACGGGATACGTTCGATCGTCGCAGTCATCAAGGACATTGCCGACCAGACCAACCTGCTGGCGCTCAACGCCGCCATCGAGGCCGCCCGCGCCGGCGAAAGCGGCCGCGGCTTCGCGGTGGTGGCCGACGAGGTGCGCAAGCTGGCCGAACGTACCGCCAAATCGACCCGCGACATCGCCGAGATGATCGGCACGATGCAGCAGAACGTCGGCACCGTGGTCAGCGCCATGGGCCAGAGCGTGGGAGAAGTGACGCAAGGCGAAGCGCTGGCCCAGAGCGCCAGCGAGGCGATCCGCGCCATCCAGACCGCCACCACCGAGGTGGTCGGCCTGGTGGGCAGCATCAGCGTGGCGACGCGCCAGAGTTCCACCGCCAGCCAGGATGTCGCCGGCGGGGTCGAACACATCGCGACGCTGTCGGAACAGAACAGCAGCGCCGCGGCCCGGCTGGCGGAAACCGCCGGGCAGTTGAAGGCGGTGGCGGGCAAGATCAACCAGTTGGCCAACCAGTTCAAGACCTGCGACTCGGCGCTGGCCTACGGCGCCTGAACGACCGCCGCCGGCAGGACACCAGGGCAAGGGCGCGGGTCATCCGGCCCGCGGAGGGGATGGGGTGAAACCCGTCCCCTCCGCGCATTTCCGCCCTGCCCTACGTCGACCGCCGGTTCACTGGCTGCAGTCGGCATTCTCCGAGGGATAGGAAGTGTTCATGATCCACAAGCCCTTGGTTTCCTTCGAATTGTTGTAGTAGCCGAAGGCGACCGCCTTGACCGTGATGTTGCGGCTGGCGGTGCAGTTGCCGCTGCCGTCGACCGCGGTGCAGACGGTGGCGGCGCCGCCCTTCCAGCCGCCGAGCCGGGAGATGGCGATGCAGTCGGTCTGGCTGCCGCCGGCGCCGCCGCAGGTCTTGGGCGCCGGGCTCTTGCCGTCGTCGTTGCCCTGCCACTGGGTGAACAGGTTCTGGAACTGGGTCCAGTTGGTGTAACGCGACTTGCCGACCTGGGTCGGCTGGCCGGTGATGTGGATGTCGACGTGGCCGCCGGCCGACTTGTTGGCATCCATGCTGGTGGTGCTGGCCACCACGGCCTTGGTGGCGCGGCATTCGGCCGCCTGGCTGACGGGTGCGAGTACGGCCAGCGCAAGGCCGGCGCAGAGCAGCGTGAACGAGTGACGCATGGCGAAACCTCCTTGATTTGTCATGGACGGCGCCCGGCAGTGCCGCCGGAGAGGCGGCGGCCGGTAGGCCTGCCAAATTGGAATACCCGGGAAACGCGCCGGATATTCTGGCGGCATCGATCCTGGGCGAGTGCCCGTGTGTTCTAGCAGGTGGACAAGGGGTTCAAGCCGGCCACGTTACATCCGCCGGGCCTGGACGGCCGGGCCGCCGCAGGCTACCTGGCGGCCGGGCGGCGACCCGGGCCAGCGTCTATCCTTGAGCGGCGTCGCCCGGCCCGGCCGGCGCCGCGATACCCATACAAGCCGCCCGCGAGGCGGCGCATCCGCAGGAGGAATCCCATGCCCGTCAAGCTGCCGCCGGCGCTGCATTGGCTGCGCAAGAACATCGCGCTGTACAACGCCGCCTACCTGTTCATCCCCTTCTTCGATCTCTTCTGCGGCGGCAAGCGCCGGCCGGTGTTCTTCGACATCGACCGCACCTGCCCCGAGCTGCGCACGCTCGACCGCCACTTCGAGGTGATCCAGCGCGAGCTCGACGCGCTCCTGCCGAGCCAGGACCAGCTGCCGCTCTACCACGAGCTCGACACCGACCTGATCCACGCCTCCGGCCGTATCAACCGCGACAAGCGCTGGAACGTGTTCATGCTGTTCAGCTACGGCGCCCGGCCCGAGCACAACCGCCGATTGGCGCCGCGCACCACCGCCCTGCTCGACCAGATCCCGAACCTGGCCCAGGCCTTCTTCTCCATCCTCGATCCGGGCAAGAGCATCCCGGCCCACTCGGCGCCGACGCGTTCCTATATCCGCTATCACCTGGCGCTGCGCGTGCCGGAGCGGAATCCGCCGTCGATCCGGGTGCACGAGACCGTCTACACCTGGAAGACCGGCGAGAGCGTGATGTTCGACGACAGCTGGAACCACGAGGTGATCAACCGCAGCGACGGCATCCGCGCCGTGCTGCTGGTCGACGTGCTGCGGCCCTTGCCGTGGCCGGCCAACTGGGTCAATCGCTTGTTCTACCGGCTCGGCTGCCTGTGGTACGGCCCGCGCGTGGTCAAGGCCGCGGCCAACTTCCCGGTCCACCTGTGAAGGACGCCGGTCCCGCACCGGTCGCGGACCTTGCGGGCCGGGCCGGCGGTGTTCCTTCCACCGCGCGGCAAGACCCCAGCCGCGGGCGCCCGCCGCAGCGCCTGCCGGCTCAGCCGGCCAGCGTCCGCAGCAGCAGGCCGGCCAGCGCGCAGGCCGCGATGACGTGCACCACCTTGCGCTTGTAGCGCAGCAGCGCCACGGCCGCGCCGAGCGCGATCGCGGCGGCCGCCCAGTCGAAGCGGCCGTCGATGCCGGCCGGCCACAGCACGTGGTAGCCGAAGAACAGCGCCAGGTTGAGGATCACGCCGACCACCGCCGCGGTGATCGCGGTCAGCGGCGCGGTGAACTTGAGGTCGCCGTGGGTCGATTCCACCCAGGGGCCGCCGGCGAGGATGAACAGGAAGGACGGCAGGAAGGTGAACCAGGTCACCAGCGCCGCCGCCGCCGCGCCGGCCAGGAAGCGCGCCTCGGGCCCGAACAGCGCCTGCACGTAGGCGCCGACGAAGCCGACGAAGGCCACCACCATGATCAGCGGTCCGGGCGTGGTCTCGCCCAGCGCCAGGCCGTCGATCATCTGGCCGGGCGTCAGCCAGCCGTAGTGGCTCACCGCGCCCTGGTAGACGTAGGGCAGCACCGCGTAGGCGCCGCCGAAGGTCAGCAGCGCGGCCTTGGTGAAGAACCAGCCCATCTGGGTGAAGGTGTGCTGCCAGCCGAGCGTGGCCGCCAAGAGGCCCATCGGCGCCGCCCACAGCAGCGCGCCGGCCGCGGCGATCCAGGCCAGCCGGCGCCAGCGGAAGCGCGCATGCGGCGGGGGCGGCGTGTCGTCGTCGATCAGCGCCGGGCCGGCCGACGGGGCGGCTGCGTGGCCGCCGCCGGACGCGAAGCGGGCCGGGTCGATGCGGCCGCCGAGATGGCCGATCAGGGCGGCCGCCAGGACGATGGCCGGGAACGGTAGTTCGAACACGAAGATCGCCGCGAAGGACGCCGCGGCGATGGCCCACAGCCAGCCGTTCCTGAGCGTCCGCGTGCCGATCCGGTGCGCCGCCTGCAGCACGATGGCGGTGACCGCCGGCTTGATGCCGTAGAACAGCCCGGCCACCACCGCCAGGTGGCCGAAGGCGATGTAGAGCCAGGACAGCACGGTCAGGATCGCCAGCGAGGGCAGCACGAACAGCGCGCCGGCCACGAGGCCGCCGCGGGTGCGGTGCAGCAGCCAGCCGATGTAGGTGGCGAGCTGCTGCGCCTCGGGGCCGGGCAGCAGCATGCAGAAGTTCAGCGCATGCAGGAAACGCCGCTCCGAGATCCAGCGCCGCTGTTCGACCAGCTCGCGGTGCATCAGCGCGATCTGCCCGGCCGGCCCGCCGAAGCCGATGCAGCCGAGCTTGAGCCAGAACGGGAAGGCCTGCCGCAGGCTGACGGGGGCGGTGCGGCGTGTTGCGGGTCGGTCGAGGGAGGATTGGGCGGGTTCATCCGGTGAAGCTTAAATCAGCGCGATTCAAACTCCGTGACGATGTGGCGAGTTCCCGTCACGAGCGGCCTACCCTGGGCTATCGGGAGCGCCGGGCCGATCGGACACCGCCTGGGGCGCGCAGCGCGCCGGCGGCTGCGGGAGAAGCGGGCGCCGGGCCCCATGGGAAGCGGCGCCGGACCGGCCGGCGCCCCGGGACGTCAGCTCGGTTGCCGCAGCGCCAGCACTGCGTTGATGCCGCCGAAGGCGAAGCTGTTGGACAGCGCGGCCCGGATCGCCAGCGGCTGCGCCAGGTTGGGCACCACGTCGAGCGCGCAGGCCGGGTCGGCGGCCTGGTGGTTGGCGGTCGGCGGCACCACGCCGTGCTGCATGGCCAAGAGCGTCGCCACCAGCTCCAGCCCGGCCGCGGCGCCGAGCGCATGGCCGTGCATCGACTTGGTCGACGACACCTTGAGCCGCTCGGCCCGGCTGCCGAACACCTGGCGGATGGCCTTGCACTCCTCGGCATCGTTGACCGGCGTGCCGGTGCCGTGGGCGTTGATGTAGTCGACGTCGGCCGGCTCGAGCCCGGCCGCCTCGAGCGCAGCCCGCATCGCCTGGGCCGGGCCGGCGGCCGACGGGTGCACCACGTCGGTGGCGTCGGCGCTCATGCCCACCCCGGCCAATTCGGCATAGATGGTGGCGCCGCGTGCGCGGGCGCTGTCCAGCGTCTCGATCACCACCAGGCCGGCGCCCTCGGCCAGCGTCATGCCGCCGCGGCCGAGCGAGAACGGCCGGCAGGTGTCGGTCGCCAGCACCCGCATCGATTCGAAGGCCTTGATGTTGGTGTAGACCAGGTTGGCCTCGCTGCCGCCGGTGACGGCGCGGTCGACCAGGCCGTGGCGCACCATCAGCCAGGCCTGCGCCACCGCGTGGCCGGCGCTGGCGCAGCCGGTGGCGATGGTCAGCGTCGGGCCGGTGATGCCGAAGGCCATCGACACCGCGCCGGCCGAGGCCTGGTGATTGGTGCGCGGCACCAGCAGCGGATTGCAGCGGGTCTTGCCCTCGCCGAGGAATTTCCAGGCCGCCTCCTCGCGCGCCTGCTCGCCGCCGGCGCCGGTGCCGAGCACCACCGCGGTACGGGCGCGGTCGTAGTCGCCGCCGGCGAGGCCGGCATCGGCCAGCGCCTCGCGCGCGGCCACCAGCGCGTATTGCGCGTAAGGGTCGAGCAGGGTCAGTTCGTCCTCGTCGAAGTGCGCTTCGGGCTGTAGCCGGGCACCAGGCCCATCGGTACCGTCACCGTGTAGGGGCCGATGCTGCGGCTGCCGGGCGCGATGCCGCTGCGGCCCTCGGCCAGCGCAGCCCAGGTGGCGGCGCGGCCGATGCCGAGCGCCGACAGGCAGCCCAGGCCGGTGACGACGACGCGGCGCGGGGCGCTCATGCCGCCGCCGGCGCGTTGCGCTTCTCGGCCACCAGCCGGGCGACCACCGCGACGGTCTCGCCGAAGGTGCGCACGTCCTCGAGATTGCGGCCGACGATGTCGATGCCGAAGAACTCCTCGACCTCGAAGATCACCGAGATCATCTTCAGCGAGTTCATCCCCACTTCTTCGAAACGGGTGCCCGGCTCGAAGGCGAACTGCGCCAGCGAGGGCTTGACCTTGGCGATCTGGGCCAGGATGCCGTCGCGGATCGCTTCGACTTCGCCGAGCGCGAGGCCGAGCCGGCCCGCCAGTTCTTCGTGGTTGTCCGACATTGCTTGCTTCCTCCGTGATTTCGAATACCCGCAGGTCGGGAATGAATCCCGACCTACCAGCCGCCGCCGGCCCCGCCTTTGCATGAATTTGAAAGGACCGAGCGCGGCCTGCCTACTGGATGGCGGTGATGGTGATCTGGTTGTTCTGGCTGTTGCCCTGGCCGTCGGCCACCGTCAGTACATAGGTGGTGGTCTGGGCCACGGTGACCTGGGTCGAGCCGGTGCCGGTGGTGCCGTTCAGCGTCAGCGGTACCGGCTGCCCGTTCAGTGTAGCCGTGGTGGCATTGAGCGTCTGCCAGCTGAAGGTGACGCGGCCGCCGGCCGGCACGGTGCGGTTGTCGGCCACGAAGTACTGCGTCTCCAGCCACGGCCCCGGGCCGATATAGCGCAGTTCCGGGCCGCCCGGGCCGATCGCGTTCAGTTGCCAGATCACCGGCGTCGGCGGCAGCGGCGGCGGGTTCTGGGTCGCCATGCCGCGGCCGTTCTGGATCTGCACCTGCGGGAAGGCGGTGTTCGGCGGCAGGCCGAAATACAGCACCGACATCGGCTTGAAGCGCACCGTCAGGTTCCGCTGCACCGGCCCGTTCCAGCCCTGCAGCGTCAGCGTGAAGACGATCTCGCTGGCGTTGTCGGGCGCCAGCGCGGTCGGCATCACCTTGCGCGAGCCGTTGACCGGCACCGAGGGCGTGGTCTGCGGCGTCAGCGTGGCGCTGGTGGCGTACTGCGACGTCCAGTTCAGGGTCACCTGCTGGTCGAAGTCGATGTAGAGGTCGGCCGGGCCGAAGCTCAGCACCGCGACGCTGCCGACCGCCACGTCGACCGTGGTGCCGGCGCTGTGGCCGGCGCTGTCGTAGACGGTCAGCGTGTAGGTGGTCTTGGGCGGCGCCGGCACCACCTGGAAGGTGCCCTGGTAGACCGTGCCGCTGCAGTCCTGCCGCTGGCCGCCCGGCTCGAGCGTGACGTAGCTGCCGCCGATGGCGGTGAAGCCGATGGTCGACGGTTTGCCCAGCGTGACCGTGGCCGGCCGCGCCAGCGCGCTGATCGACAGCTCCGGGCCGCCGACCGACAGCGGCAGCTCGACGCTGCCGTAGTCGTCGCCGATGCTCTCGTCGACCTCGACCTGGCACTCCAGCCCCTCGGCGCCGGTGACCGCGATATTGGTCAGCTGCACGCCGACCCCCTGCCCCGGCGCCAGCGTCACGCTGGCCAGCAGCGGCCGCAGCAGGAAGGAGCCGGGCGAGCCGGACAGCGGGTTGAAGCCCCAGCGGTCGGGATCGAGCGAGACGCAGCCGACCGAGCCCAGCGCGTTGCACAGGCTGTCGGGCAGCGTGATGGTGACGTTGTCGCCGGCGGCGCGGTTGAACACCACGTCTTGGCCGCTCTGGTTGAGGCCGCCCACCGCCAGCACCGCCACCGAGCCGGTCGGCACCGTGGTGGGCGCCAGGCTGTAGGTCAGCAGGGTGGCGTCGGAGGTGTTCTGTTCGCGTTCGATCTGCAGTCTGGTTTGCATGTCGCCGTTCCTTCAGTTCATCGCACTAACAGGCTGTTGAAAAAGGCGCAAATCTCGCGTCGGCGAGGCTCTCTGGATTCCCCCACGGGGACTTCGACTCCGCGGGGCCCGGTCGGCGGCGAGGGCGGGGGCGTGGAATGAAACAGCGATACCTCGCGGCGTTTCATATGCACTGGAGCGCCCGGCCGAGCGGAGTCGCTGCCCGGTTGCCGGGCCTGCAAACCCGGCCGCCCCTCGCGGGGATTGCCGGGCGGATCACGGAGTCGGGTACTTGGATGCACGTTCCCTACTTCCCGCCGAAGGCGCCGCCGAGCTTGAGCCAGCCCTCGCGCAGCGTCGGCGGGGTGTCGGCCAGGGTGGCGCCGCCGCCGGGCTGGACGATGTTGGCGTCCTCGCGCCAGACCGAGACGCCGCTGCGCTCGATCCACGACCAGTTGCCGCCGACCGCGCCCGGCAGCGGCATGGTCAGCTCGACCGGATCGGTCAACAGCGGCCCCATGCGGAAGGTGACGAACATGGTCGTCAGCGCCGCGCTGACCGGCCCGGCCGGCAGCGCCAGGTACTCGACCGGCTGGATGCCCGACACCAGCGGGATCTGGCCGCGCGGATCGACCAGCGCGGTCAGGTACTGGGTGGTGGTGCCGTCGGCCGGCAGCGGGAAGGTCGCGTCGGTCACCACGTAGGGATTGCCCGCCGCCTCCGCGCCGAGCTGCGGCAGGCCGCGCACCGCGTGGGCCAGCCGCTCGGCGGTGCCGCCGGCGCGGCTGGCCAGCGTGCGGCGCAGGTTGCCCAGGCTCGGGGTATAGCCGCGCGCGGCATAGAAGGTGCCGTAGGCGTCGCCGAGGTAGTAGCCGGCCACGCCGTTCTGGTCGAGGCCATGGTCGCCGAGCCGGACCTGCAGTTGCGCCTGCGGCAGGCCGCCGTCCTGGTTCAGGCCGGTGGCGGCCCAGTCCTGCCGCACCCAGGGCTGGCCGGCGGTGCCGAGCGAGCCGGCCAGGCGCACCACCGCCAGCGGCCGGCCGACCAGCACCGACAGGTTGCCGGTATTGGGCTGGCCCAGCGGGTCGGTCTTCCACAGCGTGACGTCGATCGCGTCGAGCAGCGCCGACAGCGCGCCGACCTGGTTGGCGCCCTGCCCCAGGATGCCGGCCACCAGGCCCGCCAGGTGCGGGTTGGCGATCGCCGGCGGCGCGCCGAGCGCGGCGCCGCCGCCCGGCACCGCGTCCCAGCGCACCGCCTGGCCCTGGTCGTTCTGGATCTGGATCAGCGCGCCGAGGTTGTTGCCGGCGGCGTCGAACACCGTGAGGCTGCTGTCGAGGTGGTTGGGCAGCAGCCAGCCGCACAGCGGGCTGGTCTCGTCCGAGGAGTTGCTCGGCACGCCGTCGTCCTGCGCGTCGACCAGCCAGGTCGACAGCCGGCTCGACTGGGTGATGCGCGGCGGCATCTGCGCCGTGCCCGGCACGCCGTCGGTGCGCATGGCCTGCGACACGATCGGCCGCACGTTGACGTTGGTGTCGACCGCCTTGAGCACCTGGCCGTAGGCGTCGACCACCCACAGCTTCTGGATGGTGAAGTGGCCCGAGCGCAGCGGATAGAAGGTCTTGCCGGTGACCGCAGGGATATAGCCGCTGACGCCGCCGGTCAGCGGCGCCTGGGCGGTGCCGGCGATGCTGGTCGGCTGGTCCAGCCGCATGCCGAACTGCGCGTTGAGGCCGCCGAGCGACTGCGCCAGCACATCGAGGTTGCTCAGCGCCTTGGCGGCCTGCTGCAGCGCCAGTACGTCGAACTGCAGCAGATTCTGCACGTTGGCCGGCACCGCCAGGAACTGCTCGATCGAGGCGTTGAGCCCGAGCGCCTGGTTCGGCGTCAGCGTGGTGCGGCCGGTGTAGACGTCGGTCACCGCCGGGATGGCGCCGCCGTTCCAGACGTAGTCGACGTCTTCCAGCGTCCAGTCTTTGAGCATGCCCGGCAGGTCGGGGCCTGGCGCGCTGGGCGACCAGCCGACCTGCCAGTCGAGGTAGACCGGCGTCCACGGCGTGACCCAGGGATCGACCGCGATCGCCGACGGCGCGACGCCGCTGAAGCCGACCGCGGCGGCCAGCAGCGCCGGGTCGGCCAGCGCCAGGCCCTCGCTGCTGAACGGCAGCGCCTGCTGGGCGCGGATCACCGCCGCCAGCGCCGCCAATGCCTGGTCGCTCGGCGGCGGCAGGCTGGTCTTGGCATAGGCCAGCTTGGCCAGCCACAGCGCATTGCCCGGGTCGAGCAGGATGGTCTCGGTCCAGAAGTCCGCGCTTTCCTTGGGGATGCCGCTGCCGGTCGGGAACCGGCCGGCGAAGTCGGCGGCGTCCAGCGTGACCATGGTCGCGCTGCCCGGCGGCACCGCCAGCGTCAGCGCGCGGATGGTCTGGCCTGTGAAGCGGCCGGCGGCGCCGTTGGCATCGCCGAAGGCGCCGGGCTGGGCCAGCTTGCTGTCGGTGCCGGCGCCGGCCACCAGGACCACCGGGTCCATCGGCCCATAGCTGCGCGCGGCCGGCAGGCTGCTCAGCTCGTAGGTCTTGCCCAGCAGCGCGCGCAGGGCGGCGGCCTTGGCGTCGACCTGGCCCGACAGCTGGTCGATCTGGCGCTGGGTCGACGGGATCAGGCCGGTGGTGGGGTCGCTCAGCAGCTTGACGTAGTTGAGCACCTGGCTCTTGGGGATGCCGCTGCGGTTGGTCCAGTTGATCTGTTTCCACAGCGCGGCGTAGAGCGCCTGCTGCAGCGACAGCAGCAGCGCGCGGCCGTCGTCGAGCTGCTGCTGCAGCGCGGCCAGCTCGGTCAGCGCGGCGGTCTGGTCCGCGTCGAGCGGCAGCGTGCTGTTGCCGCCCTGCGCCGCCAGCGACAGGTTGGCGTCGCCGGGCCGCGCCACCACCCAGGCCAGCCCGCCCGGCAGCGAGCCGAAGCGGGCTGCCTGGGTGACCATCTCGAACTTGGCGGTGTCGGTGGCGTAGTCGAAGATCAGGCCGTTCTGGAAGGCCAGCAGCATGGTCTCGACCTCCTGCTGCACCGGCCCCGGCATGGTGCTGGCGATCCAGGCGGCCAGCGCCTCGGCGGAGTTGCTGCCGATCGACACCGCCGGCGGGTTCGGCGAGATGGTCGGGTCGGTGTACAGCGGGTAGGGATAGCCGTTGCCCTTCCACTCGATGCCGTACAGCAGCGAGTGGCACAGCGTCTGCGAGGCGAGCTGGCCCTGCGCCGGCGTCAGCGCCGGCCCGCCGCTGATCGGGTTGGCCAGCAGCCAGGCCTGCCAGGCGGCCTGGGCCTCGGCCACGGTGGTGAGGGTCGACCAGTCGAGCCCGTCCATCAGCGCCTGCCATTGCGCCTGGTTGGTGAAGCCGCCGTTGGCGCCGAACAGCGGGTCGTTGGCCGGCGTGGCGTACCAGCCGAGCACGCTGTAGGCGTAGCTGCCCTGGGCCGAGTCGGGCAGCGGATCGTAGAAGGCGAACACATTGCCGACGTTGGCGTAGACCGAGGCGAAGGCCACGTTGCCCGGCGCCACCGCCTGCAGGAACGGCGGCTGGGCGCCGGGCTGGGCCCGCCAGCTGGCCAGCGTGTAGACCTTGCCGAGCCGGGTGTAGCCGAGGTCGGAGCCGGGCGCCGGCCAGGACACGGTGCCGTCGGGGCCGGTGTAGTCGCTCTGCACCACCCAGGCGGTCAGCACCGGCGCGCTGCCGTCGGCGGCGACGTAGGAACGGGTGACCAGCCAGCGGTTGGGCGTGGTCGGGAACTGCACCGCGCCCTGGGCGCCCGGCTGCTGGCCGCTGCGCAGCGCCGACGGCAGGGTCCAGCTCAGGTGCAGGCCGGTGGCCGGCGTGCCGCCGTTGGTCGAGAACGGCGGCGCGGCCGGGGTGGCGAACGGCAGCGCGGTGTAGTCGTAGCCGGTATTGGCCCAGGTGAAGCGACTGGCGTCCTGGTTGGGCGTGCCGATCAGCAGCGCCTCGGAATACATCGGGACCAGCAGGCAGGGGCCGGCCCAGGTCGGGTTGACGATCGCGCTCATCATGCCTCCTTGGCGGCGGGGTTGAACGGTTGCACGCCGGCGCTCTGCACCATCTCGATGGCGAACTCGGCGGCGGTGACGCCCTGCGGCGGCAAGGCGCCGGCCTGCTGGAGCGCCTGGGTCAGCGCGGCGACGGTCTTGCTGACGTCGACCACGTCGGCGACCGTGCCGGTGCGCAGCGACACCGGCGCGGTCTGGGTGCCGATCTGCTGGCCGGCCTGGGCGCCGGCGACGTAGCGCAGCGTGGCCGAGTAATGGCCCTGGTTGTCGTCGATCACGCCGAAATGCAGGCTCTCGCTCGGCTGGTGGATGCGCACCTCGGCCGGCGTGCCGCCGAACAGGCAGAACAGCACGTCGGTCGACAGCCGGTCGAGCCGCAGCAGCGACACCCGTCCGCCCTGGGCGTCGGTGGCGGTCACCTCGATGCCGGGCCAGCCCGAGACCGCGGCCGAGCGCAGCAGGAAGCCGCTCGGCGCGCCGCTCGGGGTGCCGGCCGGCTGGCCGGTGCGGGCCGAGCGCGGCACGGCCAGCCGCTGCAGCGCCTGGTTGATCACGTTCTCGATCTGGCTCAGGAGCGCCAGCGATTCGACGCTGGAGCCGACGCCGATGCTGGCGGCGCCGTCGATCAGCCGGTTGCTGTAGTTCTGGTCGAGGTAGAAGAAGCGGATGGATTCGGCCGGCAGCATGGCGGCCACCGGCACCAGGTAGTCGAACGGCACGCCGTACAGCAGCACCAGCTCGCTGAGCCAGTCGATGCAGGACTGCGGCAGCGGCGGCGGGTCGAAGTCGCCGGCCGGCGCGGCCAGCCGCAGCGCGGAGGCGGCCGCGGCGGCGGCGGGCACCGCCTGGGCGGCCTGCCGCAGCGCGATGCCGGCCAGGTCGGCCAACTGGCCGGTACGGTCGATGGCGGATTTCATGTTCGTCTCCAGTGGGGCGTGGCCGCCCCGGAATTCGCTATCAAATTTGTGCGATCGCTGCACGGCGGTGGCGGGTACGGATCGCCGTGCCCGAATCTCCACCCTTCGCGGCTGAAGCCGCTCCTACGAAAACCGGTGGGTTGCCGTCGTAGGTCGGCATCAAGCCCGCCCTACGACGTCGGATCGCGCCCTACCCCGCTTCGTCCGCCGGCGCGGCGCCGTAGCCGCCCAGCACGCCGTCGAGCAGGTCGAGCAGCGGGTCGCCCGAGTCCGCGCCGCCGTTCGCGCTGCGCAGCTGCGCGCGCGGCGCCAGCTGGCGCGACAGCAGCGGGTCGGCGCGGCGCGAGTGCGGCACCACCTTGGGCAGCACCGGCTGCTGCTCGGCGTCGAGCAGGTGGGTGCGCGCGGCGTCGAACAGCGCGGCCTGGCTCTGCAGCGCCGGTGCCACGTCCGGGTGGCGCGGCGCGGCCAGCCGCGCCAGCGCCGGGTCGTCCGGCAGCCGCGCCAGCCGGGCGCCCTGCTGCTGGATGCGGACCATGCTCTGCAGCAGGCCGCGGCGCCAATCGAACATCGCGCGGGCGAAGGCCGAGTCGGCCAGGCCGAGCAGGCGGCCGATCTGCCAGGCGGTCGCATAGCTCTGGTCGAACAGGCCGGTGTCGGGGTCGTAGCGCGTCAGCGTGTCGCTGAACTGGGCCGGCGCCACCGCGGCCGGGTTGGTCGGCACCGGCGACAGCGGGCCGCGGTACCAGGAGGTGGTCTCCTCGCCGGCGCGGGTGTTGTTGGTCAGCGGCACGAAGCCGATGTCGAGCGCGGTCTGCGCCGCATCGTTGCCGACCGCGCTGCCGTGCGGGTACTGCAGCAGGCCGATGCCGCCCGGCCGCGCCAGGTTCTTCATCAGCCCGCTGAAGCTGCCGGCGCCGGCGCTGGCGCGGAAGCCCCAGCTGGCCAGCACGCACAGCCGCACCTTGGCCGCCGCGCCGGTATTGCCGCTCGGCGTGCTGCCGTCGCCGCCGTAGCCGGGCAGCATGGCCGACCAGCCTTCGAGCGAGACCAGCAGCGCGCTGTAGCGCGTGTCGGTGTCGAGCTTGGCCGGCACCAGCCGGTTGCCGATCACCACCGAGAAGGTGCCGTCGGCATTGATGCCGAGCTCCTCCTTGTCGGCGGTATTGACGCGGCGGGCGTGGCACAGCAGCGGCACCTCGGCCAGCGTCGGCGCCAGGTTGGCGAACAGCGCGGCGGCCAGGTCGATCGCGTTGCACTGGCTGTCGGCCTCGCCGGGCAGCAGGTCGGCCACGGCGATCGCCGGGCCCTGGGTGCCGCTCGGCGGCGCCAGCAGCTGGCTCACCGTGATCGTCTCGACCGTGGCGCCGGCCAGCTCGGCCTCGGTCAGCAGCAACAGGCCCAGCCACGGCGCGCCGCCGGGCAGCGGCCTCTCCCACGGCAGCGTGGCGCGGTTGAGCACGACGTGCGGCATCACGTCGGCATAGTTGCCGCTCTGCGCGGCCGGCGGATAGACCGACTGCACGCTGTCGGCCGGCAGGGTGAAGCGCGGGCCGCTGACCACCAGCTTCTGGCTGCCGGCATAGACCGGCGGCGTGCCGGCGGTGACGTTGTTCACCTGCTGGCTCCAGGCCAGCTGGTAATGGCCGGCCACCAGCGGCGGCGAGCAGCTCTGGATGAATTCGATCTGGCCCGACAGCAGGTCGCCGCCGGTATGGACGGGAATGTCGTCGCTCATGACAGGGCTTCCTCGGTTGCGGCCAGCGGCGCCGCGTGGATGTGGATGTTGCTGGCCGGTGCGCCGCGGCTGCCCAGGCGGACGCCGTAGGCGGCCAGCTCGATGCTGGCCGGGCCGTTGCGCGTCAGCGGTTCGGCCAGGCCCAGCACCGCGGCCACCTGCAGGCCGGCGCGGTCGAGCGTGCGCACCGCGGTGGCGCCGGCGCCGTCGGGCAGCGCGTAGATCAGCAGCGCGCCGCCGGCGACCGCGCGGGTCTGGGCCGGCTTGGGCGCGATCTCCGCGCCGATCGACAGCACCGCCTGCGCCGCGTCGGCCGGGTCGGCGCCCTCCACCTGCACCGCCACCTGCCGCATGCCGGCAGGCAGCACGGTGTCGAGCCAGCCCGGCTCGATGCCGCCGCCCACCGTGCGGACGCGGTTGTGCAGCGCCAGGTCGGCCACCGTCAGCTCGGTCAGCCGCGGCTTGAGCCGGCGTGCCAGGTCGTAGCGCGGCGCCGCCTGCGGATGCAGTCGGCAGCCGTCGGCCAGGAAGGTGTCGAAGCCGCTGCGCACCAGCGGAGCGTCGAGCTGCCAGCCGACCGCGGCGTGCTGCCCCAGTCCCAGGCCCTGCACCAGCACGGTCGCGGTGCCGGCCGGCGCCTCGCCGTGCTCGGCGCCCTCGTCCAGCAGCACTTCGCCGAGCAGCGCGTCGTTGTCGCCGAAGCACAGCGCCTTGAGCGGCAGCACCCCGTCGCGCGACAGCGCCAGCTTGCCGCGCGGATCGACCGCGCAGGCCACCACCGTGCCCTCGTGCAACTGCACGCCGAGACTGGCGCCGGGCGCCGGCGCCGGGCCGCCGCGGGCGGCGAAGGTCCGCGCCATGTCGCTCGCCGCACCGCCCGACTGCAGCGGCACGGCCGGCTCGAAGGCCAGCGGGTCGAAGCGGCGGCCGCCGAGCGCGTTACGCCGGATCTGGAAGTCGTCCGAACCCAGCGCCCGCGGCGCCGCCGGCTCGACGGCCGCGGCAGCCGGCACCGCCGCGGCCGGTACCGCCGCGGCCGGCACCGCCGGCATGCGGTAGCGGCGCAGGCCGCCGAGCAGGCGCGGCGCTTCGAGCGGCGCCGGTGCCGCGGCCGCGGCCAGCCGCGGCGCGGGCCCGGCCGCCGGCAGGTTCCAGCCCGGCACGGCCGCCAGCGTCTCGGTCAGCTTGGCCAGCGTCGGCGGCGCCTGGTAGATCGCCCAGCCGAGCGCCGCGATCTGCGACAGGTCGGGCTCGGCCACCACCGGCACGCCCTGCGCCTGCAGCGCGGCCAGGATGGCTTCGCGCGTGGCGACCACGCCGGGCGCCATCACGCTGGCCATCAGCCGCGCCAGCGCGCCGCTCTGGTCCATCGGCGCGGCCGGCGTGTAGCGCGGGCCGCTGCCGAACGGCAGCCAGTTGGGCGGCAGCAGCACGAAGCTGAAGGCGCGCGCCAGGTCGATCGGCCCGATCACGTTCAGCTCGACGTCGGCCACCGCGGCCACCGTCACGCCGTTGATGGTGCGGTCGAGCAACTGGGCGCCGGCGGGGACCGGCGCGGCCGGGTCGAACGGCTTATTGCCCCACAGCGCGGCCGGCGCGGTGCCGATGTTGGCGGCGACCGCGAAGGCGTCGACCGGCAGGCTCAGCGGATTGCCGGCGGCGTCCTGCAGGCTGAAGGTGAACGGCGTCTCGACCCGCAGCCGCGAGCATGGCTGCACGCCCATATAGGGCCCGGTCGGCAGCGTGGCGCCCTGCCAGGCGCTCATGGTCGAGGCGGTCGCCGGGATCGCGGTCTCGATCGCCAGCGCGAACGGCAGGCTCTGCAGCACCCAGGTGCCGTCGTCGAGCGTGGTCAGGAGGCCGGCCTGGGCCTGCGCCTTGATCGGCACCGGCGGCGGCGGGTCCGCATCCGCGCCGGCCGCGGCGCGCAGGCTGCCTTCGCCGCTGCCCTTCATCTCCGGCGAATCCTGCGGCGGCAGGAAGGACCGGGCGAAGTCGTCCCAGCTCAGCGTGGCATGGTCGTTGTTGCCGCTGTCGCCGATCGGGATGGTGAAGGAGATGACGAACCAGTGGACGTAGGCCGAGCCGTGCACCGGCGGCCCTTCGAGGTGCAGCTTGGCGCCCAGGTCGATCGACAGCGTGACCGAGATGCCGAGGATGGTGGTCTCGAAGGCCGCGCCGACGTCGACGTAGATGTCGACCGAGAACCAGAACGGCTGCCAGGCGATCATGAAGTCGGCGCCGGCGTTGAGCCAGGCGCGCAAGGGGCCGGCGTGGAACTGCACCCGCAGGTAGCCGCCGGCCATCACCGCCGACGGCGTCAGCGCGAAGTACGAGCCGCCCGAGATGCTGACCGTGCTCATCACCGGCCAGTTGAAGCCGAGCCGCGGCGGGTTCGGGTACCACTTGGGCGGCGAGAACACCGGGTTGTAGCCGCCCAGCGTGATGACGAAGTCGCCCGGCCGCGGGCCGTCGTCGCTGTACGGCGGGTTGAACCACAGGTAGGCGGCGAAGCCGCCGGTGAGCCGGCACGACGGCGCGAACAGGAAGGAATTCGGCGTCAGCTGGGCCTCGGCGTAGACCACCCCGTCGACCGGTTTGAAGGCCACCACCAGGCCGAGCTCCATGTAGGCGATGGCGGCCGAGCGCGGCACCTTGGGCGGCAGCGAGGCGGCGGTGACGCCGACCAGGTCGATCTCGAAGGTGCGGCCGAACTTGACGAACAGCAGCGCGAAGGTATCGAGCAGCTGGAAGGTGCTGAAGCGCAGGCCGGCCGCCACCCAGTAGCGGCCCAGCGACGGCGCCACCACTTGGGACAGCACTTCCAGCGCGCTTTCCGGCGTCGGATCGTCGCCGAAGGTGCTGCTGCTGAGCGCGCCCTGCACCAGCGGGAACTGCTGGATCTGGCCGACCGGCGGGATGGCGATGTCGCGGTTGTAGCCGAAGCCGAAGGCCAGGCCCTCGACGAAGAACGGCGGCGGTCCGCCGAGCGGGATGTTGAGGTTGACGAAGGCGAACAGCGAGGGCGCGGTGCCGTTGGCGGTCGGCAGCTCGGCATAGGAGCCGAGCGCCACCAGCGAGAATTTCGACGCCTTCACCACCAGCTGGCCGGTGTAGCTCAGCATCGGCGTGGTGGTCTTCAAGAGGCCGCCGCTGATGTCGACGCCGCCGCCCTCGAAGGTGACGTTGAGCCCCTTCAGGTCGAGCTGGTAGGCGTTGAAATCGGTCGGATTGGTCACCGGCACGCCGACGTCGAGGCCGAGCACGTCGAGTTTGAGGCCGGCCAGCGCCACCGAGCCGCTGAACAGGATGTCGAGCAGCTTGGGGTCCTGCTGCCAGCCGGCGCCGATCGAATCGACGTAGAGCGGGCCGAAGCTGCGCTGCACCGGCACCACCACCTCGGTCGAGGGCTGGCCCTGGCCGTCGTACAGCTGCACCCACAGCCCGCCGGCCGAGGGGCTGGCCTGGTGGCCGTAGGCGGCGGTGGCCGAGAAGGTCGGGTTGGCCGGCGGATTGGACTTGTCGGTCGATTCGGCGCTGCCGTTGCCCAGCAGGTTCTGCGCCACCGGGTTGGCGTTGCTGCCGCCGACGTTGGGCACCAGCGAGGGCGCGATGCTGCCCAGGCTGATCGCGCCGCCGTAGTTGGTGACGATGTCGGACTGGCCGAAATCGAAGGTGACCAGGCCGCGCGGCGCCACCGACTTCATCTTGAAGCGCGCCAGGTTGACCAGCGGGTTGGCGTCGCTGCCGGCGAACTCGACGCCGACGTTGACCAGCAGCAGCCGCAGCCGGTCGAAATGCGGCGTGGTGGCGTCGATCGGCACGAACACGCCGATGCCGGGCTGCAACTGCTCGGCGTTGAGGCCGGTCTTGCCGATCCAGGCCGAGTCGGTCGCGCCGATCTGCAGCTTGAAGGTCGGCACGCTCGACTTCAGCACCAGGTCGGGCAGCTGCAGCACCAGGCCGAAATTGCCCTCGGTGCCCGGTTGCGGACCGATCCACAGGCCACCGGTCTGGTTCAGCGTCAGCACCTTGATCTGGGTCGACAAGAGCGTGCGCAGCAGGCCGGCCAGGAACTGCTGCACCGTCAGCTGGCGCAGCGCGTCGAAGCTGTTGAGCAGGTATTTGTTCTGCTCGAGCACCAAGAGCTGGCTGGCGACCAGGATCTGGCCGACGGTCGGGTTGCGGCTGGCGGTGAACAGCTGGGCGTCGAGCCACTTGGCCACCGCCGGCGTATTGAGCACCACCAGCGAGACGTAGCGCGGCACCACGTTGACCAGGATGGCCAGCGCCCACTGGGTGGCGGCTTCGCCGATCGCGCCGCCGTCGTCGAGGCCGAACGGCTTGGGCAGCAGCTCGCGGTACAGCGGGCTGGGCGTGGCGCTGCCGCCGAGCGGGTCGATGCCGAGCGTGAAGCGCAGCGTGCCGCTGTCGAAGCCGATGTTCAGCGCCGGCCCCTGGCTGCCCTCGATCGGCGCGCATACGCTGGCCTGCAGCTGGAACAGCGGCGCGCCGCCGGCCGGCGTGCCGTCGGCGTTGAAGGCCAGGCCGAAGCCGCTGCGGCCGAGGTTGAGCTTGACCAGGGGGATGGCCGGCGGCGTCAGCTCGACCCACAGGCCGAGCCGGCCCGGCGAGACCGAGGTGTCGAGCCCGGCCAGCAGCGTGACCGGCAACCGGCTCGACGGCTGGTAGGCCAACAGGCTGCCCTGCTGCGCCACGCCGGCCACCAGGCCCGTCAGCAGCGCCACCACCGCGCCGATGGTCTCCGCGGCCTGGCTGCTGGCCAGCCGGCCGCCGAGCCAGGTCAGCGCGACGTTCGGCACCTGGGTCGGGTCTTCGACATTGGCCAGCGCCTGCACCAGGTTGGCCACCTGCAGCAGGTTGCCGGCGGTGCGCAGGCGCTGGGCGAAATCGGCGGCGCCGGTCTGGGCCAAGCCTTCGAGCAGCGCATTGGTCAATTCCTGCGCCAGCAGCGGCACCGCCTTCTGCAGCGCCTGCCTGACCAGCGTCTGCCAGCCCGGGAACGGCAGGATGACGAAGGCCGGCTGCGCCTCGCCGCTGCCGAGCGCCAGCAGGAAGCCGGCGTCGTAGCCGGTGGCGATGGCCAGCTTGCTGCTGCCGACCTGGCCCGACAGCGTCACCTTGGCGGTGAAGCCGGGCTGGAACGAGGGGTCGAGCGACAGTTCGAACTTCAGCGCGTCGATGCTGGCCTGGTCGATGCCGAGCTCGAGCGCCGCCGTCAGCTGCGGCGCGACGATGAAGCGCTGGGTGTCGACGTCGGCGGTGAAATCGACCGCCACGTTGTAGGGCAGCCCGGCCACCCGCACGCCGCCGTCCACCTTGGCGACGTGGACGCCGTCCTGCGGCCCCGCGGCCGGGATCAGCGCCAGCACCTTGGCCAACTGGGCGATGTTGAGCCGGCCGTCGAGGCCGACCACCGCGTCGTTGAGCAGCCAGCGCAAGGGCTGCTCGAACAGGCCCAGCGGCGACTTCAGGTACCAGGTCTTGCTCTGCTCGTCCTGCCAGGCCAGGCCCAGCGCGGTGAAGATCGCCTGCGCCAAGGGGTAGGGATTGAGCAGCAGCGGCTCGATCACGCCGGTGACGAAGGTGCCGAGCGCATAGGCCGGCGCCACCTTGGACAGCTGCGGCACGAAGGTGGCGGCGTCGAACGGCAGGAACTGCAGCGGCAGCGGCGCCGGCAGGCCGCGGCCGCCGAAGGTGGCGAAGGCCTTGAAGGTCGGCGCGCCGGCGCCGCTGCCGAGCGCATAGCCAAGCGTGGTGGCGACGCCGATGCCGACCGGCGCCACCAGGGCACCGCTGGCCAGCTCGAGCGCGCCGGTCTGCAGGTTGAAGCTGGCGGCGCCCGATAGCGCCAGGATGCCGCCGACCAGCACCGGCGCGCTGTCGGGCACGCCGACGCTGAGCTGGTTGCCGTTCTTGACCGTGAGCACGAACGGCCCCAGGCCAGGCCGTCGAGATTGGTCTGCCACTGGCTCAGCAGCGCGGCCAGCGCCAGCTTGTCGTTCCACAGCGTGGCGAACAGCTGCGGCAGTTGCTGGGCCGGGTGGGCCAGCAGCTTGAGCCAGGCGGCCGGGACCGGCGCGTAGCCGCTGTCGGCGTCGGTGAGCAGGCCCAGCGCGTTGCCGAGCGCCAGCAGGCTGGCCGGTGCCGGCGGTGGGGTGACGCCGAGCAGTTGCCACAGCAGGCCGAACAGCTGCTGCTGCGGCGACTGGCCGTCGGTCAGTCCCAGCGCGGCGGCCAGCTCGTCGAGCCGGGCCTGCGGCGTGGCGGCGGCCAGCCGGTCCAGCGGCAGCGCTTCGGAGGCGAACAGCGCGGCCGGCGGCGGCTCGTCGTTGGCCAGCAGCCGCAGCAGGCCCTGGCGCAGGAAGTCGTAGGGACTGGAGATCAGCGCGTTGAATCCGCCGGTGTTGATGCCGCTGACCTTGCCGCTGGCGGTATCGACCTGCACCAGGCCCAGCCGGGCCAAGAGGCCCAGCACGGTGCGGAAGGTCGGATTGCTGCCGAACAGCTCCAGCACCGCGCCGATCGCCACGTTGAGCTGGCCGCCGAAGGCGTCGAGATCGGCCGGCGGCGCGCTGGTGGCCGGCAGGTTGAGCACGCTCGACGGCAGGAAGCCGGTGAGCTGGGCATCGACCAGGGTGAACACCGGCTGCAGCACCAGGCCGCCCTGCTGCCAGCCGAGCGCGCAGCCGACGGTCAGGCTGCCCAGGCTGCCGACGCCGGACGGATCGTCGATCAGCTTGCCGCCGTCGGTGCCGGTGAAGGTGGCCGACAGCACGCCGCCGGGCAGCAGCGGCCGGCTCGGCGCCGCCGTGCTGCCGAGCGCGTATTCGACCAGGTTGCCGGCCAGCGCCACGCTGCACTGGGTCGAGCCGACGGTGGTGACGATGCCGCGCGCCACGCCGAGGCCGACGGTCTGGGCCACCGGGTCGATCCAGACGCCGAGGTCGAACGGCAGCGGCAGGCCGATCGGCACCCGGTACGGGTCGGCGAACAGGCCGGCGCCGGCGATGGCCGGCGCCTCGGCCGCGCTCGAGGTCGCCCAGCCGATCAGGCCCAGCGCGGCGCGCGCATTGGCGTCGGAGGCGAACACCGCGGCCAGCTGGGCCTTGATGTCGCCGAGCGGATCGTTGAAGTTGGCCGGCGTCAGCAGCGGCATGCCGGCCGGCCAGCTCAGCCCGGCCGGCATCTGGCCGGCCAGCTGTGGCAACAGGCCCAGTACGCCGGTCAGCGCCAGGCCGGCCCGGGTACCGCTGCGGTAGGCGGCGACGCCGAGCAGGCGGGTGAGCAGCGGCGCGAAGGTCGCGGCGGCCTGGGTCACCAGGTCTTCGAGCGCGCTCGCGTCGGTGAACAGCATGTCGCTGCCCACCTTCATCTCGTTGCCGTCGACCACCACCGCCGGCTGGCCGACGTGCATGTCCCAGGTCCAGCCGCCGGCGCGCGCCCAGCGCGTGGAGAAGCCGCTGCTTTCGACCTTGAGCTGGGCGCCGGCCACCTCGGGCGTGGTGTAGCCGTCGGGCAGCGAGAAGGCGCAGCCGAGCGAGGGCAGCACCTGGGCGCCGGCCAGCGCCGTGCCGCCGGCGGCGATCTGCAGCGCCAGCAGTTCGAGCTTGGCCAGCAGTACCACCTCGGGGCCGCCGGTGATGGACAGCGGCGGCGTCAGCGCCAGGCCCAGCATCAGCGTGCCCGCATTGCTTTCGCCGGGCACCACGTAGCACAGCAGCGACACCGGCGTGCTCGACAGCGGCGCCAGCCACGGGTCGTCGGGCGTGCCGGCGCCGCGCACCGCGGCCTCGCCCGACTGGGCCAGGAGGTTGGCGAAGGTCTGCACGATGTACTGGAAGGCCGGCTTACCGTCGACCTCGACGCCGCCGAACAAGAGCTTGGCGTAATAGCCGCCGAGCGCGCCGACCGGGTCGGCATAGGACTGGGCGATGCGCTGGGCGCTGAAAGGCGGCGCCAGCTCGGTGGGCCACGACGGCGCGCTGGCCGGCGGCACCACCCCGACCAGGGCCGCGGCGAAGCCGCCGAAGCTCGCGGCGGTGCTGCCGAACAGCTCGGTGAAGGCGCCTTCGATCAGCGGGTAGACCTCGCTGATCAGCTGGTCGACCAGCTTGCCCGGCTGCAGCAGGTCGATGCTGTCGAAGCTGCCGTTGGGCGTGGTCACGCCCTGCAGCTGGAAGCGCGGCACGATCGAGGGCACCAGCGTGGTCGTGCCGCTCGATTCGTCGGGCCAGACCTCGATGCCGAGGCCGGCCGCCAGCGCGCCGAACACATAGTCCTTGCCGCCCACGCTGCCGGAGAACAGCGGCGCGTCGGCGGTCGGGCCGTTCAGGCTCAGGCCGGCCTCGAAGCGGATCTGCGGCTTGACCGCCGGCGCGGTGGCCGACAGCACGAAGGCGCCGAGCTCGAGCGCGCCGCCGAAATTGAGCTGCGCCGCGCCGCCGAGCGGGGCCGGCACCGCCTTCACCGCCAGGCCCGGGAACAGCGTGCGCTGGCCGGCCGCGTCGACCGTGGTGGCGGCGGTGAAGGCCAGGCTGCCGATGTTCTCGACCGTCAGCAGCGGCAGGCTGAACGGCGCGGCGCGCGTGCCCTCGCCGCTCACCGCGGCCGGCTCGCCGCCGGTCAGGCCGGCCACGCAGCCGAGCCACTCGCGGCTGAGCGCCGGATCGGAGAACAGCGCGGCGAACCAGGCCATGAACGGCTCGGCCGGGTTGCCGCCGTTCACCGCCTGGGCCACCACCGTGTCCCAGCGCAGCAGCGGCAGCGGGGTCTGGCTGCCCGGCACCCTGGGCGACAGGCCCAGCATCGGCAGCAGGTATTGCGCCTGGGGCAGGTCGCCGACCAGGTCTGTCAGCGCGATCACGCCGAGCGTGGCGATGGTGCTGATCAGGTCGATGGTGCTGATCGCGGCCAGGTCGGCCAGCGTGTAGTCGCGCGGCGCGGCGGCGGTCGGCAGCATCAGCTGCTGCACCAGCACCGAGATGTCGACCGAGGGCGCCGCCACGTCGAGGCTGCCGGTGATCTTGCCGCCGGTGAACGACAGGCCGTCCTGGTCGACGATCTTGCCGCCGTCGGCGGCCGCCACCGCGATGCCGACCTGCATCGGGTAGCCGGCCTGGCCCAGCGTCAGCGAGAGCGAGCCCTGCCCCACCTTGATCAGCGGCATCAGGCCCCACAGCGCGACGTCGATGCCGCTCGGCCCGCTCGCCACCGTGCCGGCGGCGAAGGTGCTGCGGTACATCACGCCGAGGCCGAACTGCTGGTCGCCCGGCTGGCCGTCCTCGCCCGGATCGGGGTCGCTGACCAGGTAGAGCCCGGTCGGCTTGCCGGTGGCCGGATTGTTGATCGGCAGCCACTGGCCGAGGCTGCCGGGATTCTTCACCGGGATGCCGAGCGCGTGGCCGCCGACCTGGCCCAGCAGCTGCACCAGCAGGTCGGCCAGCAGCGGGCCGTTGGTCTTGAAGGCGTTGCCGATGTTGCCGACCGGGTCGGCGAACCAGTCGGCCACCAGCTGGTAGACCTGGCCGCCGCCGGCCGGCGCCAGCAAGCCGACCGCCTGGCCCAGCGCCAGCACGGTCGGATCGAGGCGGGCGCCGTTGACCAGGATGGGAGTGGCCGAACTGCGCAACTGCTCGGCTCGGTAGGCGTGGCTCATGCTGCGGACTCCTGTGCCTTGGGGCGGCGGGCGGCGGCCGGCCTGGATGCCGGCGGCCAAGGGGCCGTCCACGTGGAATTCGGGCCCCGGGACACGGCAGGCGCCGCGTCGCGGGGCGAAGGGTCAGGCCTGCTGGCGGACGATCACGATGCTGGCCCGGCCGAAGGCGCCGTAGGGGCCGCTCGGGCCATTGGGGCCGGGACTGCCGTCGGGCGTGCCGGCACCGGGAACGCCGCCGCGGCCGCCGGAGCCGCCTGCGCCGCCCGAGGCCGGCGCGGTGTCGGCTTCGACGCGGCCGCCTGGGCCGAGCTCGGTGTAGGTGATCAGCACGCTGGAGCCGACGCCGCCGTTGCCGCCCGGGCCGCCGCCACCGCCGCTGCCGCCATTGCCGCCGGGCGAGCCGCCGGCGCTGTTGCCGCCGTTGCCGCCCGCCCCGCCAGCGCCTCCCCGGCCGCCGGTCCCGCCGCGCGCGACGACGTGGATCACGCCGTCCAGGCGGCCGACCATGATCTTGGCATCGAACGCCGGCATGCCCACGCTGCCGGAGCCGCCATTGCCGCCGTTCCCCCCGTTGCCGCCGGGTATGCCGGGCGCACCCGGCGCGCCGGGATAGCCGTTGCCGCCGGCGGGGCCGTCGCTGCCCGGCGCGCCGATCACTTCGAAGGTGATCGGCGGCGCATCGGCCTGCCCGCCCTGCAGGTCGCCGATGTGCAAGACCAACTGGGCCGCGACCTCGACCACCGCGCCCGGATCGAGCCGCAACCGGCCCAGCGCCACCTGCAGCGTGTGGCCTTCGGGCGCTTCCAGTTGCAGCTTGTGGCCGCCGCGCACCCATACCTCCTCGGCCGCGAAGCGGGCATCCATGCGGCGGCTGTCCAGCCCGACGATGGGCAGGCTGCTGGTCATGCCGCCGCGCGGCGACCAGGCCAGCCGCAGCACGCCGTCGGGGCTGGCGGCGCTGTCGAGCACGCCCGGCGCCACTTGGGCCGGGGTGATATTGCGTTGCTCCAGCGTGCGGCTGAACAGCGCGTGGCCGGCCGGCGGCAGCGTGCCGACCCGGGCCAGGTCGGCCAGCGTGGTGCGGGCGACGCGCGGCGCGGCGAGGCCGGGATTGAGCAGCGCGATATAGGTGCTGATGGCGTGGTAGCTGTTGCCGTTGTACGGATCGGTGTCGCCGCCGGTCAGCGGCACCATCGCGCCGACGGTGTAGACGGTCTGGTTCAGCGCGAAGCGCGGCACCACGTCGCTGACGCGGGCGACCTGGAACACCGTGTCGGCCGGCACCTTGGTGGCGTAGTACTTGGTGAAGCTGATCAGCGCGAATGGCGGCGCGCCGATCGAATAGGCCTGGGCCGGCGCCGGCAGGCCGGCGCGCGGATTGATGATCAGGTCCAGCATCGCCAGGCCGGCCAGGTTGCCGCCGGCGTCGTGGCCGGCCAGCAGCAGCCTGCCGCCGCTGCCGGCGCGGGCCAGGCCGGCCTGGATCGCCGCCGCCAGCTTGTCGCGCAGCGCGGCGTAGAGCGTGCCGATGCCGTTGCCCACGCCGGCGTCGGACGGCGCGCCCTGCAGCCAGGTCGGCAGGTAGGCGCGGCAGTCGGCGATGCGCTCGACCAGCTCCTGTTCCGACACCGTGCCGCGGAACACCAGCGCCACGTCGTGGCTGGTCGGGTTGGCGAACACGCTGCCCCAGGTGACGCTGTCCGCCGCGATGTCGGCGACCCAGACCCACGGCGCCGGCGGCACCGGCGTCTGGCCCGGGTGCTGGTAGCGCAGGTAGGTCAGCGAGCACAGGATCGAAAGCGGCGCGGCGGTCTGCGCCGAGTAGCTCTGCGGTACCGCCTGCATCAGCGCGCCGGCGAAGTCGCGCAGGCCGTCGGTCCCCTCGCAGCCGCGGCAGCAGGCCAGCCGCGCGTACTGGCCGAAGCCCAGTGCCTGGCCGTAGAAATGGGCGGTGCGTTCGGCCCAGGGCGAGTCGTAGGCCGGCATGCTGGCCTGCAGCGTCTGCAGCTGGCCGGTCTGCACCAGCGGCTTGGTCCCGTAGCTGACCGGGGCCGAGGGGAAGAAATCGATATTGCTGGCGTTGACCGTGTAGGCGGTCGGCAGCCGGGCGTTGAAGCTGGCGGCGAAGGCGGCGTCGCCGAAGGCCGGCGACGACAGCGCGTAGCAGGCGATGTCGGTGACCGGCGACTGGTCCTGGCCGCCCCACGAGGTGCCCGGCGCCGAGTAGGCGGCGGCGATCTGCGCCAGCGGGCCGCCCACCGTGATGCCGGCGAACACCACCGGGAACTGCTGGGCGAACACGCCCATCTGCGAGACCCGCTTGAGCGCCGCGGCGAAGTCGGGCTGGATCCAGCTCCACTGGTTCAGGTAGCCGGCCTGGATCATGCCGTCGATCGGTGCGACGGCCATGGCGACGGTGGCGCGCATGCGCGCCACCGCGTGCTGCAGGCCGGCCGGGTCGGCGCCGCCGCCGACCTGCTTGATCTGTTCGAGCAGGCTGTTGCCCGCGAGCCGCGCCTGGCTGGCCGCCTCGCCCTCGAGGCCGCTGGCCGGCAGCCACTGGTCGAGCGTGGCGGCCAGCGCATCGCTGGTGTGCTTGAGCCGGGCCGGCAGCGCCAGCAGGCGGCTGGCGTGTTCGGGCTGCTGCGTCGGCAGCGGCAGCGACAGCGATTGCAGCTGGCGGTGCAGGTCGAGCGTGTGCCGGGCCAGCGGGCCGGCCTGGGCGGCGGGCAGGCTGCCGGCCACCGGCGCCAGTGCGAAGCCGCTCGCGTCGAAGCCCTGGGTGAAGCCGTCCCAGGTGCTGCCCATGGCGGCCACCGCCACGGTGGCCTGGTTGGACGGCAGCGTGCCGATCACGATATAGCCCTGCCCGCCCATGAACGGGTCGCTGAAGGTGAGCGCCACGCTCCAGCCGTCGGGCGGGTTGAGGATGTCGAGGTCCGAGCCGGCCTGTTCGGCCAGGCTGGCCATCAGGGCGGCATCCTGCGCGCTGTAGGAAAAGATGCTCATCGTTGCGTCCCGTCTGGCGGGAACGCACCCGTCCTGCCCATGCGGCCGCCCGCCGCCGCGCCGTGGAGACGCGGCGGACAGGCGTGCCGGCCGGAGCCGGAACGGACCGGGCCCACGCCGAGCGCCGGCATGGGCGGTCCGTCCGGCCGCGACGGGCGGAACGGGCGCGATCGCCGTGCTTGGAGTGATCGCGGCCCGCCGGGCCAGGGCCCGGTTCCGCCCGAGGGTCAGGAGGCCAGCAGTGCGGCTGGCTTGGCCGAGATGGTGATCCGGCCGTTGCCGCCCGGCGCGCCGTTGCTGCCCGGCGTGCCGCCGATGCCGGGCAGGCCCGACGATGCCGAGCCGGTCTGCTGGTTGGGCACCTGCTCGTTGCTGCCGCCCACCCCGCCCGCGCCGCCGGCACCGCCGGCGCCGCCCGATCCGCCCACCCCGCCGATCGACGACGGCGCCAGGAACTGCACGATGCCTTCCGAGGCGTAATAGATCGTGATGTCGCCGCCGCTGCCGCCGGCCGCACCGTTGCCGCCGTTGCCGCCATTGCCGCCGTTGGCGCCGCTGCCCCCGTTGGCCGGCTGGGTGCAGCCGCCGGTGAGGCAGGACGACTGCGGGTTCTGGCCGGCGCTGCCGCCGTTGCCGCCGGCGCCGCCGCTACCGCCGTTGCCGCCGTTGCCGCCGTCGCCGCCGACGCTGAGGATGGACAGGGTGCCGGTCAGGCTGCCCAGGTACATCACCAGCTCCGGCGCGGTCGCGCCCACGGTGCCCGAGGTGCCGGCGCCGCCGTTGGCGCCGGTCTGGCCCGGCGTGCCGTTGCCCGAGGGGTAGCAGACCTTCTTCAGCTTGTTGTAGCTGCCGTTGGGGCCGTCCTCGCCGTTGAGGCCGGCGGCGCCGGCGCCGCCGGGCCGGCCGCTCATGCCGGCCGGGCCGGTGACGGTGATGATCGGGGTCGGGGCACTCATAGCGCCTCCCGCTGCAGCGCGGCCGGGCTCATCACGATGATGCTGAGCTGGCAGGCCGAGCCGGCCTGGCCCGGCGAGCCGGCCGCGCCGGGCTGGCCGCCGCTGCCGGGGTTGCCGTTGCTGGAGCCGCCGGTGCCGCCGCCGCCGGGCTGGCCGCCGACGCCCGCGCTGCCGCCGGCGCCGCCCGGGGCGCCGGTCGGCTGCTGGCCGCTGCCCCAGATGATGTTGCCGTTGAGGGTGCGGTACTTGACCGTCACCGTGGTGCCGTCGCCGCCGGGGCCGCCGTTGCCGCCGTTGCCGCCGTTGCCGCCATTGCCGCCGTTGCCGCTGGCGGTCGCGCTGCAATAGGTGGTGGCGCCGGCGCCGTTGCCGCCGGTGCCGCCATTGCCGCCCGCAGCGCCGGGGCCGCCGTTGCCGCCGGCGCCGGCCGAGGTCTGGATGGTCAGGTTGCCGTTGATGGTGGCCGAGACGAAGGTGATGCCGATGGCCGGCGAGCCCTTGCCGCCGTCGCCGCCGTTGCCGCCCGAGGTGCCGTTGCCACCGATGCCGCCGCCGCTGCCGTTCTTGCTGCAGGTCTTGTTGCCGTCGGTGCCCGAGGTGCCCGCGCCGCCGGCCGCGCCGGGCGTGCTGGAGGCGCCCGGACCGCCGTTCGGGCCGTTGGCCGAGACCGTGCCGATCACGAGGTCAGTCATGGTGCGCTCCTCAGGGTTGGACGGTGAACACGCCGACGTTGAAGGTGACCTCGGTGCTGACCAGGATCTGGCCGCCCGGCTCCACCGTGATCGACTTGGCGTTGTAGGCGACCGGGCCGGGGCCGTCGATGCGCAGCGGGTTGCCGGGCGACACCACCACGTCGCCGGCGTTGATCACGGTGCCCGACACCGGGAACTGCATGGCGTTGATGACCGGCTCCCAGTCCTTCACCTTGGCCGAGTTGCCGGTCAGGTAGGCGCGCGCGGCGCGGGCGACGTTGCCCAGCGTCTCGGGGTCGAGCGCGTCCTGCAGGCGGCAGACGTCGCCGGCATGCGTCTCGCACGCCGCCAGGGCGGACTTGGGCGGCGGCGGCGGGTAGTCGATGTGGCTGTCGCTGAGCTTCTCGTCGGTGTAGTGGTAGTCGGGCACGCCGCCCAGCCGCTTCATGTCGGCGATGTCCTTGACCTCGCGCACGGTGCCGGCGATGTCGACGCCGCCGTCCGGGTGGCCGAAGCACAGCGCGCGGCCGGCCTCGCTCTTCACCTGCTGGCCTGTGTGGTAGTCCTTGCCTTCCAGGTCCTGCAGGGTGTGCCCATAAACCTTGAGGCGAGCCTCGAGAATCTGTGCCTCGATATCCGTCAACGTTGCCATTCCTACCTCCTCCTGCGTCTCGATGGATCGGGCCGAAGCCCGTTGCGGCGCGCAGCCGCTCCCGGGCGCGCCCCGCAAAGGGACGAACCGGCTGACGGTCACGCGGAAACTGGATTGAACTGCGCGTTCATGCCTCTTTGGGGGAAGGGCAGCAATCGAGGGAGGCCGGCAAACCTCCCCTTGCAGGGTTTCTAGACACCCCTGTTGAACGGCGGCGAGGACAGTTATAGGAGCATGCCCGGGTCAATTCAACCTTCCCCGTCATTTCTGCCGGGCGGGCAGGTAACACGATCTGCCTATGCTTGACCGGCCGGATCCGGTGCCGGAGCGCGGAGTCACGGCGCCGCGCGGCATGTCACCTGCCCGGCCGGGGCCACTGCGGCGGCCGGCCTATAAAGACACCCGGCACCGCCCGCCCGGCACATCCCGTCCCGCAGGCGCAGGCGGCCACCCCAGGAGGAATCGCCAAGATGAGCACCGCCAACACCACTCCGACGCCAGCCCAGATGCTGGCTGCGCTGCAGTCGCAGTACTACGGCATGGCCTGGCTCGCGCTGGCCGCGCAGGCCTATACCGCCGAGGGCGACTGGAACGAGATCCCGATGGGGCTCTACACCGCGTTGACGCAGATCGACCCCGCCACCCAGCAGCCCTACACCCCGCCGCTGCCGGCACCGGGCCAGGCCGGCATCGATTCGCCCGCGGCGCTGGGCGGCGCCTGGAGCCTCGACTGGGGTCCTGCCAACGGCCAGAACGGCGACGGCGACAACAGCAACCTGGTCTACCTGGCCTCGTTCCGCGCCCAGGGCAATCTCAGCTACGCCGACGGCGCGCCCTACTGCTTCGTGGTCGGCATCCGCGGCACCGATACCAGCGTGGCCGGCAAGGCGCTGTGGCAGCAGATCGGCCAGGACCTGCGCGCCTTCACGCTGTGGTCGTGGCCCAAGCTGCTGTCGGGTGGTTACGACCATCTGGTCGACGGCAAGCTGTCGGTGCCGACGCCCAACACCAGCGACGTCTCCGGCCAGAACGGCAACATCGCCCACGGCTCGATGCTGGGCTTCGTCAAGATCGCCAACTCGACCGCACCGCTCAACGACGGGCTGCCGCCCGACCAGGCGAGCGGCGAGGCGGTTGCGCTGATCGACGCGCTCAACAGCCTGCTCGAGCAATACCCGGACACCCCGGTGGTGGTGACCGGCCACAGCCTGGGCGCCTGCCAGGCCCAGGTGATGGCGGCCTACCTGGCCTGGCAGCTCGGCGGCCGGGTGCCGGTGATCCCGCAGGTGTTCGCGCCGCCGACGCCGGGCGACCAGGATTTCGTCGACACCTACCAGTCGGGATGCCCCAACGGCGGCTTCTGGTACTGCAGCCTGGACCTGGTGCCCTATGCCTACATCACGGTGCAGGCGGTCAAAGGCAAGGACCAGACCGAGCGCGGCCTGGTCTGGGCGCGGCAGAACCTGTGGAGCGCCTCGCAATGGCCCGACGGCGGCGGCGCCGGTCCGCAGCTGCCGGGCATCCTGTCCGACCTGATCGCCACCATCGGCCACCTGGTGCCGACCAGCTACCAGCGGCCGGCCATCGGCCAGCAGGAACTGGTCGGCGCGCTGCCCTCGCCGGCCGCCATGCAGGCCTTCCTCGACGGCATGGGCGGCCGCTGGGCCGGCTACGACCCCAAGGGCTCGGATGCCCAGCTGGCCTGGCAGCATTTCCCGCCCAACTACTTCCAGCTGATGTGGGCGCAGTATGCGGACTCGCTCGCCCAGTACACGGCGACGGCCTACAAGCCTTATCCGGTGATGAAAAAGGAATAGCGGCGCACTCGCGGAAGGTACGCCGGATGCATGGCGCACCGCCTATGCGGGAGCGGCTTCAGCCGCGAATGGCGGCCGCGGCACGGATCGCCATTCGCGGCTGAAGCCGCTCCTACAGGCTGGCGCAACGAGCGAAGCCTCACCTCAAAGATGCTCGGCGATCAGCCGTTCGAGCACCGTATAGATCGGCACTTCTTCCGCCTGCGCCGCCTTGCGCAGCCGCATCAGCATCAATTCGTCGAGTTCGCAGGAGAACGGCGTCGGGATGCGTCCGTCGCGGCTGGTGAAGCCGGCCTGGCGCTGGGCGGCGCGGCTGCGGCGCTTGCGCTCGGCCGCGGTCATGGCCTGCGCGCCGATCGGCTTGCGGCCGCGCTTCTTCGGCTGCGGCAGGCCCGGCAGGGCCATGGTGCGGGTGTCGCGGTCGTCGATCACGGCGGCGGCCTCCTCATATCGTGACAGGTCACGATTATCTCACGGCGGTAGCCGGACAGGCCTGGGCGCGGCGTGCCAAGGTCCTGGCCGCCGGAGTGCGGCCGGTCCGCCGCTCAGGACTTCCGGCTCAAGGCCGCGAACGCCGCCGACATCGCCGTCGCGCCCTGCTGGCCGCCCTTGTCCTTGCCGTCGTGGCGGCGCGGCGCACGGTCGCGCTCGCGGTCGCCGCGCGGAGCGCCGCCGGCGGCCGGCTGGCCCGGCTGGTCGTCCAGCCGCATGGTCAGTGCGATGCGCTGGCGCTTGACGTCGACCTCCATCACCTTGACCCGCACCACGTCGCCGGCCTTCACCACCTCGCGCGGATCCTTGACGAACTTGCTCGACAGCGCCGAGACGTGGACCAGGCCGTCCTGGTGCACGCCGATGTCGACGAAGGCGCCGAAGGCCGCCACGTTGCTGACCACGCCTTCGAGGATCATGCCGGGCAGCAGGTCCTTGATGTCCTCGACGCCGTCCTGGAAGGTCGCGGTCTTGAACTCGGGGCGCGGATCGCGGCCCGGCTTGTCGAGTTCGGCCAGGATGTCGCGCACCGTCGGCAGGCCGAAGCGTTCGTCGGTGAACTCGGCGGCATCGAGCCCGCGGATGAAGGCCGAGTCGCCGATCAGCGCGCCGACCGCGCGGCCGGTCTTGACCATGATCTTCTCGACCACCGGGTAGGCCTCGGGGTGGACCGCGCTGGCGTCGAGCGGATTGCTGCCCTTCATCACGCGCAGGAAGCCCGCCGCCTGTTCGAAGGTCTTGTCGCCCAGCCGCGGCACGGCGCGCAGCGCGGCGCGGTCGGGGAAGGCGCCGTGGGCATCGCGGTGAGCCACGATATTGCCTGCCAGCGTGGCGCTGAGGCCGGACACCCGCGCCAGCAGCGCGCTGGAGGCGGTGTTGACGTCGACGCCGACCGCGTTCACGCAGTCCTCGACCACCGCGTCGAGCGTGCGCGCCAGCTCGCCCTGGTTGACGTCGTGCTGGTACTGGCCGACGCCGATCGCCTTCGGATCGATCTTGACCAGCTCGGCCAGCGGGTCCTGCAGCCGGCGGGCGATCGACACCGCGCCGCGCAGGCTGACGTCGAGCTCGGGGAATTCGCGCGCGGCCAGTTCGGACGCCGAATAGACCGAGGCGCCGGCCTCCGATACCACGATCTTCTGCAGCTTGAGCTCGGGATGGCGCTTCATCAGCTCGCCGGCCAGCTTGTCGGTCTCGCGGCTGGCGGTGCCGTTGCCGATCGCGATCAGCTCGACCTGGTGGGCGGCCGCCAGCCGGGCCAGCCGGTGCAGGCTGCCGTCCCAGTCGTTGCGCGGCACGTGCGGATAGATGGTGTCGGTGGCGACCAGCTTGCCGGTCTTGTCGATCACCGCCACCTTCACCCCGGTGCGCAGGCCCGGGTCGAGGCCCAGCGTGGCGCGCGGGCCGGCCGGCGCGGCCAGCAGCAGGTCCTTGAGATTGGCGCCGAACACCTTGATCGCTTCGAGCTCGGCCGCCTCGCGGATGCGATTGGTCAGCTCGACCTCGAGCGACAGGAAGATCTTGGCGCGCCAGGCCAGCCGCACCGTGTCGAGCAGCCAGCGATCGGCCGGCCGGCCGCCGTCGCGGATGCCGAAGCGGGCCGCGATGCGGGCCTCGCCGGCGCTCTGCCGGCCGGCCGGCAGGTCGGCGTCCTCGGGCAGTGCCAGCGTGAAGGCGAGCACGCCCTCGTTGCGGCCGCGCAGCACCGCCAGCGCGCGGTGCGACGGCATGCGGTGCAGCGGCTCGCTGTGGTCGAAATAGTCGGCGTACTTGGCGCCGGCCTCGCGCTTGGCCTCGTCGGCCAGCGTGGCCTTGAGCTCGGCGCGCTCCCACAGATGTTCGCGCAGCTGGTGCAGCAGCGCGGCGTCCTCGGCGAACTGCTCGATCAGGATGTGGCGCGCGCCGTCGAGCGCGGCCTTGCCGTCGGCAACACCCTTCTCTTCGCTGACATAGGCGGCCGCCTCGACCTCGGGCTGGCGCGAGGGATCGGCCAGCAGCAGCTCGGCCAGCGGCGCCAGGCCCGCCTCGCGGGCGATCTGGGCGCGCGTGCGGCGCTTGGGTTTGTACGGCAGATAGAGGTCTTCCAGCCGCTGCTTGTTGTCGGCGCTGCGCAGTTCGACTTCGAGCTCGGGCGTCAGCTTGCCCTGCTCCTGCACCGAGGCGATCACCGCGCTGCGGCGCTCCTCCAGCTCGCGCAGGTAGCGCAGCCGCTCGTCCAGCAGGCGCAACTGGGTGTCGTCGAGCCCGCCGGTCGCTTCCTTGCGGTAGCGCGCGATGAAGGGCACGGTCGCGCCCTCGTCCAGCAGCGCCACGGTGGCGGCGACCTGGGCGGGACGGCAGTTCAGTTCCTGGGCGAGGCGGTGTTCGATGGTCGGTAGCATGGTCAGTTCTGTGGGCCGGCGGCGCCGGCCTGGGTCGCGAAAAGCTGTTGGTGGAAGAGCGCGGCGATCAGGTCGGCCTGGCTGACGACGCCGGCCAGCCGCCCTGCCCCGTCGAGCAGCGGCACGCGGTGCTCGCCGCCGTCGCTCATGCGGGCGATCAGCTCGACCACCGGGGTATCCATCGCCACGGCGGCCGGTGCCGGCCGCAGCAGCGCGGCGGCGGTCAGGCCCGGCCAGCGGCCGAGCGCATCCTGCGCCAGCGCCGGCTGCGGCGCGTCGAGCAGCAGCGCGGCCGGGGCGAACAGGCCGAGCAGGCGGCCGTCGCCGTCGACCACCGGCGCGCTGTCGAGGCCGTGGCGATGCAGCAGCGCCCAGGCCGCGTCGGCCGGCAGGTCGTGCGGCACGCTCAGCACGTCGCGCGAGGCGATGTCTCCGCAGCGCAGTGGCCCGGCCAGCCGCCGTGCAGCATGGCGCTCGGCGCCGAGATAGAGCTGTTCGAGCTCGGCCGGCGTCAGGTCGACCAGCAGGTCGAGCTCGGCCACCGCGCGCGCCATGTCGGCTTCCTGCACCGGGCCGCGCGCCAGCGGCACCGGATCGCTGCGGCCGTGCGCGCCGGCCAGGTGCTTGGCCAGCGGATAGCGGCGTCCCGGCAGGCGGTTGTTGAACAGCCAGGCCAGCGCCAGGACGACCAGCGCGCCGGCCAGCGCCGGGTTGAGCAGGTAAAGGAAGCCCTGGGCATGGATGGCCGGCCCGCCGACCACCGCGGTTAGGGCGGTGGCGCCGCCGGGCGGATGGGCGCAGCGGCAGGCCAGCATGGCGACGATGGCGAGGCCGACCGCGCAGGCGGCGGCCAGGTGCGGCTCGGGAATCCAGCGCTGGCACAGTACGCCGACCAGCGCCGAGATCAGGTGGCCGCCGAGCAGCGGCCAGGGCTGGCCCAGCGGGCTGGTCGGCAGGCCGAACACGATGACGGCCGAGGCGCCCATCGAGGCGGCGATCAGCGGCGCCGCACCGGCCGGCGCCAGCGCCGCGGCGGCCAGGCTGACCAGCAGGATGGCCAGCGCGCCGCCGGCGCCGGAGCGCAGCCGCTCGGGCCAGCTCACGGTGGCCGCGTCGGGCAGCCAGTCGCGCCAGCGGGAAGGATGTTCTGTCATGGAGGGGCGGGAGAAAGCATCGGGGCGGCCGCAGCCGCCCCGATGCCGGTGGAACGCTTACCGGTCGAGCAGGATGCGCAGCGTGCGGCGCAGCGGCTCGGCCGCGCCCACAGCAGCTGGTCGCCGCAGACGAAGGCGCTGACGTAAGTCGGGCCCATGTTGAGCTTGCGCACGCGGCCGACCGCGACGTCGAGCTTGCCGGTGACGAAGGTCGGCGTCAGCTGCTTGACGGTGGTGGCGCGGTCGTTCGGCACGAAGTGGGTCCACGGCGTGCTGGCGGCGATCAGCTTCTCGATCTCGGCCAGCGGCAGGTCCTGGTTCAGCTTCAGCGTCAGCGCCAGGCTATGGCAGCGCATGGCGCCGATGCGCACGCACAGGCCGTCGACCGGGATGGTCTCGCCGGTGCCGAGGATCTTGTTGACCTCGGCCTGGCCCTTCCACTCTTCCTTGGACTGGCCGTTGTCGAGCTGCTTGTCGATCCACGGGATCAGGCTGCCGGCCAGCGGCGCGCCGAAGTGCTCGGCCGGGAAGCCGTCGCCGCGCATGGTCTCGGCCACGCGGCGGTCGATCTCGAGGATCGCCGAGGCCGGATCGGCCAAGAGGTGGGCGACCGAGCCGTGGATCGCGCCCATCTGGCCGATCAGCTCGCGCATGTTCTGCGCACCGGCGCCCGAGGCGGCCTGGTAGGTCATCGAGCTGACCCACTCGACCAGGCCGGCCTTGAACAGCCCGCCCACGCCCATCAGCAGGATGGAATTGGTGCAGTTGCCGCCGATGAAGTCCTTGCCGCCGCCGGCGATGGCGCTCTTGATCTGGTCGAGGTTGACCGGGTCGAGCACGATCACCGCGCCGTCGTCCATGCGCAGCGTGGAGGCGGCGTCGATCCAGTAGCCGTTCCAGCCGGCCGCGCGCAGTTGCGGGTGGATCTCGGTGGTGTAGTCGCCGCCTTGGCAGGTGATGACGACGTCCATGGCCTTCAGTTCGGCGATGGACTTGGCGTCCTTGAGGCAGGAGGGGCCGCGGCCGACATCGGGCGCGGCGCCGCCGACATTGGAAGTGGTGAAGAACACCGGGTCGACGTGGGCGAAGTCGTTCTCTTCGCGCATGCGTTGCATCAGCACGGAACCGACCATTCCGCGCCAACCGACCAAACCGACTTTCAACATGATGGGAATTCCTTGATCCAGTAGTTGTGTGAAGCCTCATACCCTGGATCGGCAATACTTGGCGGCAGCCCGCAGGCGTTTCGCCGCCAAAGCCTCGAGTTGAGGAACCGGGAGTTTAACGCAGGATGGCCGCGCCTAGAGCGGATCGCCGATCCCGCGGTGAGGAAAGGATTCTGCTGGCCCGGCTGGCATTGCAGAATCCAATCGCTGCTTATAGTTTCTATAAGCAGTTTCAATATCAGCAACGGCTATTCGGTCGTTTTCTCCGCCGGCGAATCGTCCGTACCGCCATTCCGGGAGAAAGCCTGCAATTGCCGATCGAGCGTCAGCAGCTGCAGGCCGTGCACCCAGGCGGTCGCGATGATGATGGCGTCGGGCAGCTTGATCTTGCGGCGGCAACGCAGCGCGATCACGCCGTCTTCGATGGCCCGGTTCAAGCTGCATTCGGTCAGATTGTCGAACAGGTCCGACAGCACGGCACGTTCCCGCTCGCTCAATGCGCCATAGCCCAGGGCCTCCATCCGGCTGATCGGGCTATAGGCATACAGGCTCGCGCGCAGGCCGATCGGCTGCAGCAGCGCCATAACCTGGTCGTCCTGCCGCGCCAGGCCGATGGCGATATTGGTGTCGATCAGGTATTCAGCGCCACTCATCGCGGACTTCCCGCTGCCAGGACGCCAGATCGGCCGGAAACGCCTTCGTACCCTTGAGACTGCCGACGAAACGCTGCAGGGAATCGTCGCGATCGCCTTCGTTCGCGGGCCTGGCCTGCCTGGCCTTGAGGAACTCCACGAAATCCAGCACTTCCGCGGCGAGCGGGTCGGGCAGGACGCTGACCTCTCTGAAGATGCGTTCGGCGATCGTCATGATCCTGAGCTCCTAGGCCAGCGCGGCCACCACCGCGTCGCCCATGCCCGAGCAGCTGACCTTCTCGGTGCCCGGCTCGTAGATGTCGGCGGTGCGGTAGCCCTTGCGCAGCACGGCCTGCACCGCGTTCTCGATGCGGCCGGCCAGGTCTTCGCGGGCGAAGGTGTAGCGCATCATCATCGCCAGGCTGAGGATGGTGGCCAGCGGGTTGGCCAGGTTCTTGCCGGCGATGTCGGGCGCCGAACCGTGGCACGGCTCGTACAGGCCCTTGTTGTTCGCGTCGAGCGAGGCCGAGGGCAGCATGCCGATCGAGCCGGTCAGCATCGAGGCCTCGTCGCTGAGGATGTCGCCGAAGATGTTGCCGGTGACGATCACGTCGAACTGCTTGGGATTGCGCACCAGCTGCATCGCCGCGTTGTCGACGTACATATGGCTCAGCTCGACTTCCGGATATTGCTTGGCGACGTCGGTGACGATCTCTTTCCAGAACTCGGTGCATTCGAGCACGTTGGCCTTGTCGACCGAGCACAGCTTCTTGTTGCGCTTCATGGCGATGTCGAACGCCACCTTGGCGATGCGGCGGATCTCGCTCTCGCTGTAGCGCATGGTGTTGAAGCCTTCGCGCTCGCCGGTCTCGTTGACGGTGATGCCGCGCGGCTGGCCGAAGTAGATGTCGCCGGTCAGCTCGCGCACGATCATGATGTCCAGGCCCGACACCACCTCGGGTTTGAGGGTCGAGGCGCCGGCCAGCTCGGGATAGAGCACTGCCGGGCGCAGGTTGCCGAACAGGCCGAGGTCCTTGCGGATCGCCAGCAGGCCGCGCTCGGGCCGCTTGTCGCGCGGCAGCGTGTCGTACTGCGGGCCGCCGACCGCGCCGAGCAGCACCGCGTCGGCTGCGCGCACGGCAGCGCGGGTGGCTTCCGGATAGGGCTCGCCGTACTGGTCGTAGGCGGCGCCGCCGAGCGGCACGGTCACGGTTTCGACCGCGAGGCCGTCGGCCTTGAGCACGTCGAGCACGCGCACGGCCTGCGCGACGATTTCCGGGCCGATGCCGTCACCGGGGAGGATGGCGATTTTCATGTCTGTCCCTGAGGAGATGGAGTCTGAGGTGCGGGTAGGAGCGGTACCGTGCCGGCCATGCCTTGCTCGAGCAGGCTGCGGGCGACGCGGTAGCAGTCTTCGATATGGTCGCGGCCGAGTTTGGCCACCACCTGGTAGCTGATTGCGGCCGCCACCGCCTGGCCGGCCAGCGGCACGAAGCGCAGCACGGTCTTGCCGATGAAGCGCTTGCCGACCTTCTTCAGCACCAGCTTGGCGAGCTGCTTGCTCACCAGCTTGCCGATCAGGTCGCTGCCGACCCGGCCGGCGGCCAGGATCACGTATTGCCGGGTGTGCGGATGCAGCCGCGCCAGCTCGGCCTGCGACAGGCCGAAGCGGTGGCTGATGGTCTCGAGCATCTCGGAGAACACCGCGACGTCGGCCAGCATGTCGACGCCGGGCAGCGGGATCACGGCGGCGCCGGCCGAGATGCCGGCCCGGCGCGAGACCAGCTCGCGGCAATCGGCGCGCGCGCGTTCGAGTTCGTCGTGGTTCTGCGGTAGGACCATGGCCTCACCTCCCGTCGTTCATCTAAGTGCGATGCCAAACCGTTCACCGCGGAGGACGCCGGGGAAAGGAGGACAGGCTGTTTCGATTCCCTCCGCGGCGAACATGGATGCGGGCCGGATCAGCTGAACAGCCAGGGCTGCGCGGCGCGGCGCTGGTCTTCGAAGGCGCGGATCTTGTCGGCATGCGCCAGCGTCAGGCCGATCTCGTCGAGACCGTTGAGCAGGCAGTGCTTGCGGTGCGCGGTGATGTCGAAGCCGAAGCTTTCGCCGGACGGCGTGGTCACCGTCTGCGCCGCGAGGTCGACCGTCAGCCGGTAGCCCTCGCCGGCCTGCGACTCGGCGAACAGCCGGTCGACCGTCTCGGCCGGCAGCACGATCGGCAGGAGGCCGTTCTTGTAGCAGTTGTTGAAGAAGATGTCTGCGAACGACGGTGCGATCACGGCACGGAAGCCGTAATCCTCGAGCGCCCACGGCGCGTGCTCGCGCGAGCTGCCGCAGCCGAAGTTCTCGCGCGCCAAGAGCACCTGGGCGCCGCGGTAGCGCGGCAGGTTCAGCACGAAGTCGGGGTTGAGCGGACGCACGCTGTTGTCCATGCCCGGCTCGCCGTGATCGAGGTAGCGCCACTCGTCGAACAGGTTGGGGCCGAAGCCCGAACGCTTGATCGACTTGAGGAACTGCTTGGGGATGATGGCGTCGGTGTCGACGTTGGCGCGGTCCAGCGGGCAGACCAGGCCGTGCAGGGTGGTGAAGGCTTGCATGGGTTTCCCTTGGAGGCCGAGGCTCAGTTGGTGGCCTTGTCGGCGGCGCGCTCGATCGCTTCGCCGCCCTTCTTGATGTCCTTGCCGATGCCGTGGATGGTGTTGCAGCCGGCGAGCTGGGCGATGGCCAGCGCTGCCACGGCGAGGGCGATGATCCGGTTCATGTGACGCTTGCTCCCTGTATTGCCGCCGCCGTCTCGACGGGCGTTCGCGGCCTTGCTGCGCGGAACGGCGGCCTGCTTGGGGCCGCCGCCCGCACGTTCCTGCCTGTCAGTTCTTCGCCTTGTCCGCGGCGTCCTCGAGCTTCTCGCCGCCCTTCTGGACGTCCTTGCCGAAGCCTTGGACGGTGTTGCAGGCGGACAGTTGCAAGGTGGCGAAGGCGGCCAGTACCAGCATGATGAGTGGCTTCACGGTGTTCTCCTTGTCGGTGGCGTCGCCGAACCAGGCTCGGCGACGATACTTTTGAGAACGCCCGCGCCGCGGTAATGTTCCTCAGCGGAAGCTGCGCACATCCACGAAGTGACCGGCGATGGCCGCCGCGGCGGCCATTTCCGGGCTGACCAGGTGGGTGCGGCCGCCCTGCCCTTGCCGGCCCTCGAAATTGCGGTTCGAGGTCGAGGCGCAGCGCTCGCCCGGCTCCAGCCGGTCGGCGTTCATCGCCAGGCACATCGAGCAGCCCGGCTCGCGCCATTCGAAGCCGGCCTCGATGAACACCTTGTCCAGCCCCTCGGCCTCGGCCTGGGCCTTGACCAGGCCCGAGCCCGGCACCACCAGCACCGCCTTGACGCTGTCGGCCTTGCGGTGGCCGCGCGCGATCGCGGCGGCGGCGCGCAGATCCTCGATGCGGCTGTTGGTGCAGGAGCCGATGAACACCTTGTCGACCGCGATCTCGCTGATCGGCGTATTGGCGGTCAGGCCCATGTAGCTGAGCGCGCGTTCCATGCCGCTCTTGCGGGTCGGGTCGGTCTCGGTGGCCGGATCGGGTACGCGGTCGGCGATCGTCACGACCATCTCGGGCGAAGTGCCCCAGGTGACCTGCGGCGCGATGTCCTCGGCCCGCAGCTCGACCACCGCGTCGAACGCAGCGCCCTCGTCGGACACCAGTTCGCGCCAGGCCTCGACCGCGCGGTCCCATTGCTCGCCCTTGGGCGAGAACGGACGGCCCTTCAGGTAATCGATGGTGGTCTGGTCGACGGCGACCATGCCGGCGCGCGCACCGGCCTCGATCGCCATATTGCACAGCGTCATGCGGCCTTCCATCGACAGGCCGCGGATGGCCGAGCCGCCGAATTCGATCGCGTAGCCGGTACCGCCGGCGGTGCCGATGCGGCCGATCACGGCCAGCGCCACGTCCTTGGCGGTGATGCCGTGGCCGAGTTCGCCCTCGACCTTGACCAGCATGGCTTTGGACTTCTTGGCGGTCAGCGTCTGGGTCGCCATCACGTGCTCGACCTCGGAGGTGCCGATGCCGTGGGCCAGGCAGGCGAAGGCGCCGTGGGTGGAGGTGTGCGAGTCGCCGCAGACCACGGTCATGCCGGGCAGCGTGGCGCCGTTCTCGGGCCGACCACGTGGACGATGCCCTGGCGCTGGTCCTTGAACGGGAAGTAGGCGAGCGCGCCGACTTCACGGATGTTGGCGTCGAGCGTCTCGACCTGCTGGCGCGAGATCGGATCCTTGATGCCTTCGTCCCAGTGGTCGGTCGGGGTGTTGTGGTCGGCGGTGGCGACGATGGAGGAGATGCGCCAAGGCTTGCGGCCCGCCAGCTTGAGGCCTTCGAAGGCCTGCGGGCTGGTCACCTCGTGCACCAGGTGGCGGTCGATGTAGAGGAGCACGGTGCCGTCGGCTTCTTCGTGCACCACGTGGCTCTGCCAGAGCTTGTCGTAGAGGGTCTGCGCCATGGTCTTGGGCTCTGTTGCGGTCGGGGAAGACGGCGAAATTAACACGCACGTCAATTGGCCGGCAACCGAGCTTTCGGCATATGCAAAGCGCGGCGCCGCGCTACTTGCGGCCGGTCAGCTCCGGCCAGGCCATGCGCAGGTAGTAGCCCATCGACCACAGCGTCAGCAGCGCGGCCACGAACAGGCAGCAGGAGCCGATCCAGGCCAGGTCGATGCCCGGGATGAAGTCGACGTGCAGCAGCAGGACCACGATGGCGACCATCTGCGCCGCGGTCTTCACCTTGCCGATGAAGGACACCGCCACGCCCTTGGAGGCGCCGAGCTGGGCCATCCACTCGCGCAGCGCCGAGATGGTGATCTCGCGGCCGATGATGATGGCGGCCAGCCAGGCGTCGGCGCGGCCGAGCTGGACCAGCAGGATCAGCGCGGCGGCCACCATCAGCTTGTCGGCCACCGGGTCGAGGAAGGCGCCGAAGGCCGAGGTCTGGTTCCACTTGCGCGCCAGGTAGCCGTCGAACCAGTCGGTGATCGCGGCCAGCGTGAAGATCAGCGCGCCGGCGACGTTCTGCCACAGCGGCGCCAGCCAGTGCTCGGGCAGGTAGAAGACGCCGAGCACGAGCGGGATCATGACGATGCGCGCCCAGGTGAGCAGGGTGGGGAGATTGACCGGCATGAAGAGGAGGTGCGCTCTGGTTCGGTGGACTTGACTGGAATCTCGCGTCAGCGAGGCTCCCTCTGGCACACCCCACAAAGTCTCCGACTTTGCGGGGACCCCGGGACGGCGAGGGCGGGGGAGTGGAATAAAAAAGCGATGAATCGTTGATTTTCAATATGCACCAAATCGCCCGGCCTGGCCGGGCGGATCGCGGAATCATGAGCCCGGCAACGTTCTCGACTGTCTAGTGAAGGGCGTTGTAGATCTTCTCGGCGAGCGCCCGGTTGATGCCTTCGACCTGGCAGAGATCGTCGATGCTGGCGGCCTTGACCCCCTGCAGGCCGCCGAAACGCGTCAGCAGCCGCTGGCGGCGCTTGGCGCCGATACCCTCGATCTCCTCCAGGCTCGACGACACGCGCGCCTTGCCTCGGCGGGCGCGGTGGCCGGTGATGGCGAAGCGGTGCGCCTCGTCGCGGATGGTCTGGATCAGGTGCAGCGCCGCCGAATCGCGCGGCAATTGTATCGTCTGGTTCCGCGACGGAACAATCAGCTGCTCCAGCCCCGGTTTACGCGTCTCGCCCTTGGCCACGCCGACCAGCAGCGCGTCGCTCAGCCCCACCTCCTCCATCACCTCGACCGCCACGCCGATCTGGCCCTTGCCGCCGTCGATCAGGATCACGTCGGGCGCCACGCCCTCGCCGGCCGCGATCTTGCCGTAGCGGCGCGTCAACACCTGGCGCATGGCGGCGTAGTCGTCGCCGGGCGTGATGCCGGTGATGTTGTAGTGGCGGTATTCCTTGGGCTGCATCGCCAGCTTGTCGTAGACCACGCACGACGCCACGGTGGCCTCGCCCATGGTGTGGCTGATGTCGAAGCACTCGATGCGCTGGGCCGAGTCGGGCAGCGCCAGCGCCTCGAGCAGCGACTGCATCCGGCCGAGCTGGGTCGATTCGAGCGACAGCCGCTGCTCGATCGCCAGCTTGGCGTTCTTCAGCGCCATCTCGAGCCAGACGCGACGCTCGCCGATCGGATTGCCGACCACCGCGACGCGGCGGCCGGCCTGTTCGGTCAGGAGGCCGGCCAGCACGCCGACCTCGCCCTCGACGTTGGCCACGATCACCGGCGGAATGGTGCGGCCGAGATAGTGCTGGGCCAGGAAGGCCTCGAGCGCGCTCTGCACGTCGTAATCCTCGCCGTGACTGGGGAACAGTGACTTGTCGCCGACGTGGCGGCCGCCGCGGATCATCACCAGGTTGACGCAGACCATGCCGTGGCCGGCGGCGCAGGCGACGATGTCGGCGTCGGTCTCGCTGGCATTGCTGGAGACGAACTGCTTGGCCTGCACCTTGGCCAGCGCCTCGATCTGGTCGCGGTACATGGCGGCCTGCTCGAACTGCCAGGCGCCGGCGGCGGTATGCATCTTCTCGTCGAGCTCGACCAGCAGGTCGTTGGCCTTGCCCTGCAGGAACTGCACCGCGTGCTGCACGTCGGCGCGGTAGTCGTCCTCCGGAATGGCGCCGACGCAGGGGCCGCTGCAGCGGCGGATCTGGTACAGCAGACAGGGTCGGCTGCGGTTCTCGAACACCGTGTCCTCGCAGGTCCGCAGGCGGAACACCTTCTGCAGGAGCTGGATGCTCTCGCGCGCCGCGTAGCCGTTGGGAAACGGGCCGAAGTACTGGTTCTGCTTGTCCAGCGCGCCGCGGTAATAGGCCAGCCGCGGCTGGCGGTGGCCGCTGAGCATCAGGTAGGGATAGCTCTTGTCGTCGCGGAACAGGATGTTGTAGCGCGGCGCCAGCGCCTTGATCAGGTTGTTCTCGAGGATCAGTGCCTCGGCCTCGGAACGCACCACGGTGGTCTGGATGTCGGCCACCTGGCCCAGCATCAGGCGGATGCGCGGCGACTGGTCGTTCTTCTGGAAATAGGATGAGACGCGCCGCTTGAGATCGACCGCCTTGCCGACGTAGAGCACGTCGCCCTTGTCGTTCAGGTAGCGGTAGACGCCCGGCAGGTTGGGCAGCGCGGCGAGGATGGGCTTGGGATCGAAGGCCATGCCGGCATTTTACCGGCCGGAGGCGCTATTGCGGGGCGGCAGCGGGATTCTCGGCGGCGGGCTGGGTCGCTGGCGGCGCGAGCGGCGCAGGCGTGGGGCTGGGCTTGACCGGGCTCGGGTCGAGGATCTGGAAGAACACCTCGTCCTGCCGCACCATGCCGAGTTCGTTGCGGGCGCGCTCCTCGATCGCGTCGGTGCCGGTCTTCAGGTCGCGCACTTCGGCGTCGAGCGCGGCATTGCGCGCGGTCAGGCGGTCGTTCTGGCCCTGCTGCTCGACCATCTGCGCCTCGATCTGCCAGACCTTGAGCCAGGAGCCCTTGCCGATCCAGAGCGGCCACTGGAGCAGGACGATGAAGACGGCGAGGAGAACGGCAAGCAGGCGCATGGCTGCGGATTGTAGGCGGGATGAACGGTGCGGCAAAGAAAAACGGGAGCGGATTTCCGCTCCCGTTCGAGGCTGCGATGTGACCGGTCCTATTTCTTAATCTGGTAGAACGCGGCGCGGCCCGGGTAGTAGGCGGCATCGCCGAGCTCTTCCTCGATGCGCAGCAGCTGGTTGTACTTGGCCATGCGGTCCGAGCGGCTCAGCGAGCCGGTCTTGATCTGCATGCAGTTGGTGGCGACGGCCAGGTCGGCGATCGTGCTGTCCTCGGTCTCGCCCGAGCGGTGCGACATCACCGAGGTGTAGCGGTTGCGCTTGGCCAGGTCGACGGCCTGCAGCGTCTCGGACAGCGAACCGATCTGGTTGACCTTGATCAGGATCGAGTTGCAGATGCCCTTCTCGATGCCCTGGGCCAGGATCTTGGCATTGGTGACGAACAGGTCGTCGCCGACCAGCTGGACGCGGTCGCCGAGGCGGTCGGTCAGCAGTTTCCAGCCGTCCCAGTCGCGCTCGCCCATGCCGTCCTCGATCGAGATGATCGGGTAGCCGTCGGCCAGGCTGGCCAGGTAGTCGACCTGCTGGGCGCTGGTCAGCTCGCGCTTGTCGCTCTTCTTGTAGACGTACTTGCCGGTTTCCTTGTCGAAGAACTCGGAGGCGGCGCAGTCGAGCGCGATCGCGATGTCCTTGCCCCAGGCGTAGCCGGCCTTCTCGACCGCGGCGCGGATCATGTCGAGCGCCTCTTCGGCGTTCTTCACGTCGGGAGCGAAGCCGCCCTCGTCGCCGACCTGGGTCGGCAGATGCTTGTCGTGCAGGATCTTCTTGAGGTTGTGGAACACCTCGGCGCCGTAGCGCAGCGCTTCGCGGAAGCTCGGCGCGCCGACCGGGACGATCATCAGTTCCTGGAAGTCCAGGCTGTTGTTGGCGTGTTCGCCGCCGTTGATCACGTTCATCATCGGCACCGGCAGCGCCATCGGGCCCGAGCCGCCGATGTAGCGGTACAGCGGCAGGCCGGCCTCTTCGGCGGCGGCCTTGGCCACGGCCATCGAGACGGCCAGGATGGCGTTGGCGCCCAGGCGGCCCTTGTCCTCGGTACCGTCGAGCTCGAGCATGGTACGGTCGATGAAGGCCTGGTCGGAGGCGTCGAGACCGATGATCGCTTCGCAGATTTCGGTATTGACGTGCTCGACCGCCTTGAGCACGCCCTTGCCGAGGTAGCGGCCCTTGTCGCCATCGCGCAGCTCGAGCGCTTCGCGCTCGCCGGTCGAGGCGCCGCTGGGTACGGCCGCGCGGCCCATCACGCCGCTTTCGAGCAGAACGTCGGCTTCCACGGTCGGGTTGCCGCGCGAGTCGAGGATTTCGCGGGCGATCACTTCTACGATAGCGCTCATCGGGGGTCCTATGGATGTCGGAGGGGGATTCGAATCGGGCGATCTTGGCCGGGCCGGCCGCTCGTAGGCAAGCACGGCCGGCTTTCAAGCGGATGCTTTACAGCGTGTTCTCGTGCAGCGGCTGGCCCTTGACCAGGCCGTCGATCGACTTGAGCACCGCCAGCAGTTCCTTCATGCGGGGCAGCGGCCAGGCGTTGGGGCCATCGGACTTGGCGCAGGCGGGGTCGGGATGGGTTTCCATGAACAGGCCCGAGATGCCGACCGCCACCGCGGCCCGCGCCAGCACCGGCACGAATTCGCGCTGGCCGCCGGACTTGTCGCCCTGGCCGCCGGGCAACTGCACCGAGTGGGTAGCGTCGAACACCACCGGGCAGCCGGTGTCGCGCATGATCGCCAGGCTGCGCATGTCGGACACCAGGTTGTTGTAGCCGAAGCTGGCGCCGCGTTCGCAGGTCATGAAGTTGTCTTCAGGCAGGCCGGCCTCGCGGGCTGCTTCGCGCGCCTTGTCCATCACGTTCTTCATGTCGCCCGGGGCGAGGAACTGGCCCTTCTTGATGTTCACCGGGCGGCCGGACTGGGCGCAAGCGCGGATGAAGTCGGTCTGGCGGCACAGGAAGGCCGGCGTCTGCAGCACGTCGACCACGGCGGCGACCGGCTTGATCTGGTCGATCTCGTGGATGTCGGTCAGCACCGGCACGTCCAGCTGCTCGCGGACCTTGGCCAGGATGCGCAGGCCCTCGTCCATGCCGAAGCCGCGGAAGGACTTGCCGCTCGAGCGGTTGGCCTTGTCGAAGCTCGACTTGTAGATGAAGGGAATGCCGAGCTCGGCGGTGATTTCCTTGAGCTGGCCGGCGGTGTCGATGGCGAATTGCTCGCCCTCGATCACGCAAGGGCCGGCGATCAGGAAGAAGGGATGGTCGAGACCGACGTCGAAGCCGCAGAGTTTCATGAAGTGAACCTTGTGAAATGTGGAACGTGAAACGCGATGTGAGCGGCGCGCAGAGGTTTCTCCACGTTTCACCTTTCACATTTCACGTTTCACATGCTTTTAACAGCTCAACCCTTCGCGCCCCTGCTCCTTGGCATAGGCGATGGCCGCCTCGACGTAGGCCTTGAACATCGGATGGCCGTCGCGCGGCGTCGAGGTGAATTCGGGATGGAACTGGCAGCCGAAGAACCAGCGGTGGTCGGGCAGCTCGACCGTCTCGCACAGGTGGTTCGGGTCGGTGGAACGGCCGCTGACCTTGAGGCCTGCCGCTTCGAGTCGCGGCAGGTAGTGATTGTTCACTTCGTAGCGATGGCGATGGCGCTCGGTGATGCGGGTCGAGCCGTAGACCTTGGCTGCCAGCGAACCGGCCTCGAGGTCGCATTCCTGGCTGCCCAGCCGCATGGTGCCGCCGAGATTGGAGTTGGCGTCGCGCTGCTCGATGCGGCCGTCGCGGTTGACCCATTCGTCGATCAGCGCCACCACCGGGTAAGGCGTCTCGAGCGTGAACTCGGTCGAGCTGGCGTCGATCATGCCGGCCTTGTGGCGCGCGTATTCGATCAGCGCCAGCTGCATGCCCAGGCAGATGCCGAGGTAGGGGACGTTGTTCTCGCGGGCATACTGGATCGCACGGATCTTGCCTTCCACGCCGCGCTTGCCGAAGCCGCCCGGCACCAGGATCGCGTCCATGCCGGCCAGCGAGTGCAGGTCGCCGCTCTCGAGCTCTTCCGAATCGAGGTAGTGGATCTTGACGTCGCTGCGGGTGTGAATGCCGGCGTGGCGCAGCGCCTCGATCAGCGACTTGTAGCTCTCGGTCAGGTCGACGTACTTGCCGACCATGGCGATGTTGACGGTCTGGCTCGGATTCTCGATCGCGTCGACGATGTTGTCCCACAGCGAGAGGTCGGCCACCGGCAGCTCGAGCTGCAGCTGCTTGCAGATGATGTCGTCGATATGCTGTTCGCTCAGCACGCGCGGGATCTTGTAGATGCTGTCCATGTCCGGGCAGGACACCACGGCCTTTTCGGCCACGTTGGTGAACAGCGCGATCTTGCGGCGTTCCTCGATCGGCACCATGCGGTCTGCGCGGCAGATCAGCACGTCGGGCTGGATGCCGATCTCGCGCAATTCCTTCACCGAGTGCTGGGTCGGCTTGGTCTTGATCTCGCCGGCGGCAGCGATGTAGGGCACGTAGCTCAGGTGGACGAAGCAGGTGTTCTCGCGGCCCAGCGTCACGCCCATCTGGCGGATGGCCTCGAGGAAGGGCAGCGATTCGATGTCGCCGACCGTGCCGCCGACTTCGATCACGGCGAGCTCGGCGCCGCCGGCGCCCTGGTCGATGAACAGGCGGATCTCGTCGGTGATGTGCGGGATCACCTGGACCGTCTTGCCGAGGTAGTCGCCGCGGCGTTCCTTCTTGATCACCGATTCGTAGATCTGGCCGGTGGTGAAGTTGTTCGACTTCTTCATCTTGGCGTGGATGAAGCGCTCGTAGTGGCCGAGGTCGAGGTCGGTCTCGGCGCCGTCCTCGGTCACGAACACTTCGCCGTGCTGCATCGGCGACATGGTGCCCGGGTCGACGTTGATGTACGGGTCGAGCTTCATCATGGTGACCTTGAGGCCACGTGATTCGAGGATAGCCGCAAGCGACGCGGCGGCGATGCCTTTCCCGAGTGAGGAGACAACGCCGCCGGTAACGAAGATGAACTTGGTCATGGCTGAAAACGCACAGTGGTAATTCCGCATTCTACTCCGCCGCCCCCCTCCCCTCAATTCTTGACGGCGAGGCGTAAGGGAGATACAGCCCTCCGTTCCACTCAAGCTGCACAGCAACGCCCGGCCAAGCCGGGCGCTGGTCATCGCTTTGCACCCGAAATTTCTCGCCGATCCATTCCAACTCCCCCGCCAGTCGTGCCGACACGCACGAGTTCTAGGCTCGCAGGCTCGCCAAGAACTTCGGCAGTTGCCGCAGCCGGGGGGCGCGAAGTCGGAGACTTCGTGGGGTGGACCAGAGGGAGCCTCGCTACGCTCGTAAAGCGAGAAAGGCGCGCCGAAGCGCGCCTTTCGAACCAGGCTGGACCTGCTTACTTCGCCAGTTCCTTGGCCAGGTAGAGCCAGGTTTCCACCACCGTATCGGGATTCAGCGACACCGTCTCGATGCCCTGCTCCACCAGCCACTTGGCGAAATCGGGGTGGTCGGACGGGCCCTGGCCGCAAATGCCGATGTACTTGCCCTGGGCGCGGCAGGCCTTGATCGCCATCGCCAGCATGGCCTTGACCGCATCGTTGCGCTCGTCGAACAGCGAGGCGATCGGGCCGCCGGAGTCGCGGTCCAGCGCCAGCGTGAGCTGGGTCATGTCGTTCGAACCGATCGAGAAGCCGTCGAAGTATTCGAGGAACTGGTCGGCCAGGATCGCGTTGGACGGGATCTCGCACATCATGATCAGGCGCAGATCGTCGCGGCCGCGCTCCAGGCCCTGCTCCTTCAGCAGCTCGACCACCTTGCGCGCCTCGTCCAGCGTGCGCACGAAGGGGATCATCACCTCGACGTTCTTCAGGCCCATCTCGTTGCGCACCTTCTTCAGCGCGCGCGTTTCGAGTTCGAAGCAATCGCGGAACGACTCGCTGATGTAGCGCGAGGCGCCGCGGAAGCCGATCATCGGATTCTCTTCGTGCGGCTCGTAGTTCTGACCGCCGATCAGGTTCGAGTACTCGTTCGACTTGAAGTCGGACATCCGCACGATGACCTTCTTCGGGTGGAAGGCGGCCGCCAGCGTGGCGATGCCCTCGGCCAGCTTCTCGACGTAGAAATCGACCGCCGAAGCGTAGCCGCCGATGCGCTCCTCGACCTGCTGCTTCAGGTCCCACGGCAGGTTCGGGTAGGCCAGCAGCGCCTTCGGGTGCACGCCGATCATGCGGTTGATGATGAATTCGAGGCGGGCGAGGCCGACACCCTCGTTGGGCAGGTGGCTGAAGTCGAACGCCAGTTCCGGGTTGCCGACGTTCATCATCAGCTTGACCGGGCTCTTGGGCATCGAATCGAGCTTGAGGTCGATGATCTCGACGTCGAGCAGGCCTTCGTAGATATTGCCGGTGTCGCCCTCGGCACAGGAGACGGTGACCTGCTGGCCGTCGCTCAGCGCATAGGTGGCGTCGCCGCAGCCGACCACGGCCGGGATGCCGAGCTCGCGCGCGATGATGGCGGCGTGGCAGGTACGGCCGCCGCGGTTGGTGACGATGGCCGAGGCGCGCTTCATCACCGGTTCCCAGTCCGGATCGGTCATGTCGGTGACCAGCACGTCGCCCGGCTTGACCGTGTCCATCTCGCTGGCGTCCTTGATCAGGCGGACCGTGCCCTGGCCGATCTTCTGGCCGATCGCGCGGCCCGAGGCCAGCACGGTCGACTTGCTGTTGAGGCGGTAGCGGCGCAGCGTGTCGACGCGCGCTTCCTGCGACTTCACGGTCTCCGGCCGGGCCTGCAGGATGTAGAGCTTGCCGTCGACGCCGTCGCGGCCCCATTCGATGTCCATCGGCCGCTGGTAGTGCTGCTCGATGATCAGCGCGTAGCGCGACAGCTCTTCCACCTCGGCGTCGCTGATCGAGAAGGTGTTGCGCTCGACGTCGGACACGTCGACGGTGCGCACCGACTTGCCGGCGGTCGCCTCGGCCGTGAACTCCATCTTGAGCAGCTTGGAGCCGCGGTTGCGGCGCAGGATGGCCGGGCGGCCGGCCTTGAGGTTGGGCTTGTAGACGTAGAACTCGTCCGGGTTCACGGCGCCCTGCACCACGGTCTCGCCCAGGCCGTAGCTGGCGGTGACGAAGACCACGTCGTCGAAGCCCGACTCGGTGTCGATGGTGAACATCACGCCGGCTGCGCCCTTGTCCGAGCGCACCATGCGCTGGATGCCGGCCGACAGCGCCACGTCGGCGTGGGCGAAGCCCTTGTGCACGCGGTAGGAGATCGCGCGGTCGTTGTACAGCGAGGCGAACACTTCCTTGATCGCGTGCAGCACGTTGTCGATGCCGACGATGTTGAGGAAGGTCTCCTGCTGGCCGGCGAAGGAGGCGTCCGGCAGATCCTCGGCGGTGGCGGAGGAGCGCACGGCGACCGAGATCGCGGCGCCGGAGTCGGCTTCCATCTTGGCAAAGGCGGTGCGGATGTCGGCGTCGAGCGCCGGCGGGAACGGCTGGTCGACCACCCACTGGCGGATCTGTTTGCCGACGCGCGCCAGTTCGGTGACGTTCTCGACGTCGAGCGCGTTCAGCGCCGCGTCGATCTTGGCAGAGAGGCCGTCGTGGGCCAGGAAGGCGCGGTAGGCATCGGCGGTGGTGGCGAAGCCGCCGGGAACGCGCACGCCGGAGGCGGCCAGCTGGCTGATCATTTCGCCGAGCGAGGCGTTCTTGCCGCCCACCCGTTCGACGTCGGTCATGCGCAGCTCGTCAAACCAGATGACGTTGTTCTCTGCCATTTCGTGTGTTTCCTTGCTGGATTTGGGGAATCTGGGAACGCGATTCTAGCCTGTTTGGGCGCAGGCACGCAGCCGCCCGATATACCTGGCCGCGACCAATTTTTGCGCAATGCAACACAGGGCGCCGAAAACGCCGGCATCAAAATGTAGTTCGGCTCGCGCAGCTACAAGTCCGCACCGCGGCCGTGCCCGCTTTCCCTGATGTTGCATCTGCACAACCGGCTCGCGGCCGTTGCGGGCGCTGTGGCAACATGGTCCGACCACCCGCCCAGAGAAACTGCCATGCCCAGCACCGCACCGTCTTCTTCATCTCCGACCGCACCGGCATCACCGCCGAGATGCTGGGCCACAGCCTGATCACCCAGTTCGAGGGCATCGAGTTCAAGCGCATCACCCTGCCCTTCGTCGATACGGTGGAGAAGGCGCAGCACGTGGCCGAGCGCATCCGCCAGGCCGGCGCGCAGGACGGCGTGCGGCCGCTGGTGTTCTCGACCTTCGTCAAGAACGACTTCCGCAGCATCATCCACATTCCCGAAGCCCACGTGGTCGACTTCTTCGAGGCCTTCATCGCGCCGCTGGAGAACGAGCTGGGCCAGGAGTCCTCCCACACGGTGGGCAAGAGCCACAGCATCCAGAACTTCCACGAGTACAACGCCCGCATCGAGGCGGTGAACTACGCGATGGCCCACGACGACGGCATCAAGCCGAGCGACCTGGCCGAGGCCGACATCGTACTGGTCGGCGTATCGCGCTCGGGCAAGACGCCGACCTGCCTCTACCTCGCGCTGCAATACGGCATCAAGGCCGCCAACTACCCGCTGACGCCGGACGACTTCGGCCAGAGCGGCCTGCCGCGCGCGCTGCTGCCGTTCAAGCACAAGCTGTTCGGCCTCACCATCGTGCCCGAGCGGCTGGTGCAGATCCGCTCCGAGCGCAAGCCCGACAGCCGCTACGCTTCGCTCGACAATTGCCGCTTCGAGGTGGCCGAGGCCGAGGCGATCTACCGCAACGCCGGCATCCCGCACCTGAACACCACCAGCAAGTCGATCGAGGAGCTGGCCTCGACCATCATCCACAAGGCCAGCCTGACGCGGCGCGTCTATTGAGCGCCGGACCTACGGTAACCATGTAGGAGCGGCTTCAGCCGCGAACGGGTGGATGGCATCCGATGGTGCTCGACCCGTTCGCGGCTGAAGCCGCTCCTACAGAACCGGACGCGGCGGGCCGCTCCGGCTAGCGCTGATCGCGCCCGGCCCGCCAGATCGACCAGATCAGCCACAGGCTGTTGAAGAAGGCGATCAGGAAACCGATGAAGCCGAAGGCCGGCAGGCCGAACAGGCGCGGGCCGGCCGGCACCGTCATCACGATGCTCGAGCCGATGATCAGGCAGCCGGTGACGATGCCCAGCGTGAGCCGGCTGGCCGAGCGGTCGATCTGGGCGCCGAAGTGGTCGAGCCGCTTGAGGTCGAGGTCGATCCTGAGCTTGCCGCGCCGCGCCGCCTTCACCAGCCGCGACACGTCGCGCGGCAGCCCGCCGACCAGCGTCACCATCTCCCACAGATTGCGCCGGCCCTTGCGCGCCAGGGCGCCCGGCGAATAGCGCGCCAGCATCACCCGCCGCACGAAGGGCGTCAGGTGGGGCACCATCTGGAAGTCCGGATCGAGCTGGCGGCCCAGGCCCTCGAGCGTGATCAGCGCCTTGAACAGCAGGGTCAGGTCGGCCGGCAGCGTGATCGCATGCTCGCGCATGATGGCGATCACGTCATTGAGCAGCTGGCCGAAGCGGATGTCCTTCAGCGACAGGTTCTCGTAGTTGAACATGAACTCGGCGAGGTCCGAGGCCAGCTTGTCCTCGTCGACCGGCACGTCCAGGGTCCAGTCGAGCAGCACGTTGAGGATGCCGCGCTCGTCGCGCGCTGCCAGCGCGGCCAGCAGGTCGACGATCTCGTCGCGGCGCGGTGCCGGCAGCCGGCCGACCATGCCGAAATCGATGAAGGCGATGCGGTTGTCGGGCAGGTAGATCACGTTGCCCGGATGCGGATCGGCGTGGAAGTAGCCGTCGATCAGGATCATCTTGAGCACCGCGTCGGCGCCGCGCTGGGCCAGGAGGCGCCGGTCGAGCCCGGCCGCCTCGAGCAGCGCCAGGTCGTTGCCCGGCACGCCGCCGATATAGGCCTGCACGTTGACGATCTCGTTGGTGTAGTCCCAGAAGATCTCCGGGATCACGATGAACGGGTCGCCGGCGAAGTTCTCGGCGAAGCGGCGATGGTTATGCGCTTCCTGCGCCAGGTCGAGCTCGCGCCGCAGCGACTTGGCGAACTGCTCGACGATGCGCACCGGCTGGTACTGGCGCGTGTCGGGGAATTCGAACTCGACCAGGGTGGCGAGATGGTGCAGCACCCGCAGGTCCGATTCGATCTTGGCCACGATATGGGGCCGCCGCACCTTGAGGATCACCAGCCGGCCGTCGGGCAGCGTGGCGCGGTGCACCTGGGCGATCGAGGCCGAGCCGATCGGCGTTTCGTCGAGTTCAGTGAACATCTCGTGCGGCGACCGGCCCCAGGCGCGGGTCAGCTCGGCGTCGAGCTCGGCGAACGGCGTGGCCGGCACCGCCGACTGCAGCTTTTCGAATTCGGCGATCCACTCGGGCGGGAACACGTCGACCCGGGTGGCCAGCACCTGGCCGAGCTTGATGAAGGTCGGGCCCAGCTCCTCCAGCGCGCGGCGGGCGCGCACCTGCGGCTCCTGCTCGTGGCGCGGGTCGTCCTCGGGCAGGTCGAGCGTCTCGCCGGCGCGCTCGAAGGTGCGCTGCACGTTGAGCCGGCGAACCAAATCGCCGAAGCCGTGTCTTGCCAGCACCCGAATGATTTCGCGGATGCGCGGCAGATCGCGCATCAGACTCATGGTTTCTTTCAGCATGGCGGAATATTAGGTTCTGTTGACATCAGGTTTGCAGGTCGCGGTATCGTACGGGCCTTCCTCGCTTCACCTCCCTTTATATCAGTCAAGAGTGCCGGAATGACGTTCAAATACCGACACCTGCTGGCACTGCTATTGGCGGCGCCGCTCGTATTCGCCAAACCCCACGACGACCCGGCCACCCCGCCGCCGGCCGTGCAGGCCGACGACGCCTCGGCCGCGGAGGCGCCGGACGCCGCCGCCCAGGAGCCGGCCAACCGCTTCGCCCAGGACATCATGCTGCAGGCGCTCGGCCTGATCGGCGTGACCTACCGCTGGGGCGGCAACTCTCCCGAGACCGGCCTGGACTGCAGCGGTTTCATCAAGTACGTGTTCCAGCAGTCGCTCAACATCGCGCTGCCGCACAACGCCTTCGCCATCAGCCGGCTCGGCGAGGACGTCGACAAGGACGCGCTCAAGCCGGGCGACCTGGTGTTCTTCAACACGCTGGGCCGGCGCTTCTCGCACGTCGGCATCTACCTGGGTGACGACCGCTTCATCCATTCGCCGTCCAAGGGCAGCAAGGTGCAGATCGTGCGGCTGTCCGACGCCTACTGGGCCAAGCGCTACAACGGCGCGCGCCGCGTCACCCACGAGAGCGTGGCCGAACGCAGCCCGATCCTGAACAGCCTGATGGCCGAGGCGCGCGAGAGCGTGGGCAAGAAGGGCAAGAAGAAGGGCCGCGCGGCGGCGGCCAAGAAGGGCAGCGGCAAGAAGGTTGCGGCGAAGAAGGCGCCGGCCAAGAAGAAACGCCGCTAACGGCTTCTGCAGGAGCGGCTTCAGCCGCGAACCGCCGCAGCCGCAGCCGCTGGCGGCATGGCGCCGGTCCGTGGCCGATCCACCGGTCCGTGATCGATCCGGCGGTTCGCGGCCGAAGCCGCTCCTACGCAGGCGTTCGGCGTGCATGAAACGACGAAGGCCGGCATCTGCCGGCCTTCGTCATCGAGCGGTACCGCGCTGTCAGCGCGTCATTCGGTATAGAACGCGACCGGCCCGCTGCTGGTGACGCCGATGTTGAAGTGCTGGCCAGCGATCTCCTCCTGGCCGGCGAATTCGGTGTTGCGCACGATCTCGTGCAGCAGTTCGAGCTCCTTGAACTCCTCGACCAGCTCGCCGTCGCCATTGAGCAGCACTTCGATGCGCTCGAGGTCGGGATGGCTGCCCACCACCTTGATCCGGCTGCCCTCTTCCCACCACTGCAGGTGCACCGGCGGCGGCACAGGTACCGACTGGCGCTGGAACAGCTCGGCCACCAGCTTGCCGAACGCGGCCAGGTTGTTGGCGGCCCGGGTACGGATCGCATCGAGGTTCACTCCTGCCTCGTCGGGAGCGATCCCGAAAATGCGTGCCAGGCCCGCGTCGAGGCGGCCATTTTTTTCCACTACGATCATGATTTTCTCCGGCAACAAATGATGTGCCGGCGGTCAGTCGCCGCCGGCTCGCTTATCTACGAACTGCTGACTGGTTATAGCCGCAACGGAAACGATTACTAATTGATTTTTTCAATCATCCCAATGGCTTAGGGCCAGTAACCACGCCGTTTCGACCCCGGTCGGAACAAGCGCTCGGCGGGTTTCAGTCGCGCGCCGCCCGAGCCAGTTCGTAGACCAGCTCGAGCGCCGCACGCGGGCTGAGCGCGTCGACGTCTAGCGAGGCGAGCCGTTCGACCAGCGGGTGCGGTTCCGGTTCCGCCTCCACCGGCTGCGGCATCGAAAACAGGTCGCCCTGCCCGGCCTGGCTGACCCGCTGGTTCTCCAGCTCGGTCAGGTAGCGGCGCGCCTGGCGGATGGTCTCGCGCGGCACGCCGGCCAGCTGCGCCACCTGCAGGCCGTAGCTCTGGCTGGCCGGCCCCTCCTCCACGCTGTGCAGGAACACGATCTTGTCCTTGTGCTCGACCGCGTCGAGGTGGACGTTGGCGACCTGCGGATAGTCGAGCGCCAGCCGAGTCAGTTCGAAGTAGTGCGTCGCGAACAGCGCATAGCTGCGGTTCTTCTCGATCAGCGCGCGGGCGATCGCCCAGGCCAGCGCCAGGCCGTCGAAGGTCGAGGTGCCGCGGCCGACCTCGTCCATCAAGACCAGCGCGTGCTCGCCGGCGTTGTTGAGGATGTTGGCGGTCTCGGTCATCTCGACCATGAAGGTCGAGCGGCCGCCGGCCAGGTCGTCGCTGGCGCCGATGCGGGTGAAGATGCGGTCGAGCCGGCCGATGACGGCGCGCCGGGCCGGCACGAAGCTGCCGATATGGGCCAGCAGCGCGATCAGCGCGGCCTGGCGCATATAGGTCGATTTACCGCCCATGTTCGGGCCGGTGATCAGCAGCAATTTGCGGCCGGCGTCGAACTTGAGGTCGTTGGCGATGAAGGCCTCGCCCGAGCCGTCGCGCAGTTGCTGCTCGACCACCGGATGGCGGCCGGCCTCGATGGCGAACACGCATTCATCGCGGAACTCCGGCGCCACCCAGTCGAAGGCCTGGGCGCGCTCGGCCAGCGTGGCCAGCACGTCGAGCCCGGCCACCGCCTGGGCCACCAGCTGCAAGGTCGGCACGAACGGCGCCAGCGCGTCCAGCAGGCCGTCGTAGAGCGATTTCTCCAGCGCCAGCGAGCGCTCCTGCGCCGACAGCGCCTTGTCCTCGAAGGCCTTGAGTTCCGGCGTGATGTAGCGCTCGGCGTTCTTCAGGGTCTGGCGGCGGCGATAGTCGTCGGGGATCTTGTCGGCATGGACGTGGGTGACCTCGATATAGAAGCCGTGCACGCGGTTGTACTCGACCTTGAGGCTGGGAATGCCGCTGCGCTCGCGCTCGCGCGCCTCCAGCGCCAGCAGGAAGTCGCCGTGATTGGTCTGCAGCGCGCGCAATTCGTCGAGCTCGGCATGGAAGCCGGCGCGGATCACGCCACCCTCGCGGATCAGCGCCGACGGCTCGTCCATCACCGCGCGCGCCAGCAGTTCGACCGCTTCGCCGGGCGGCTGCAGCTGGCGGCCGAGCTCGTCGAGCAGCGCGCCGGCAGGCAGCAGCGGCACCAGGCCCGGCAGTGCGCGCAGGCTGTCGCGCAGGCTCGACAGATCGCGCGGCCGGGCCGAGCGCAGTGCGACGCGGGCGGCGATCCGCTCGATGTCGTGGATGTCGGCCAGTCGCTCGCGCAGCCGGCCCAGTTCGACCGATTCGCCGAGCGCACCGACCGCATCGCGCCGGCGCATCACCTTGCCCTGCTGGCGCAGCGGGTGATGCAGCCAGTGGCGCAGCAGCCGGCTGCCCATGCTGGTGCGGCAGCTGTCGAGCAGCGAGAACAGCGTGGGCGAGGCCTCGCCGCGGATGGTCTCGGTCAGTTCGAGGTTGCGCCGGGTCGGCCCGTCGAGCGTCAGGTACTGGCCGGCCTGCTCGACCAGCAGCCCGGTGACGTGCGGCAAGGCGCCGCACTGGGTCTGCCGCGCGTATTCGTACAGCGCGCCGGCGCAGCCGGTGGCGATGCCGGGCGCCTCGATGCCGAAGCCGCTGAGGTCCTGGGTCTGGAACTGGCGCGCCAGGTTGCGCGCGGCGGTCTCGACGTCGAACTGCCAGGCGGCGATGCGCTTGACCGCGTAGCCGCTGGCGGACGGCAGATCGAGCGCCAGGTCGTCCGGCATCAAGAGCTCGGCCGGTTTGAGCCGCTCGAGCTCGCTGGCCAGCAGGTCGCTGGCGGTCTCGAGCAGGCGGAACTCGCCCGAGGCCAGCGACAGCCAGGCCAGGCCCAGGCGGCCGCGCACGGCATTGATCGCCAGCAGGATGTTCTCGCGCTTGTCGTCGAGCAGCGCGGCGTCGGTCAGCGTGCCGGGCGTGACGATGCGTGCCACCCGCCGCTCGACCGGACCCTTGCTGGTGGCCGGATCGCCGAACTGCTCGCAGATCGCCACCGATTCGCCGAGCTTCACCAGCTTGGCCAGGTATTGCTCCATGGCGTGATGCGGCACCCCGGCCATCTTGATCGGCTCGCCGCCGGACTGGCCGCGGGCGGTCAGCGTGATGTCGAGCAGCCGCGCGGCCTTGACCGCGTCGTCGAAGAACAGCTCGTAGAAATCCCCCATGCGATAGAACACGAACTTGTCGGGGTGCTCGGCCTTGAGACGCAGGTATTGCTGCATCATCGGGGTGTGGTTGCTCAGCGCTGCCTCGTCGTGGGCGCTCTTGTTCTTGTTCATGTGCATCTCTTCATGGCATGCGTCGCCGCGGGCAGCGGTCGGCCTCGGGGCGGCGACGGAATGGTGACTGGGGGCCGGCTGCGGCGCGGGGCGCAGGGCCGGGGGCGCGACATTATCCAATGGCGGACGATGTGGGGCGAGGGGTATCGGCTGTAGAAGGCGATCGATCAGGTCGGTCTGGAATGAGGCGCGGTTTCCATTGCACGGCTGCTGGACTGACATGGTTGCCAGGCATCGGGGACTTTCAGAAATCAGCACATCCAGCGCCGGGCCAAGCCGCATCGCCCGCTGTCGGAAACACAGGCGCGACGCAATCGGCGCATTGCGCGGATACGGGCACGTGGCGAGCATCCGTTCGCAGGACTGCGCCAGCTGGGCGGAAAGGTACTGCAGCGCATCGGATTGAAGCGTGCGGCGCTGCAACTGCAGTTGAAGGCGGCGACGTACAACCTGAAGCGTCTGAGCGGGCTCAAGGAGGCAGGGGTGATGGCGTTCTGACGCCGGAGGTGCGTTCTGGACGGGGTGAAAGCAGGTCCGGGGCGGGAAATGGGAGATCGATTTGGTGGGGATGCCTAGAAAATAGGCAGCAAGACTGACGGTGTGGCATCAGCGCGGGGAAAGGGTGGTTTCTGGAAGTACTCTCAATTCTATCTCGGCCCGATATCCAGATTCACCGCGTCGGTCAATGCATATAACGGTGGGCCTGCAGGGCAGATCAAGAAGATCGGGATCACGTTCTACTGGCTGTATTCGATGGTGACCACGCGCTCCAGCAGCATAGGGCTAGCCTTGATTTGGCGAGGTCTTTCCATTCTCTTGTGGTCGAATAGTGCGCCACATCACCCTCGGGCGCTGGCCTCATAGCCTTCGCTTTATTGGCCGCATGACTCTCCTAGGTAATTGGAATTGTGAACCCACACCCCCATCTCGCCGACGTAATAGGTGTGAAAATCCTCGACTGCCAGATTGTAGACATCGCGAGTAAACCTATCCGCGACGTACATTGCATCGTTATATTCCATTTCATTAATGCGTACTGGCTTCTCGGCAAATCGGACGCGATGCCCCATTGCATTGGAAAAATCACTATTTGTTATAACAAAACCCACGCCCTCTTCGACAGTGCAATCTTCAGTCGTTGCTTCAAGAACAGGCCAGCGCTCAATGGTGTATACAGAAGAGCCATTTGCTAAAAATAATATTTGACCTTGCTCCACCCTCCTTAACTCTGTCCAGCCGATGTCCTGCACCCAAAATAGATGATCGGCCGTGGTAAACAAATAATTAAAATCCCCCGATTCATTGCAATGCATTAACGAGTATATCTCCCTCCCACGCGTCATCCCTATATTCAGCACCCGCTTATAAGCCTGCGGACCATCCCCGGATTCCGGCCTGGACAGAACCATGTCACCGATTTTGATCTGTTCAATGGGAACCAAACCCTTGTCGACATGAACAAGAGTCCCCTTCACGAAGCCGGCAACACCTTTGCCCTGCAATCGGTGCTCATAAAAATCAACTAGTACATCTTGCATACACATCTCCAATTCTGCGCCGGACAATATTTTGCAAACGAAGCTCCAATTTCGCGGCATGCCTCAGCAAGCAGTTTCAGGTTTTCCTCCCTCTTGGCGGGTATGCAGCCCCATGCGGTCTTACTCAATTAACCACGCAATTCTCATTGTATTAATTGACTTTTCAGCTTGAATAAAGGGGGCGTAAGCCATTGGTAAACAGGGTCTTCAATGGCCTGCAGTCAGTAAATCAATGCCTGCATCCATTGTTCCTTTGCAGTCGTTGTGCACCCACAGTCCATGCTTACCAACATAGTAAGTATGGTAATCTGCCACTTCCAAATTATAAACTGCGCACTTGAAATTATTTCCAGGCTCCCACCAAGCAACGTCTACATTGGGAACTTTAACCCCGCTGCCAAATGTGGCGGCAATGTTTTCACCATTAAAATCAATAGTGCGCCCTTCATTTGAATCAAAAGCCCCCTGCTCCCAGCCAACATCATTATTGGCTGTTTTCAGGATAATATTGCTATCCAAAACAATTACATTCTGCCCACTGACGGTTTCAATTTCGTGCCCACCTCTGAGCCAGCCAGCGCTCACCCAACTGGGCTCGTAATCTGATTCATCATCCCGTGATGGATGATGGTCATCCACTACAAAAATAGGATGACTCTCAGTCACCACGAGATATGCATATTCATCCGTATTCCAGGTACGCCCTTCCCGCTCAGCCGCATCCATCTCAGTCTTCGGCAAATAACTCAGAAAATAAACCTCCTGATCTTCCGTCCGCATCGTCCCTACCACCGGCTTATAGGCCTGCTCGCCCTCCCCGAGTCCGGCTTGGACAACACCATGTCCCCCACCTTGATCTGCTCGATCGGCACCAGCCCCTTATCGGTATGCACCAAGGTGCCCGCCACGAAGCACATGGGCTGGGCAACCACATTCTTGATCTGGAATTCCGGATCGTCACCGCATGACTTCGGTTCAATATCCATTCGGTACAAAGCATCACCTGAGACTTGATCGGTCAACCGGCTTTCCAGCTCGTCCAGCCCCTGTGCTCGGTACAGACTGGGTACTATGTAACCATTTGCATCATTATCTTGAATTGCGTTTCCAAGTTCCTTCTCGGATAAGAAACGCCTTGTTCCAGCAGGTAGAACTTTGCCATGGGCAGTGACCAGTAACTCAATGCCAGCACAATGATCATTGTGAACCCACGCCCCGAGCTCGCCTACATAGTAGGTATGGAAACTCTCAACCTCAATATTGAAGACAGTCAGCTTAATACGCGCATCCGCCCCTCCATTATTTCCAATTGCGGCCAGTCATAATCTTCGAAATACGGCACACCCTCCTGCTCAGGCCATATGGAACTTTGCCAAAAATTGCACTCACTCCTAAAATCAACAACGTGCCCACTTCTTCCACCGCGATACGCTTCCGCACTGACCCAACCAAATCCCCTGTTAGGAGTACGATTTACTACCCAATTCACCAATACAACAGCTCTCTGCCCATCTGCCAATTCCATATGCTGTCCAGGCTCAACAAGACTTGCGGCAGTCCAACCCTCACCTTCAATCCAGATCGGATGATTGTCGGTAGCATATATGTGGTGAACCTCCCGCTGGTTCTCGTAAGTGCAATATTTGATGCACCGGATTTCCTTGTCATCGAAGGCGAGGGTTTTCACCACCGTACGATAAGCCTTCTCTCCCTTTGCCTCCGGCTGAGAGAGAACCTTGTCACCCACCTTGAGCTGTTCGATAGGCACCAAACCCTTATCGGTATGGACGAGCGTGCCCGCGATGAAACACCCCCAAGCCATCTTGGCCCGGTTTTCCTTGGATTGCGCTGGATTCAGTATCTCCGTGATTTTGGCAACTTGCTGACGGTGCCAAACCGAAGCTTGCGCAATCGTCAACGTTTCCCGCAGCGGAGTTACGGACTTGATCAAGCCACCGCCATCAAGCTGCGTTTTACCCTGAATTTCGTGAGGGATATCGTCAACCAGTTTGATCCGATTATCGGAACCCAACGACTTGGCCAACCGATCCTCGATTCCCTCCTCTACCGGCAGCCGCTTCAGCAACTTGTGCTGCACGAAATCCGTCCCGATCATCCGTCCGATCAGCTTGAACACTCCCGCTAGCGCCACCGGGATCGTCCCGCCGATCGCGCCCGAAGTCAGGATCTGCTCCAGCGAGTAGCCTGAATGTCCGTCGGTCATCTGGCTATCCTTGATCAGCGCATTCTCCACCGACGTCTCGAACAGCATCCACTCCTCCTCGTCCGCCCTGCTCACTTCTGCACCTTCACCACCAGCCCTGTCGACGCCGCCAGGCTCTGCTGCTTCGTCGTCCCCAGCAGCTCCGTCAGCCACGCCTCGTCCCAGCCGCTCAGCTTGCCTAGCGTTTGCCCACCCAGCACCGTCGGCACGTTGCCCTGCCAGCTCACCGTCGCGCCGGCGCCCGCCGTGCTGGCCGTCATCGCCGCCACCGTGCCCAGGCTGCTTTCGCTGCCGTACACCAGGTAGCCGTACTGGTCGCTGCTGCCGCTCTTGAGCGACGCCGTCGACTGCACCACCAGGCTTGCCCCGCCGCAGTTGCTGGTGCCGCCCAGCACGCTCAGCGTGATCTTGCCGCTGGCGCTGGCCTTGCCGTCGCTCACCATGTAGCTGAAACCATCCAGCCCGCTATAGCCCTTGGCCGGGCGATAGGTGTAGCTGCCGTCGGCGTTGCGCGTCAGCGTGCCGTGCGCCGCTTTGCCCAAGGTCAGCGTCAGCGCATCGCCTTCCAGGTCCGCCACCAGCTTGGCGAAGTCGATCCGCACGCTGCCGTCGCGCTGAAGCTGGTAGACCGCGTTCAGCGCCACCGGTGCATCGTTCACCGCCGTCACCGTCAGGTTCACCGCATAGGTCGCCGAACTCGCGCTGCCGTCGTTTACCGTGTAGGTGAAGCTGTCGCTACCGGCGTAGTTGGCCTTCGGCACATAAGTGAAGGTGCCATCAGCGTTGCGCGTCAGCGTGCCGTTCTTCGGCTGCGCCACGATCGATGCCGTCAGCGCGTCGCCATCGGCATCGCTGCCCAGGCTCTTGAGGTCGAGCTTGAGGCTGCCGTCCTCGGCCACGCTGTAGCCGGCGTTCTTCGCGACCGGCGCGTCGTTCACCGCCAGCACCGTCACCACAATCGTCGCCGAGCTACTCGCCTGCTTGCCGTTGGCTTTCTCGGTCGCCGTCGCGATCACGTTCAGGTTGAAGCGACCGTTGAAGTCCTTCGGCGGCGTCAGGCTCAGCTTGGCCAGGTTCCAGCCAGTGACGTCGGCACGCGTGTTGCCGACCGTGGCGGTGAAGGTCTTGCTGCCGTCGGTCAGCACTGCACCGACCGGCAGCGCATCGATCGTGACCGTCAGCGTTTCCGAACCATCGGTGTCGCGCAGCGCAGCCTGGATCGCCGAGAGCTGGATCGCGCTGTCTTCGAGGCCGGTGTTGGCCGGCAGGGTCTCGGTCAGCGCAATATCATCGATCATCGCCCCGCGGCCGCTGCTGTCCGGCTTCGGCGCTTCAGCCACGATACGGATCGCCTGGCTGCCGCCCTTGCCCACGAAGCTGAAGCTGATCGCACGCCAGTCGAGGCCCGAAGCCGGGCTGGCCGCTTCGTAGCTGCCGATCTTCACCCCGTCGACGTAGATGCCGATCCGGCTGATGTCGGCCGTGTAGCCGACCCGACCGGCGTAGTCGAGGCTCAGCGTGTAGCTGGCACCGGCCACCGTCTCCACCTTGCGCTCGATGCCCAGCGTCTGATGCTGGCTGGCCGTCGAGTTGTTCAGCTCCAGCCAGTTGGCGCCGTTGCCCGCGGCAGCCTTCACCCGGTGCATCACCACCTTCGGGTCGGCCATGTCATCGTCGTTGCTCCAGATCTCGAAGCCGTTCTGGCCGCCTTGGGTGGCGTCCGGCGTGGTGACCAGCGTCCAGCCGTCCAGCGCCGCCTGCTGCACCAAGGTCGAGCTGCGGTCGACGTTGGCCGCGCTTTCCCAGCCGGTGCGGAACAGCTCACGGGCCGGCTTGGCCGGATCGGCCAGACTCAGCGACGGCGCATCGGCCACCGCGTCGATGATCAGCCGTACCGTAGCTACGTTGGAGTCGGCCCGGTCATCGTTGAGCTTGTAGGTGAAGCTGTCGGCACCGCTGTAGTGGGCGTCGGCCAGGTAGCCGACCGTGCCGTCGGCGTTCAGCGTCAGCTTGCCGTGCTGCGGGCCGTTCACCACCACTAGCTTCAGCGCATCGCCGTCGGCGTCGCGGTCGTTGGCCAGCGGTTTCAGCACGATGCTGTCGTCTTCGGCCAGCGTGGCCGCGTCGTCGGCCGCGACCGGCACGTCGTTCACGGCCCGCACGGTCACCGCCAGTTGCATCGCGCTGCTGGCCTGCTTGCCGTTGGCCTGCTCGGTCGCCGTCGCGATCACGTTCAGGTTGAAGCGGCCGTTGAAGTCCTTCGGCGGCGTCAGGCTCAGCTTGGCCAGGTTCCAGCCGGTCACGTCGGCACGTACGTTGCCAGCCGTGGCGGTGAAGGTCTTGCTGCCGTCGCTCAGCATCGTGCCGACCGGCAGCGCGTCGATCGCCACCGTCAGCACTTCCGAGCCGTCGGTATCGCGCAGCGCAGCCTGGATCGCCGAGAGTGCGATCGCGCTGTCTTCGAAGCCCGTATTGGCCGGCAGCGTCTCGGTCAACGCGATGTCGTCGATCATCGCGCCGCGGCCGCTGCTGTCCGGCTTCGGTGCCTCGGCCACGATGCGGATCACCTGGCTGCCGCCCTTGCCGACGAAGCTGAAGCTGATCGCACGCCAGTCGAGGCCGCTGGCCGGGCTGGCCGCTTCGTAACTGCCGATCTTCACGCCATCGACGTAGATGCTGATCCGGCTGATGTCGGCCGTGTAGCCGACCCGGCCGGCGTAGTCGAGGCTCAGCGTGTAGCTGGCACCGGCCACCGTTTCCACCTTGCGCTCGGTGCCCAGCGTCTGATGCTGGCTGGCCGTCGAGTTGTTCAGCTCGAGCCAGTTCACGCCATTGCCCGTCGCGGCCTTCACCCGATGCATCACCACCTTCGGGTCGGCCATGTCGTCGTCGTTGCTCCAGATCTCGAAGCCGTTCTGGCCGCCTTGGGTGGCGTCCGGCGTGGTGACCAGCGTCCAGCCGTCCAGCGCCGCCTGCTGCACCAGGGTCGAGCTGCGGTCGACGTTGGCCGCGCTTTCCCAGCCGGTGCGGAACAGCTCGCGGCTGGCGTTGGCCGGGTCGACCAGGCCCAGCGACGGCGCGTCGGCTTCGGCCGTCACCGTCAGGCTGATCGTGGCGGTGGCCGAGTTCAGGCTGCCGTCGCTCACCGTGAAGGTGAAGCTGTCGCTGCCGCTGTAGTCGGCCTTCGGCACGTAGGTGTAGCTGCCGTCGGCGTTGCGCGTCAGCGTGCCGTTCTTCGGCTGGGCCACGATCGCTGCGGTCAGCGCGCTGCCTTCCACGTCGCTGCCCAGGCTCTTGGGCTCGAGCTTGAGGCTGCCGTCCTCGGCCAGCGTGTAGCTGGCGTTGCGCGCGGTCGGCGCGTCGTTCACGGCGTTGATGGTCAGGCTGACGGTGGCCACGGCCGAGGTCAGGCCGCCATCGTTCACGGTGAAGGTAAAGCTGTCGCTGCCGTTGTAGTCGGCCTTCGGCACGTAGGTGTACGTCCCGTCAGCGTTGCGGGTCAGCGTGCCGTTCTTCGGCTCGGCCACGATCACCGCGGTCAGCGCGCTGCCTTCCGCGTCGCTGCCCAAGCTGCGCAGGTCGAGCTTCAGGCTGCCGTCCTCGGCCAGCGCGAAGCTGGCGTTCTTCGCCACCGGCGCGTCGTTCACCGCTGCGATGGCCAGGCTCACCGTGGCGGTGTTCGACACCAGGCTGCCGTCGCTCACCGTGTAGCTGAAGCTGTCGCTGCCGTTGTAGTCGGCCTTGGGCACATAGGTGTACGTGCCGTCGGCGTTGCGCGTGAGGGTGCCGTTCTTCGGCTGGGCCACGATCGCCGCGGTCAGCGTGCTGCCTTCCGCGTCGCTGCCCAGGCTGCGCAGGTCGAGCTTGAGGCTGCCGTCTTCCTGCAGCGTGAAGCTGGCGTTCTTCGCCACCGGCGCATCGTTCACCGCCGCGATGCACAGGCTCACCGTGGCGATATTCGACGTCAGGCTGCCGTCGCTCACCGTGAAGGTGAAGCTGTCGTTGCCGTTGTAGTGGGCCTTCGGCACGTAGGTGTAGCTGCCGTCGGCGTTGCGCGTCAGCGTGCCGTTCTTCGGATTGGCGACGATGGTCGGCGTCAGCGCGTTGCCGTCTGGATCGCTGCCCAAGGTTCGCAGATCGAGCTTCAGGCTGCCGTCTTCCTGCAGCGTATAGCTGGCGTTCTTCGCCACCGGCGCGCGGTTGCCCGCCTCCACCGTGATCGCCACGCTGGCCAGCACCGAATCGGCCTGGCCGTCGTTCGCCACGTAGCTGAAGCTGTCGGCGCCGTAGAAGCCGGCGTCCGGCGTATAGGTGAGGCTGCCGTCGGTGTTGGCCGCCAGCTTGCCGTGCAGCGGTTGCACCACGACCCGCGTGGTCAACCCTGCGTTGGCCGGCAAGCCGCCCGCGGCGTTGTCCACATCGCGGTCGTTGGCCAGCACGTCGATGCGCACCGGCTGCCCCTGCTGGGTGGTCGCACTGTCGTTCAGCGCCACCGCCGCGTCGTTCACCGCGGTGATGGTCAGCCGTACCGTGCCGACGTTCGAGGTGCCGTGGCCGTCGCTCACCGTGTAGCCGAAGTGGTCTTCGCCGTTGAAGTCGGCATCGGGCGTGTAGCGGTAGCGGCCGTCGGCTTCGCGCACCAGGCGGCCGTGGCCCGGCGCCACCACCAGCTCGACGTGCAAGGCGTCGCCGTCCACGTCCCGGCCCAGACGGGCCAGGTCGATCGCCAGGCTGCCGTCCTCGGCCAACGTCAGCGTGACGTCGTCGGCCTGCGGCAGGTCGTCCAGCGGGTCGACCGTCAGCTGCACCGTGGCCAGCCGCGACGCCTCGCGGCCGTCGTTCAGGCGGAAGGTGAAGTGGTCCTCGCCGTTGAAGTCCGCGTCCGGTACGTAGTGGTAGCTGCCGTCGGCGTGGTGGGTGAGCCGGCCGTGGGCCGGGCCGTCGACGATCTCGATCTGCAGCGCGTCGCCGTCGGCGTCGCGCCCCAGCGCGGCCAGGTCCAGCCGCAATTCGTCGTCCTCATCGAGCCGGTAGGCGGCGTCGCCCAACTCCGGCGCGTCGTTCACCGGCACCACGGTCAGGTTCACCGTGGCCAGCTCCGACTGCGCCTGGCCGTCGTCGAGGCGGAAGCTAAAACGGTCGCTGCCGTGGAAGTCGGCATCCGGCACGTAGTGGTAACGGCCGTCGTCGCCCAGCGCGAGCGTGCCGTGGGCCGGCTGCTCGACGATCAAAGCGCGCAGCGGATCGCCGTCCGGGTCATGGCCGAGCGCGATCAGGTCGATGGTCAGCCGGCCGTCCTCCTCCACCGCAAGCGCCGCGTCGTGGGCGCGCGGCGGGTCGTTCACCGGCAGCACGCCCAGCGTCACGGTGGCCAGGTTGGCGTACAGCCGGCCGTCGGTCAGCAGGAACTGGAAGCGGTCCTCGCCGTGGAAGTCCGCCGCCGGCGCGTAGCGGTAGCGGCCATCGTCGAGGCGGACCAGCGTGCCGTGGGTCGGACCATTGGCGATGCTCAACGTCAGCGCGTCGCCGTCGACATCGGCGCCCAGGCCGAGCAGGTCGAGGTCGATGAAGCCATCCTCGTCCAACGCGTAGCGGGCGTCGCGCGCGGTCGGTGCGTCGTTCGCGGCGGCGATGTGCAGAGTGAAGGTCACCGCGTCCGATTCCGTCTCGCCGTCGCCGGCCAGGTAGCGGAAGGTGTCGGTGCCGTTGAAGTCGGCGTCCGGCGTGTAGGCGTAGCGGCCGTCGGCCAAGCGCTCCAAGCGGCCGTGGATCGGACCTTCGACGATGCGGATCGACAGCGCGTCGCCGTCGACGTCGGTCGCGCCGGCCAGCAGGTCGAGCACGACCACGCCGTCTTCATCAAGACCGGCCTGGCCGCCCTGCACCACCGGCGCGTCGTTCACCGCGGCCAGCGTCAGCGTCACGGTAGCGACGTTCGAATCGGCGCGGCCGTCGTTCAGGCGGTAGCTGAAACTGTCCGTACCGTTGAAGTCGGCGTTGGGGCGGTAGAGGAAGCTGCCGTCGGCATTCAGCACCAGCTCGCCGTGGGCCGGGCCGTCGACCAGCACGGCGGCCGACGTGTCGCCGTCGGCATCGGTGCCGGCCGGCAATTGGCCGTGCAGCACTTGGTCCTCGGCCGATTCGACCGTGTGGTCGAGGGCGACCGGGGCGTCGTTGACCGGGGTCACGGCGATGCGGACGGTCGAGACGTTGCTGGCGGTGGCGCCGTCGACCAGGCGGTAGCTGAAGCTGTCCTCGCCGGACCAGTCGGTGGCCGGGACGTAGCGGAAGGTGCCGTCGGCTGCGAGCGTGACGCTGCCGTGGGCCGGGCCGGTGACCAGCTCGGGGACGAAACCGGCCAACTGGCCCTGGTCGTTGGCGCGGACGTCGATGGCGATGGCCTGGTCTTCGTCGGTCATGACCGCATCACCGTGCGTCACCGCCGCGCCGAGTAGGCGCACATCGCGGATGGTGGCGTGGCTGCCCAGGCTGGCGGCGTCGCGGCCGAAGCCGATCAGGTCGAACGACAGGTTCACCGCCGTGCCGGCCGCGATGCCTTGCAGATCAATCAGATAAGTACGGCTGCCGTCGGCGTTGACCGTGACGGTGACGCCCTGTCCCAGCCGCTGGCGACCGTCGGCCTGGATGTTGAGCAGCGCGTCGCTATGGCTCATTCCCAGACTGCCCGCCAGCGAGGCGCCGGTCGTTGCGTCGAGCAAGGCTGCTTCGAAGGCGTCGTCCGGGCCGGCCTGATCGTCGAGGGCCAGATTGGCCACGGTGAAGCTCAGGTAGCGGTCTTGCGCGCCGACGATGAAGGACTGGGTCAGGCGGGTCTGGCTATTGCCCACCTCGACCAAGGTCGCGCTGCGGTGGTCGGCGACGACCTTGCCCTCGGTAGCCCAGGCCAGCAGGTCGTCGATGAACTGCGGATTGGCGGCAGCGATCGCCGTTGCGGGCACCTGAGAAACCGACGCAGCTGACGGTGCGGCGGTGACGACGATAGCGCCGACCCGGTCGAAGTACGGGCCATGAGCACGTAGCGCCGCCACGTCGGCCGGATCAGGCAGCCGGCGCAGACCGGGCTCGATGCGCTCGCTCATGCTGGCGTCGTCGCCTTCGCCGTGTTCCAGGCCGAGGACGTGGCCGAACTCGTGGATCAGCACGCTGAGCAGGTCGAGCTTGCCCTCGGCCGGGCTGCCGGCCTTGGCGCGGAATTCGGTGGCGTGCTCGGTCGGCTCGAACTCGGACTGGTCATCCGCGCTAGCGTCGACGAACCAGCCCCAGCCGGCGCCGGTGCTGTCGAGCTGGATCAGCTTGCCCGCGCTGCTGCCGGCCAGGCCGGTGGGTAGGTTGGTGATCTGGATCTGCACCTGGTCCAGCAGGGCTGCCGAGGCGCCAGCGTCGAGCCAGTATTGGCGGGCTTGCGGGAGTAGCGACTCGACTTGGCCATAGCCGAGTTCGGTGACACCGATGCCGTTACCTTCTTCTTCGACCGTGAGCGGTTTGATGGTGTTTTCGTAAAGATCGAGGAAGTTAGCTGCATCCAAACTTGGCTGAAGCGCTTCCCTAGCTGAGCGCAGAATACTGGTCTTATTTACCGCTACTTGCTCAGCAGCCGTGACAACCCCGTTTGCATCCTTGGTTAGATTGAAACCAATCAGCTCATCATTGAGTGAGTTGGCATACTCCTTGGTAACTGGATCTTTCTTACGGTAGGTGATAAAAATATTGGTATTAAACCAATCCAAATTGGACCGCCCAAGCACTGTGTGATACTCGTCCTTGAGTATAGCCTCCTGTATGAAAGCAGCAACTGATTTAGCCGTCCCTTCATTGGGGAACTCCAAAACATGGCTATAGCCAGGATTTTGGCGGAGAGCTTCGCTAACACGAACCAGATACTGAACAAATTCAGTCGATATTTCCGACCTTTTTCCAATTCGGTATGCTTTATCAAGCCAATATTTCGCATCAATTGTGGTTAAAGAGAATTCACCGCCAGGCATTAGCGCGCGCGAATCACCCAGGCGAATAAAATTCTCCCCAGGTTTTTTATTTGAAAACGGATTTTCATACAGCAACGTGTGCGCAATATTATCGCCACTTTGCACACTAATCCGGGCCCCTCCAGGCCGCGCTGAAACCTCCACCAATCGAGTTCCTTAACTCTATCGGTGGCGGTCTCCTGAACCAAAATCATTCCCTTCAAGGGATCTGATTTGCTTCGCGCATAGGCTTCTGCCAGTGAAAAATAGGGCAGAGCCGAATTGGTCGGTAAAATTTCATTTCGGAATGCCTCATTAATTGCATCCGTCACATCACCACAATCGTTATGCACCCACAACCCATGCTCACCAACATAATAGGTATGGTAATTCGCCACCTCTATATTATAAACCGTGCATTTAAAGTTATTGCCAGGCTCCCACCAAGAAATCCCTTGATTAGGCACCTTGGCTTCCATGCCAAAGACAGCTTTAATCGCCCCCCCCTGAAATCAATTACACGTCCCTCATTGGAACCAAAAGCCCCTGTTCCCACCCCACCTCTCCATTGGCAGTTCTTAGAATGACATTTTTATCATTAACAATGACCGACTCTCCATCGGCAGTTTCGATTTCATGCCCGCCTCGAAGGCTATAGACAGGAAGCCAGCCTGGGTCACTGTCCAAATAGTGATCCAAGGCCATGTAAAATAAATGACTATCGGTTACGGCCAAATATGCATATGCATCCTCATTCCACATACGCCCTTCCCGCTCCGCCGCATCCACCTCCGCCTTCGGCAAATAACTCAGGAAATAAACCTCCTGATCTTCCGTTCGCATCGTCCGCACCACCGGCTTATAGGCCTGCTCGCCCTCCCCGAGTCCGGCTTGGACAACACCATGTCCCCACCTTGATCTGCTCAATCGGCACCAACCCCTTGTCGGTATGCACCAAGGTCCCTGCCACGAAGCACACCGGCCGTCCGGCCACATTCTTGATCTGGAATTCCGGATCGTCGCAACGCGACAGCAGCTGGATTTCCATCTTGTACAAAGCATCACCCGAAACTTGACCGGTCAACCGGTTTTCCAGCTCGTCCAGCCCGGCACTCGGTGCAGGGCGGCGAATTCGGCCTTCTGCGCCGGAATCACCAAGGCCGCCTCCGCCGCGCTACGGATCTGGTTCCGCAACTGCCAAGCCAGCGTGGCTTGCACTTCCAACTTCTGCGTCGTGTCGAGCATGTCCACGATCTTCGCGACCTCTTGCCGATACCAGGCGCTCGCCTGCGACATGGTCAGCGACTGCCGTGCCGGCGTGATCAAGGTGTACTTTCCGCCCGCCTTCAACTCCGTCTTGCCCTCGATCTCGGGCAGGATGTCGTCCACCACCTTGATCCGGCCGTCCGGCCCCAGCGACTTGGCCAGCCGCTCTTCCACCGCCTCGTCCAGCGGCGGCCGCTTCAGCAGCTTGTGCTGCACGAAGTCCGTCCCGATCATCCGCCCGATCAGCTTGAACACCCCGGCCAGCGCCACCGGCACCGCCCGCCGATCGCGCCCGAAGTCAGGATCTGCTCCAGCGAGTAGCCCGACTGCCCGACTGCCCGTCGGTCATCTGGTTGACCTTGATCAGCGCGTTCTCCACCGCCGTCTCGAACACCACCCCTTCCATCGCCCCAGCCCCGGCCAGGCCGGCCAGCCGGCCGCCACCGTGCTGCGGTTGATGCTCCATACGCCGATCTTGCCGCCGCCTCCATCGAGACCGTGGTCGCCATGATCGTGCCCATCAGCTCGGTGAAATTCGCGTTCGCGAACTGGTCGTACGACAGCCGACCCTGGTTGTACAGCGCCAGCCGCTGGTCGTAGTGCGCGTAGTAGTCGTTCAGCACCAGGTTCACGCCGGCGTACAGCAGCTTGCCCCACCAGCCGTCTTCGGCCGCCTGCTCCGTCTTGCCGGGCACCGGTTGTGCCGGCGGCTCCAGCAGCACTTCGGTGATCGTCGGCATCGGCACGCTGGCCTGGCCAGGATCAGCGGCACGCCCGGCGGCGTGTAGCTCGCCACTGTCTGGATCCGGCCGAAGCGGGCCTCGGCTGCCGGCCGTCGTAGCGCGCCGGCGTCAGCTCGGCGATTTGCGTACCGAACCCACTGCCGTTGCCATAGGCGTAATTGCGGTCGATCGGCAACTGGATCGGGTTATTCACGCCCAGGATCTTCAAGGCCTCGGCCGTTTCGGGCTTGTTGGCGTTGATGGCCGCCTGCACCAGCTTGGCCGCATTCCAGGTCAGCAGCGAGTAGGTCATCGGCGCTTCCGGGTCGTAGTTCTCCCAGTAGTTCCACACGCTCGCGTACAGCGTGCCGTCGTTGCCCAGCGTCAGCTTGTCGAAGGCGCTGCCCGCCATCGGCGTGGTCGCGCCGAGGTAGACCGCCGGCTTGCCGTTCTGCGCGAACGGGTTCTTCACCACGCCGATCTTGCCGCCGATCTGCACTTCCGGCAGCGAGCCGTCCTGCGGCGCCAGCGGGTCGTTGCGCCACAGGTTGTAGTCGGCCACCAGCGCATATTGCTCGCCCTGGTACTCGACCACGATGCTGCCGGCGGCACTGAGGATGTCCTGGTGGTAGGCCTTGAGCCGCGCCTGGTCGGTCGACACCGGGTTCGCGCCCAGCGAAGTGGTGGCGGCGCTGAGCCGGCTGTTGCCGTCGATCTGCCCGGTTTCGTCGGTGTACAGCGTGACGAAGGCCAGGCCGCGGTCGCGGTCGTCGCCATTGCTGAGGATGAACTGGCCGGTCTTGGGACCGCTGGCGACGTAGGTCGGGTGCTTGCCCAGGCCGGGCCTGTCGAAGTCCTCCGCGTGCAGCCGCACTGCGGCGCCGGCGGCCAAGGTGCCTGTGTCGTCAGCGATCTGGTTCAGGTCGAGCACCCACATCTCGTTCGAGGGCGTGGTGTAGGCCAGGTAGCTGCCGGCGTTGACGGCCAGGCTGCGGCAGCCGCCGATGCGGTCGCTGTCGGGCAGGTTGATCATCTGCCGGGTACGGAGGTAGCCGCCTCCGGTCGGGTCGATATCGATGCGCATCAGTCCTCCTGGACCAGTCCGGTCTTGTGTGAGGCCGATATACAGCCAGTCGCCGTCGGAAGCCAGACTATTGATCTTGCCGCCCTGGTAGCCATCGACCACCACGGTGTAGACCACCGTGCGCATCAGCGTGTCGACCACGTAGACCTGGCGGTCGCGGCCGGCCACGAAGGCCAGCGTGCCGTCGGCGCTGTAGGTGATGGTCTGGCGGGCGTTCTGCGCCAATGCCAGCGGCTGGCCGCGCTCGTCGCTGCGCAGCGCGACCTGCAGCGCGATGGGGGCGCTGTTGTCGGCCGTGGGCTGGCCGGTGGGCTGGAACAGGTAGATCGTGTCTTCGGTGGTCATCAGCGTCGACGGGCTGCCGCCGATCCAGGCTTGCACCGGTTGGCTGTCGAGCGCATAGCCTTCGTTCTTGCGGCCGTTGCCGTCGTAGGCGATGGCGGCGCGTTCGAGCATCAGCACGTGCTGCGACAGGGCAATGTCGGCATCGACCTGGAAGCGCACCACCTGCTCGCCGCCGATCGTGCTGACTTCGACCGGCATCGAGGTCCAGGTCAGGCCGCGTTCCGAGTGCAGGTCGCCTTGCAGCTCGTGGCCGAGCTGGTTGCCGCGCGGCTGGATCACCACGCGGACGTAGAAATCCTTGGCGCTCTTGCCTGAAGGCAGGAAATTGCTGCCGCGCAGCGTGACGGTGTGCGTCTGCGGATCGAAGCTGTAGCTGCGGATCTGTGGCGTGTTGGCGCTGACGGTGGCGGCCGGCGGAATCGGGATCGATGCGGTCGGGTTGACCAGGTCCGCCCCTGGCACATTCACCCGGTAAGCGCCCGCGATGCTGTACTGCACGGCGGTCCAGATCGATCCGATGGCCGTCAGCAAGGCTGTCGCGGCGCCGTTGATACCGGCGATCGAGGTAGCCATCGCCACGTTGGCGGCCTCGGAATACAGGGCATCCCAGTCCAGCACCTTGCCTTGCAACTTGAGGTCGCCGGTCGCGGGGTCGTAGTTGCGTACCGAAGTGACCACCATGTCGCCGCCCAGCTTCACGCCCGGATAGGGCGGCGAGGCCGTGCGGGCGACGCCGTCGTCGCCGATGTAGCCGTTGTCCACCAGCCACCAGGTCTTGCGTTCGTTGCCGGCTTCGTCGGTGATGGTGCCTTCGCGCCAGAACAGCACTTCGGTACCGGCCGGCAGCATGGTGCCGACCCGTATCGCCAGGCTCATCGGGCTGCTGGCCTCGGCATTGCCGATGTCGACACGGAAGGCGCCGAGCGTATCCAGCACTTCGGGTATGGGCAGTGGCTGAGTCAGGCCGGCCGGATCGAGCGCGGCGATCGAAGCGACGACGTCGGCGCCAAGCGTTCCGGCGCCGATGGTCAACGTATTGCCTTGCGCATCCTGGACCGCCCCGCCCTGATTGGCGTGGATCAGCACAGGCCCCATTTCCGCTTCTCGGACCGTCAGCGTCACCTTGCCTTGCCGGCTGCCGTTGATCACGGTGATGGTCGCCTTGCCCGGTGCCAGCGCCTTCACCAGGCCGTCGGCCGTGATGGTGGCTATGCGCGGATCGCTGATGTAGTAGCGGGTGCCGTCGGCCGCCTTGCCGATGTCCTGCCCCAGCGCCTGCAAGGCGAAGGTGTGGACATCGATCTGGCGCTGTCCGCTGCCCGCCGCCAGGCTGAAGCTCGGCGGATACAGGTCCAGCTCGTTGCCGTGCATGTCGACCGGGACCGGATCGTCCGGCCCGCCCACGGTCACCACCTCGTACACCGTGATGCCCTTGGCCGTGATGGTCAGCAGCGCCGTGCCCTGGCCGACCGCACGGATCAGGCCGTCCGCCTCGACCTGCAGCACGCCCGGATTGCTCGAGCCGTAGTGCAGGTAGCCGCTGTCGAGCACGATGCCGGCCTCGTCGGTGAAGTCGCCGCGCAGGCGCAGGATGCGCGTCTCGCCCGGCTCCATCCGGGTCGTCCGGTCGAGCGAGAGATCCTGTAAGGCTGCGCCGCTCACGTTCACCTTCAGCTCGATCGGCGCACCGGCCGCGAAGCCGTCGTCGGCCTGCAGCCGGACCGCCGCCTCGCCCACGTAGCCCGCCTCGGGCACGAAGATCACCGACTGGCCGTCGGCGCTCAGCCGCGCCGCACCGTGCGTCGCACCGAGCACGCGCCAGAACACCGTGTCGCCTTCCAGATCCTGCGCGATGCCCGCCAGCGCAGCCTGCAGCGCCAGGTCGGCATGCGTCCTGGCCGTGCCGGCCGCCAGTTCGACCGGCGCCTGGTTGGCGCGCCAGCCGTAGTTGGCGTACAGGATCTGCCGATCGGCGGACGCAATGACCCCATCCCCGTCGAGGTCCGCCGGCAGGCGGCCCTCCAGCCGGGCCTGCTCGAAGGCGGCGCCGTCCTGGCCGTCGATCTTGCCGTCGCGGTTCAGGTCGCCCGCCAGCGTCACTTCGACGCGTGCCGCGCCGCTGCCGGTGAGGCGCAAGAGCTTCAGGCCCGCTTCGGTGATGCGCAGCAGCACCGTGCGCTTGCCGTCCACCGTCGCCGTGCCCAGCACGGTCGCGCCGGTGGCTTCCAGCGCCACGTCGGCGCCTTCCAGCGTCACCGCCACGATCACCGCACCCTGCGCGCCCGGCGTCTTCACCGTCGACGCCAGTTCGCTCTCGCGCACCGCGAAGGCCACCGTCGTCGCCTGGCCGGCCGCCAGCGTGCCTTGCCAGGCGCTGTTGGACTGCCAGTTCACCGCGGCGCCGAGGTTGGCCGTGATCGTGTCGGTCAGCAGCCGGCCGTCCTGGCCATAGCCGTACGGCGTGCCGGCGTCGTTGCCGTTGAGCGCACGCACCAGCGTCAGCCGGTCCTGCGCGTCGTAGCGGTAGGCGAAGGTCGTGGCCGCGCCCCCCTTCACCGTGCCGCTCACGCGCTCGATGCGGCCCTGCGCGTCGCGCACGAAGTCCACCCGCGCCGCGCCGCCCGCCAGCGCGAGGCCGGCGTCGCTCGCCAGCCACTGCACGCCGTCGGCGAAGCGCACCGCCGTCACCTGCCCTTGCAGGTCGAGGTCGTAGCGCGTGCCGTCGGCCGCGGTCAGCACGTAGCGCGTCGGCTGCCACGGCAGGCCGGTCACCTGGTCGTACAGGCGCTGGCCCTGGCGCGTCAGCGCCTGCGGCTGGCCGTCGCGCTCGTCGCCGATCGCCTGCAGCGTCCAGCCCTGGTCGCTGTTGAAGACCGGCCGGTAGACCGTCGGCGCGGCCGCCTCGCTGCCCAGCCGCTCGGCCACCGTGCCGAGCGTGAAGCGCAGCGCGCTCGCGCCGGCCGTGCCGGCCAGGTTCGGTGCGGTCAGCCAGACGCGGGCACCGTCGAGCCACGGCGCCAGGGCGCCGCTGGCGGTGGTGCCCAGCTGGTCGGTGGTCAGGCCGGTGGCCAGGCCGCCCAGGCCCCAGTTGCCGAAGCCGGTTCCGCCGGCGCCGATCTCGCGCCACAGCGCGAAGTCGTGGCCGCCGAGGTCGAACACGGCGTCGGCGGCGCGTGGGCCCGCCGGCGCCTTGGCGCTGCTGTCGATCACCACCCGCGCGGCGATCTCGCCGGTCCGGCCGGCCAGGTCCCAGGCGCGCAGGCGCAGCTGGTAGACGCCATTGGCCAGCACGGCCGGGTCGAGCGTCGCCAGGTCAAGCCGCAGGTCGCTGTCGATGGCAGCGCGCGTGTCGCTCGCCAGCGTCCGCCAGGCGTCGCTGCCGGCCGGCGCCAGTTCGAGCACGTAGCCCATCAGCTGCTTGTCCTGCAGCAGCGCCTGCAAGGTCAGCGCCGTCTGCACCGTCACCGGTTCGGTCGCGAGGTGGGCGCCGAGCAGCGCGCCCTGCCAGGCCAGCACCGGCGCCGAGGCGTCGGCCGGGTCCTTGACCCGCACCGTCTGCACCAGGCTGCCCGTGAAGCCGTCCTGGTCCAGCGCCCGCACCCGGATCTCGATCAGGCCCGGTGCGGTCGGGTTCAGCCGGATGCGGCCGGCGGCGTCGATCGCCACCGTCTGCCAGTCGGCCTGGCCCAGGCCGGCGCCGCGTACCTCGACGGTCAGTTGGGCGATGCCGCCGAAGGCGTCGGCGCGCACCGTGGCCAGGACCGCCTGGCCCGGCAGCACCGGGGTCGACGGCGTGGTCTCGACCAGGATGCGCGGCGTGTTGGCGGCCGCTTCGGCCACCGCGCGCAGGGTGAAGGTGCTGCGCGTGGTCGCGCGGCCGTCGTTCACGATCGCGGTCACCACGAAGTCGCCGACCTGGCCCGGGCCGGGCGTCCATACCAGGCGGCCGGTGGCGGCGTCGTAGCGGGCGCCTTCCGGCAGGTTGGCGAAGGACACCGTCAGCGCGGCGGTCTGGGCCGCGCCGTCCGCGTCGCGCGCCACGATGGCCGCGCCGTTGGCCTGGCCGCCGTGCTGCACCGGCAGGCTCAGGGTCTGGCCGACCACCACCGCGTGGCTGCTTGCCTCGACGACCGGTGCGCGGTTGCGGTCGAACACCCGCACCTGCACCTTCTGCAGGCTGGTGGACTGGCCGTCGCTGACGCGGAAGGTCAGCTCGAAGGCGCGGCTGCTGGCCGTGGCGTTGTCCACCACGTCGGCGCCCGGCGTCCATTCGAAGTAGCCGCTGGCGGCGTCGAAGCTGAGGCCGGCCGGCGTGGTCTCGTCGTAGACCAGGCTCAGCTGCAGCGCATCGCCGTCGGCGTCGACGCCGCGCAGGTTGAAGCCCAGCGTCTCGCCTTCGTTCACCAGTTGCAGCGGCAGCGGCAGGATCTGCGGCGTGCGGTTGACGTTGGCCACGGTGATCTCGAAGTGGCGGATCACCGCGGCTGCGCCGTCGGTCGCCCCGACCGAGAAGCGCCAGACACCGGCGCCACCGCCGCCGTCGGTCTGGGCAGCGGTCAGGTCAGGCGTCCAGCGCAGCACGGCGCGATTGCCGTTGCCGGCGCTCGGCACCTCGAACAGCATGCCGCGCGGCAGGCCGAGCACCTGCCAGTCGAGCAGGTCGGCGTCGCCGTCGCGGCCGAACAGGTCGAGCGTCAGCGGCACGCCTTCGGTGGCGTTCAGCCGGATCCGCTCGGCGGAATCGGCCACCGCCTGGCCGTTGGCCTGCACGCCCAGCCATTCGGGCGCGGCGTTGGCGGCGCGCACCACCACGCGGACGGTGTGCTTGACCACATTGGGCACCGGATTGGCCGGGTTGGTCTGGTTGCCGCCCTGCGGCGGCAGGCCGCTGTCGGTCACCACGATCTCGATGTCGCGGCTGCCGATGTCGTCGGCGGTCGGCGTCCAGCTCAGCACCGCCTGGCCGTACTGGGTCGCCGGCGTCAGGCTGGCGCCGATCGGCAGGCCGTTGGCGGTGAAGGTCAGCGCGTCCTGGTCCAGGTCGCGCACCAGGATCGGCAGCGTCAGCGCCTGGCCGACCACCGCCACCATCTGCTGCGGCAGCGTGAACACCGGCGCTTCGGACGGGCTGCGTACCGTCAGCACGAAGCTCTTGCTCTGCGACTGCACCTGGTTGACGTCGCCATCGCCATCGTCGGTGGCGGTCACCGTGACCAGGTAGTCGCCGCGCATCTGCGCGCCCGGCGCGAAACGGATCGTGCCGCCGGTGGCGGTCTGCACGTAGCTGGCGAACGACGGCAGGCCCGACAGCGTGATCTGCAGCGGGTTGCCGTCGGCATCGCTGGCGACGAAGGGCACTTCGAGCACGCCGCCGACGTCGACGAAGGCGTTGGCGATGTCGCCGATCGCCGGCGCGCGGTTGGCGTTGCTGACCTCGATCGGCATCACCAGCTGGCTGATCGCCGGCGTGCCGGTGCCGTCGCCGTCGTCGGTGGCGGTCACCGTCACCACGTAGCGGCCGGCCTGGGCGTAGCCCGGGGTCCAGACGATTTCCATCGTCTCGGCGTCGAACACCGCGCCCGGCGGCAGGCCGTCGACGCGATAGCTCACCGTCGGCGCGGTGGTTTCCGGTCCGATCGCCTGGCTACCGGCATCGAGGCGGATCTTGGGCTCGAAATTGGGGTTGTCCGGATCGAAGGCGAACACGCTGACGCGCAGCGGCTGGCCTTCGAGGATGCGCCAGGCGTCCATCGGGTCGAACACCGGCGCGCCGTTGGCGTTGAGCACATTGAAGTCGATGTCGCGGCTCACCGTCACCTCGACCGGTTCGGCGCCCGGCTTGCGATAGGTGGCGGTCAGGCTGATCGGCAGCTTGACGTTGCCGTGCTGGTTGAAGCCCGGCGTCCATTCGAACCAGCCGGTCTCGCTGTTCAGCGTGGCGCCGGCCGGCAGCCACGGTGCGCTGTAGCTGAGGCTGATGGTGGTGCCGTCGGCCTGGACCAGGCCGCCCGGCATGCTGCCGGCCAGTTGCAGGCCGTAGCGCTCGCCTTCGCGCAGCGTCTGTACGCCCAGCGGCGGCAGTACCGGCTTGGCATAGCCCTGCAGCACGGTGACCTTGAAGCGTTGCTCGGAAACGGCCTTGCCGTCGCCGACGATCAGCGTGATGTCGTCGTAGACGCCGGCCTGGTCGTAGCCCGGGGTCCAGGTCAGCAGGCCGCTGGCGGCATCGAAGCTGGCGCCGGCCGGCAGGTTGCGGACGGTGACGGTGAGGCGGTCGCCGTCGGCGTCGGTCGCGGTCAGCGGCAGCGACAGCGCCTCGCCTTCCTTCAGCTCGATGTCGCCGATCGCGTCGACCACCGGGGCGTGGTTGCCGCCGGCCACCGCCAGCGTGAAGCGCTTGAGCGCCACGCCGCCGCGGCTGTCCTGCACGCGGACCACGATCTCGGTGTCGGCCGCGTCGCGGGCGGTCGGGGTCCAGTTCAGCACAGCGGTCTGGCGGTAGCCGGTCTCGGTCGTCTCCACCGCGCCCGACGCGGTCAGCGTCAGGCCGGCCGGCGCCTGCACCAGTTGCCAGTAGAACAGCGTGCCGTCCTCGTCGTCGGCCGCCAGCGTGGCGGTCCAGGCCTGGCCGGCCTGGGCCGGCGGCAGGGTTTCGAGCAGGGTGCCGTCGTCGCCGCTGCCGTCCCACACCGCGTAGAGCGCATCGAGTTCGGCCACCGGCAAGTCGGCCGGCAGGCCCAGCAGCGCCAGCATCGCGGCTTCGTCTTCGGCGCTGCTGAAGTCGGTCTGCGCCAGCCGCTCGGCCAGCGCTGCCGCATCGGCGAGCTGCATGCGAGACAGCAGTGCCGCCAGCGCGACGGGTTCGGCCACCGGCGCCGCGCCGAGCGCGCCCAGCATGGGCGGCAGATTGGCCTGCGGCAGTGCGTAGACGCCGTGGCCCAGGGTCGCGCGCGCCAAGCCGCCAAGGCGATCGGCCGGGACCAGGGTCACCGTCCGATTGGCCGACGTGGCGCCCGCCGCCAACGAGCCGCCCAGCTCCAGCAGCCACAGGCCGTCTTCGCCGTTCAGCGCCTCGGCGATGCCGCCGCCGAAGTAGTGGCCCGGATCGAGCAGCAGCGTAATCGGACCGTCGAAGTCGTCGCTGCCGGTGTTGGTGATGCTGACGTCGTAGCTGACCGTGCCGGTGGCGCGGTCGGCACGGGTGTCAGCGAAGTCGATCCGCAGCTGGCTGCTGAAGTCCAGCAGCGCGGTGAAGCTGCTGGTGTAGCCGCTGGCGATCTTCACCTCGGTCGCGCTCTGCAGGCTGGCCGCGATGTCGAGCCGGTAGGCGCCAGCCATCAAGCCGCTCACGTCGAGCCAGGCAGTCCGCGTCGCAGCATCCCAACGCACCGATTGCGGCTGCACGCCGGCAGCGCTATCGCCGTCCTCGCTGTCGCCCAGCAGGGTCAGTACGAAATTGGCGGGATCGAGCACGCTGCTCGTACCGTCGCCCTGCCACATCTCCTGGTCGAACTGCACGCCGATCTGGTTCAGCGGCAGCGGCAGCAGCGCGCCGTCCGGCACGCTGACCGCGGTGACCTTCGGCGCGCGCGCCAGGGCGATCTCGTCGACGTGGCCGGTCTGCGCCACCAATACCCGGCCGTCGGCCGTGGCGACCACCGTCTGGCCCTGAGTGCCGCCGCTCGCCAGCTGCAGTACGCGCCGGCTCTGCAGTTCGATCATCCACACCGCACCGGTGTGCGGCGTGACCGTATCGGCCGCCGTCACCGGCCGCTGCCGCAGCCCGCTGCTGGCCAGCATCAGGCCGTCCAGCGCCGTACCGGCGCGGCCGAAGGCGATGCCTTCGATCACCCCGGCCAGGCGGTATTCCAGCTCGGCACGGCCCTTGTAGCGGCCGCTGGACGGGAAGCTGACGATGTCGGTGGTCGCGTCCGGCTGGGCGGCGGCGATGTCGCTGCCGGTCCAGCGGATGGCCCACAGCCGGCCGTCCGGGCCGAACGCCAGGTCGCGCACCCGCTGGTTGCTGAAGTGGCTCCACGCCTTGGCCGCATCGGCCTCGTTCGGCCGGAACACCTCGATGCCGTTGCCCGAGGCGACGTAGATGTCGCCGTTGGCGTCGATCGCCAGCGCATGGGTCAGCGGGTCCTGGCCCGGGCCATTGAGACGGCGCAGGATGGCGCCGCTCTGGGCGTCGACCTGCAGCAGTTCGCCGCCGGTCATCACCCACAGCTGGCCGACCGCGTCGACCGCCATGTCGACGATCGGCGCGTCGAGCACGAACAGCGGCGCGACGCCGTGGCCGCCTTCCTTGCCGTACTTGAACACCTCGTTGCGCAGGCTGCCGGCGCTGACCAGCACGCTGCCGTCGGCCAGTTCGACCAGCGCCTGGGCGCCGAGGTCGGCGGTGCTGGCCGCGAAGCCGTCGGCGAAGCCGCGCACGGTGAACGGCGCCAGCACGCTGCCGAGATCGCCGCGGTTGACCGTGGCCACCTGGCCCGGCAACTGCTGGCCGGCCTGGGTGAACAAGTCGTTGCCGGCGTAGTTGCGGTCGGCCGGCGCCTGCGGCAGCTCGGCCGTCTGGTTCACCGTCTCGTTGACGCCGAGGCCGTCGAGCACCGCCTGGCGGCCGCCGTCGTCCGGCAGCACCGCGTTGGCGACCGAGGCCGCCTCGCGGTTGCCGGCCACGTCGGTGGCCACCGCCAGGAATTCGTAGTGCTTGCCGGCCTCGCCGGTGAATACCGCCTGGGTCTGCTCGGGGCCGACCTGGCGCAGCCAGATGCGGAAGTCGCCACCGTTCTCGGCGACGTAGACCGTCACCGACTTGATGCCGCTCTGGTCGTCGCGCGCGTTCCAATGCACGTCGAAGCCGGGCCGGCCCAGGGCGTCGTCGCCCAGGGCGGTGGCGGCCAGCACAGTCTGCGGCGCGGCGGTGTCGAGTACGTGGCTGACCTCCGCGCTGTCGACCGGCGGCGCCGCGTCGATCAGGATGCGGGCGCGGGCCGTCACCGTGCGGCCGGAGACGGCGCCGTCGGCCGCCATCACGGTGTAGGCGACGAAGCCGCGCTGCTGCTGCGGATTGTCGGCCGACGGCGCGAGCAGGCCGCGGCTGCCGTCGCGCAGCACTTCGCCGGTGTCGGGGTCGATCGCCTGCAACAGCCAGGTGGCGGTGCGGCTGGCGACGTCGATGCCGGCGCTGACGCGCAGGATGTAGCCCCTGGCGCTGAAGTCGAAATCGGCCTGGAAGTTGGCGCGGTCGGCCGGCACGTGGATGTTGATGTCGCCGAGCTTGAGATCGCCCAGCCGCAGCGTGCGCGCGTCGAAGCCGGCGTCGAGTTCGCTGACGATGCGCAGCTGGCCCACCGGCTGCTGGCTCGGGTTGCCGAAGCTCACCGTGTAAGGCAGCGGCGTGCCGGCCGGCAGGTAGCGCTGGCCGTCGGCCGCCGGCAGCCCCTGCGGGCCGCGTACGGCGACGGTAGAGGCGGCGTCCTGCTGGGCCGTCTGCTGCAGGTATTGCGCCAGGTTCAGCGCCTGCGGGCCGACCGGATTGAAATCCGCATCCAGCACGCCGATGTAACGGAGGTATTCGAGCTCGGCCTGGCTGCCGGCGAATACGTCGAAATCGAGGAAGTGGGTCTTCTGGGTCGCGTTGCGGTCATGGGCGGCCGGGTCGGCGTGGGCCGGCACCGGCACCTCGGCCTGGTAGCCCTGGCTGTCGGTGCGGGTCTCGATGTACTCGACCGGTGCCTTGGCGGCATCCGGATCGCCGGCGTAGCGCGCCGTGTCGCCGTACCACTTCTGCACCTGCTCGAAGAAGCCCTTCAGGTCGGCCTGGGTGCGGTAGCTGTCGCCGCCGCGCGCCAGCAGGATGCCGCTGGCCAGCGTGGCATTGAGGCTCACCACCTTGGCGTCCTCCCGGATCGGCGGCGCTTCGTCGAGCGGCCGCAGCATCCCGGCCGCTTCCAGCGCGGCCAGCCAGCCCTCGGCCCATTGCGCCGCGTCGGTCGCCAGCACCCGCAGCGCCACCGGCGCGGCGGCATCGGCCAGGATGGCGGTGCGCAGCTTGCCGGCGTAGGCGCGCTGCTCGGCCACGAATTCGGCGCGGGTCAGCGGGGCCGCCGCGGCCACCAGGTTGAAGCGGAAGGCCAGCGCCACCGCCTCCTGCTTGCTGAAATGGATCTCCGGATCACGCGAGCGGAACTTGTCGGCCAGGCCTTCGACGATGCGGTCCAGATCCTGCGGGCCGCCGTCCAGCAGGCCCTGCGCCTGCCACTCGGGATGGGTCCGGTAGAGCTTGTCGCGCAGGCCTTCGAAGTCGTAGGCCAGCCATTCCTTCAGCCCCGGGTAGGTCTGCAGGTCGAAGCTCATGCCGACGAAGCCGCCGGCACCGAGGTCGAAGGCGTAGCCGGGCGCGAGGTTGAAGCCTGCCGTGTTCTGAGTACCGTCGAGCGAAGCCCATGGGATGTCGGGCCGTGCCGTGCCATCGGTCGGCGTGGCACCGTAGCCCTGGGTGTTGCCGGCCGCATCGACGATACGGCCATCCGGCCGGCCGCCGACGTTGCTGCCGAACAGCAGGTAGGGCAAGGGCAAGCCTTCGAGCAGGTATTCGTTGCGGCCCATCTCGGGCATGCCGAAATCGAAGCGCACATAGGGCGTGTCGACGTTGGTCAGGCTCTGCAGCGACACGCTGTAAGTGCCGCCCTCGCCCGGCGCCAGGTTGCGCGGGCCGCCGACGCCGATGGTGACGTCGGCTTCGATGCCGCGCTCGACCAGGTACTGGTTGGCCGCTACCACGCGCTCGCCGTCGGGGTTCACCACGCTGAGGTCGTACAGCCCCAGCGGCACATCGCGCAGGTCGAACACCGCGCGGATGTGCGTGGCGTCCAGCACTTGCCAGCGCGCCGGCTCGACCTCGTACACGCCGGGCCGCGACAGCTTGACCAGCGCGCCCGCCTTGAAGCGGGCCCCGTAGAGATCGACCGTGACCCAGCGGTGGTCGTCGTCGCCGACGCCGCCCTGATCGGGCGTGACGCGGGTGATCGACAGTGGCAAGAGGTCGGCCCGCAGCGTGGCCGGCACGTTGGTTCCGCCCTGCTTGGCGCGCACCAGCACGTAGTAGTCGCCTGCCTTGGTGCTCGGCACCAACAGCTGCTGGTCGGGCGACAGCGGATTGTCGTAGGCGACGTCGAAGGCGTAGCCGGTCGGCACGTCGCCGTAGCGCACGTAGACCTCGTTGGCCCCCTCGTTGACGCTCGAATCGAGCTTGATCCGCAGCGTCTCGCCGGCCGCCACGCTGATCTTGTACAGCCGCGTCTCGCCGGCGCTGAGCGTGATCGGCAGCGGGCTGGCCACCGCCAGCTGCGGCACCGTCACCGCCAGGCTGTCGCCCGAGGCGGTGCGGTTGTTGGCTTCGCCCGGCGGCAGGTTCAGGCCGTTGGCGGTGTAGCTGATCTTGCCCTCGAACACCTCGTTGTAGAGGTCGGGCCGGACGATGATGCGCCAGTTGCCGTCCTTCAGCGGCGGCAGCTTGGCCTTGAGGCTGCCGCTGTAGGCCGCGCCGGCGGCCAGGCCGCCGGCGTGGTCGACCCGGCCCAGCAGGATGTCGCCGAGGTCCCAGGCGTTGTCGCTCGACAGGTAGATCGCGTCGGTCCAGCCGCCGTAGGCCGGGTTGGTCGAGTCGTTGACGATCGTGTAGCCGATCTCGACCTCGCTGCCGACCGTGCCGCTGGCCGGCACGCTGACGGTGTTGACCTTGAGGTCGGCCGGCGGCGGGGTGTCGACCACGATCGGCTGCTCGGCCGCCAGCGCGTTGTTCTGTTCGCGGCCGAACTCGCGCACCTCGCCATCGCGATCCCAGCTGCGAGCCGGATCGGTGATCACAAAGACGTAGTAGCTGCCCTCGAGGTCGCGCGGCGATGTCACGGCGAGGCTGCCGCTGTAGCTCTGGCCGGCCGCCAGGCCGCCATCGTACGCCACGTAGCCGAGGTAGCGGTCCTGGTTCAGATCGAGGAAGCGGTCCTTGGACAGATAGACCAAGTCGTTCCACCGGCGCTGGTCGCTCGGCACGTCGCCGCCGGCGTTGGTCACCGTGTAGTCGACGGTGAAGCCCTGGCCGGCCAGCACGTGCTGCTGGCCCAGCGCGACCGCGCTGACCTGCAGGTCCGGCGGGGTGCGCAGGGTGATCGGCAAGGCGATCGAGGCAACGTTGTTGCCCTCGTCGCGGAACTCGAGCACGCCGCCGGCGCCACTGCCGGTCAACGCCGGCAGGCCCTCGCGGATATTGCCGGGCACCCGGTTCTGCAGTTCGCGGATCGTGTCGGTGTCGGCCTTGACGATGATGCGGAAGTCGCCGCTGATCGATTCGGGCAGCGCGAAGGTGGCGCTGGCGGTGTAGGACTCGCCCGGCTTGAGCGTCTTGGGCTGGCCGTTTTCGGTCAGCTGGACGCGCTGGACCCGAGCGGGCTGTCGACCAGCGCATAGTCGCCGCTGTCGAGCGAGGCGTCGCGCGACAGATAGACGCCGTCCTGCCAGCCGCTGGTACGCGTTTCGCGGGTGCCGCGGTTGGTCACCGTCCAGCTCACCGTGATCCGCTGGCCCGAGCCGGGGTTCGGATCGGACACGGTGATCGTGTCGATCTGCAGGTCCGGCTCGCGGTAGACCACCTCGAGCGTGCCGCGGCCGAGGTTGTTGCCGCCGTTGCTGCCTTCGAACACGCTGGAAGGGTAGAAATCGTCGCGCAAGTAGCTGTTGCTGCCGCCATTCAGGTACTCGCCCTTGGCACGGTACTCGCCCGGCTCGGCGTCGGTGATCACATAGAAGTAGCCCGTGCCCTCGATGCCGGCCGGCAGCCGCACCTTGGCCGAGGCGGTATAGCTGGCGCCGCTGGCCAGGCCGCCGGCGTTGCCATGCGACACCATGCCCACCAGCGTGGCACGGTTGGGGATGAACTGCGGGTCGCGGCTGAAGTAGACCGCGTCGTACCAGCTGCGGCTGCCGGCCCAGACGGCCGCGTCCTGGTTGACCACGGTCCAGCTGACCGTGGTCTCCTCGCCCGAATCGACGCGCGGCTCGGCGACCACGCCGGCCACCTGCAGGTCGGCCGCCCGCGTCGCGACCTGGGTCGCTGCGCTGCGCGCGTTGTTGTCCTCGACGCCCTCCTTCACCTGCCGGTCGGCATCGGTGCGCACCACCAGGTAACGGCCCTTGAGCGACGGCGCCAACTGCACCGTCTGCGCCACCGTGTAGCGCTCGCCCTGGCCCAGCGCGCGGGCCTGGCTGTAGCTGCCCAGCACCCACACTTCCTTGGCCTTGTCGAGGTCGGGGTCGTCGGCCAGGTAGACCGTGTCGGTCCACTGGCCTTCGAAGGCGTCGCCCTTGTTCTGCACCGTGTAGCTGAAGCTGTAGCTGCCACCCGCCTCCCCCACCGCCGGCGCGCCGACCTCGGTCACCGCCAGGTCCGGCGGCGTCGCGCCGAGGATGGCGATCGGCCGCGCCTTGTAGTTGTTGTTGTCGAGCTGGCCCGGATCGTCCGGGTTGAGGTTGCTGGCCAGCGTGTCCTCGAGGATCGTGTCGTAGGCGTCGCTCCACACCGTGAGGTAGTAGTTGCCCGACAGCACGCCGTCGGGGATGGTCACCTGGGCGGTGCCGAGGTAGTCGGCGCCGACCGCCAGGTGGCCGTCGTGGCGCACCGTGCCCAGCAGGATGTCGCCGGCCTGGCCCGGCCGGCGCTTGTCGCGCGCCAGCCAGATGGTGTCGGTCCAGCCGCTCACCGTGGCCGATTCGGCCCGGGTGGCCGCGCTGCCGCGGTTGCTCACCTGGTAGCGCACCTCGATGCTGGCGCCGTGCACCGCCTGGTCCGGCGCCACCACGTTGCCGGTCACCAGGTCGGCGAACGGCACCGGGTCGACGTAGAACTTCACCGCGCGGGCGTTGTTGCTCTCGCTCGGGTATTCGTCGACCGCGTTGCCGCCGTCGGCCACCACGATCAGGTAGGCCTCGCCGCGGTAGCGGATCGGGATGTCGACCAGCGCGGCCTCGTTGGCGTAGCTCTCGGTCGGCGCCAGCGCACCGCCGTTGTCGTACTGGCCGACCAAGAGGTCGTCGCCGCCGAGCGTGCCGTCGTGCGACAGGTAGACGCGATCCTTCCAGCGCCCGCCGGCTACCGCCGGGCCGCTGTTGGTCACGGTGTAGTGCAGGCCGATGCTGGTGCCGGCGGTGACGTGCTCGGCCGTCACCGTGGCGGCATCGATGCGCAGGTCGGGCCGCGCATCGAGGCTGACCGCTATGCCGGCGTCGGACAGCAGCTCGTCGTTGTTGCGCGCCGCGCCGTGCTCGTAGAGCTGGCCGCCGGCGTTGGTAATCACCTTGATGCGGTACAGGCCCTCGATCTTGGCCGGCAGCCGGACCTGCTCGGTGCGCTGGTAGCGCAGGCCGGGCTCCAGGCCGCGGTCATAGCTGAAGCTGCCCAGCGTCACCGCGGCGCCGCCGTTGCTCGGGATCAGCAGCACGGTGTCGGTCCAGATGCCTTCGGCCCGTGCCTCGCCCCGGTTGCTTACTTCCCAGCCGAGTTCGACCGTCACGCCTTCCTGTGCGGTCTGCGGCAGCGTGATCGTTTCGACCACCAGATCGGGCGACCTGGACAGCGTGACCGGGATCGCCAGGCTGTGGCCGACGTTGTTGTCGCCATAGACGAATTCGTACAGCCCGCCTTGGGTACCGGTGCGCACGTGGATGTAGAAGGTGCCTTCGATGCCCTCGGGCAAGGTGACGCCCAGGCTGCGCGCATAGCGGTCGCCGGCGGCCAGCTGGCCGATATGGCCGGCCCAACCGAGATCGGCCACCTTGTCGCTGCCGTCGGCGTTGCGGCTCAGCCAGACATAGTCGCTCCAGCTGCCGGCATTGGTGATGCCGATGCCGTCGTTGAGCACGCTCCAGTCGATGCGCAGCGAGCGGCCGCTGGCCGGCGTGCCGGCGATGGTCACCGCCTCGACCTGGAGGTCGGCGTAGGCGATCGGCATCACGTCGACCGCATGGCCGGCGTTCGCGGCGTTGTCGGCTTCGCCGCCGTGCTCGTAGACCTCGCCGCGGGCGTCGCTGACCACGAACAGCTGGTAGCGGCCCGAGGTGCCGGGCGGCAGCATGATGGTTTCGTTGCGGATGTACTGCTCGCCCGCCGCCAGCGCGCCATCGTGGCGGTATTCGCCGACCACGCGGTCGTCGCCGTTGCCCAGCACGCCGTCGGTCGACAGGATCACCCAGTCCGACCAGCCCGTCGTCTTGCCGATGCCGGTGCCCTGGTTCTTCACCGTCCAGCTCAGCGCCAGCGGCGCCGGGTCGGCGATGGTGCGCTCCGGCGCGGTCACTGCGCTCACCGCCAGATCGGCGTAGGGCGCCAGCTCGACCGCCAGCGCCTTGCCGGCGCGGTTGCCGTCACGTTCGCGCTCGTCGAGCGTTTGGCCGGCGTCGGCGATCACCACCAACTGGTACTCGCCGTCGCAGTCGAGCGGGATGTCGAACTCGGCGGCGGCGGCATAGGACGCGCCGGTATCGAGCGGGCCGGCGTGGCCGACCTCGGCCAGCTGGCGCATCTCGTTGCCGCAGACCAGGTAGACCCGGTCGATCCAGTTGCCCGGCGCGACGTTGCCGCGGTTCTCCACCGTCCACTCGAGGCGGACGCGGTCGCCCGAACGGACCATCGATGGTCCCTGCAGCGCGCCGATCGCCAGGTCGGGCTTGCTCACCCGCACCGGCTCGGCCGACACCGCCAGGTTGTCCTCCTCGCCACTGCGCTCGTAGACCATGTCGTCGCTGTCGACGCGCACCACCCAGCGATAGCCGTCGCCCTCGGCCAGCCAGCTCGGCAGCGCGAAGCTGGCACTGCGCTCGGCGCTGGCGCCGGCAGCCAGGCCGTCGGTGGCGAACACGTTGGCCAGCTCGTAAAGCCCGGCCGCGCCGTGGTCGATGTAGATGCGGTCGCGCCAGGCGCCGCCGGCCGCGGCGGCGCCGCGGTTGCTCACCGTGTAGCGCACGGTGGCAGCCTCGCCCGGCCGCAACAGGGTCGGGCCGGTCACGCCTGAGGCGACCAGGTCGGCCACCGGCGCCAGGCCGACGCGCAGCGTGGCGGTACTGGTGCCGAGATTGTTGCCGGTCTGCCCGCCTTCGGCCACGCCGCGGTTGGTGTTGGCGTCGACCAGCAGGTAGTAGTCGCCCTCGAGGTCGCGCGGCAGCGTCAGTGTGGCGCGCGCGGTATAGCTCGCGCCCGGCGCCAGCACGCCGGCATGGGTCACCGAGCCCGACAGTACGATGTCGTCGACGCTCGGCGTGCGGTCCTTCGACAAAATCACCCGGTCGTTCCACAGCGCCAGGTCGGTCGCGACGTTGCCCAGGTTGCTCACCGTCCAGCTTACCGCCACGTTCTCCCCGCTCAGCGCCTGGGCCGGCACCGTCACTTCGCCGACCGCCAGGTCGGCATAGGCGTCGCCGAGCTCAATCGCATGGGCGGCGCCGGCATTGTCGGCCCGGGTGTCGGGTTCGAGCACTGCGCCGCCGGCGTCGGTGCGCACGCCGAGGTAGTAACGCCCGGCCGGCCGCCAGGGCAGGACCACGGTGGCGCTCTGGACGTACTGCTGGCCGACCGCCAGCCCGCCTTCACGGCGGACCGTGCCGATCACCACGTCGTCGCTGTTGCCGATCACCGCGTCGGTGCTCAGCACGATCTGATCGTCCCAGCCGCCGGCGGCATCGCGCTGGCCGCGGTTGGCCACCGTCCAGCTCAGCGTGACCGGCAGCGTGCCCAAGCCGGCGGCGGGCGCCACCAGGTTCTCGATCCGCAGGTCGGCATAGGTCTGCGCCGCCGCCGTCGTCTCGATGGCGGCGGCGTTGTTGGCCTCTGCATCGTTGCTCAGGTTGGCTTCGAACAGCACGCCGCCGCTGGCGGCTTCGTCGGCGGTGACGACGATCTGCAGCGGACCGGTGCCGCGCAGGCCGTCCGGCAGGCGGAAGGCGTAGGCCCGGGCCCGGCTGCCGCCGGCCTCGAGCGGGCCGTTACCCGCTTGCGCCGGATCGTAGGGCAGTACGACGTCGACCAGCTTCTCGCCGGTGGCCCGGTTGATCACCACCACCCGGTCGCTCCAGCCGACCGGGACGGCGACGGCGCCGTCGTTGCGGACATCCCACAGGATGGCGAGCTGCTCGCCGGCAGTGGCCGTGCCCGGCGCCACCCGCAGGCCGGCGACCCGCAGGTCGGGCCCGACCGGTACGTTCCGCGTCAGCTGGTTATTGGATTCGCCGGTGCCCAGCTGGTTGAACTCCGCCAGCTCGCGGGCACTGTCGAGCATCAGCTTGAACTGGATGTCGCCGATCGCGTCGATCCCGTCCGGCCAGGCCAGGGTAGCCACCCGCTCGCGGCTGGCGCCAGGCTGCAGCGCCGCGTCGCCGGCCTCGGCCGAGACCTCGACGGTAGCGACCGAGATGACGGCACCAGTGCTGAGGTTGCGTACCTCCAGCCGCTCGCTCCAGCGCGGGTCGGCCGGCCGGCCGCCGATATTGGTGGTGGTCCAGCGGACCGTGAGCTGCTGACCCGGCGTCCAGGGCCCGGCCGGCTCGATGCGGAAGTTGCCGGCTTCGAGGTCCGGGAAGGGCAGGATCTCGCCGGAGCCGATATAGGGGCCGCTGTCGCTGCCGCCCGGCAGGCTGGCGGGAATTTCCTGCAGCGCCGGTTTGCGCGGATCCGGCGCGCTGCCGCCCGGCGCGGTTTGGGAGGCCAGCCGCGCGGCCACGCCGCCGGCGAAGCGCCAGACCTCGATATGGACCAGGCCGGCGGCGTCCTGCCAACTGCGGATCAGGTCGCTGCGGCCGGTCTTGCCGAAATCGGCCAGCACGATCTGCTGACCCGGCTGCTCGGCGCCGAGCACGGTATCGCCGGCCTGGGCATAGCTGCGGCCGTCCGCGCCGACCAGCCAGGCGGTCGCCACCGCCAGGCCTTCGGCGTTCGTCCACAGCTGCAGCAGGTCGCTGCCGCCGTCGCCATCCAGGTCGCCGGCGAAGAAGCGGTCCGAACCCTTGGGCGCCCCCAGCGCGGTGGTGCCCCAGTCGTCGGCATAGGCGTTGTCGCTGTTGCGGCCACCGTACAGCGTCAGTTGCAGCTGTCCCGCCGCGTCCTTCCAGACGCGCAGCACATCCAGGCGGCGATCGCCGTCGGCATTGCCGACCAGATAGGCGACGCTCTGGTTCCAGTTGCCCGCGGCCTGGTAGCTGACGCTCAACCGGCCGTCGGCCTGGCCGGCCATGAACTGGAACATCGCCGCATCAGGCCCGTAGGAGAGCGCCACGTTCGACGAGATGCGCAGGATGTCCTGCCTGCCGTCGCCATTGACGTCCAGGATACGAACCTGGGCTTCGCCGTATTGGCCGGACCAACCGGTCTGGCTCTTCCAGGCGAACTGGCGGCCGTCGCCCTGGTAGACCGAGAAGTAGGTGTTGCCGTCGTCGCCCCACGCTTCGACGACCAGGTCCGCCTTGCCGTCGCCGGTGGTATCGGCCAGGCGGTAACGGACATTGGGCGAGGGCTTGCCCAGGCTGGTGCTGCCCAGGACCGCGAAGCCGTTCTCGCTGCTCTTCCAGCCGATCGCCGCGGTGCTGCCGTCGGGCTGGCGGCCGATCTCCAGCAATTCGTCGCGGCCGTCGCCGTCCAGATCGCCGACAAGGTACTGGTTATTCGGCATCCACGGCCCGAGCGCCTGGACGGCGCCGAGCGCATAGCCGCCATCGGCAGCCAGCCATTGCCGGACGACCGTCCGGCCCAGTTCGCCGGCCGAGATCTCCAGCAGGTCGCGTCGGCCGTCGCCGTTGAAGTCGCAGTCGAGGAAACGGGTCTCCGGACGGCTGTCGATCCGGCCGTCGAACGAGGCGCCATCGCTGAACCAGACGCCGATCATGCGCCGGCCGTCCTCCTCCAGCCAGCTGGCGGCGATGTCGCTGCGGCCGTCGCCGTCGTGGTCGGCCACCACGTATTGCGCATCGTCGCGCCAGGCGCCCAGCACGCTGTCGCTGCCTTGCCGGTAGACCACGCCGTTGCCGCTGGCGGCCGCGCCGGCCAGCCAGACCGTCACCACCGCCTGGCCGTCGGTGTTCTTCCACAGTTGCAGCAGGTCGGTCCGACCGTCGCCGTCCACGTCGCCGGCGAAGAAGCGGTCCGACCCCTTGGGCGCACCCAGCGCCGTCGTGCCCCGCTCGTCGCAGTAGGCGTTGTCGCTGTTGCGGCCCGCCCACAGGGTCAGCTGCAACTGGCCCGACGCGTCCGTCCACACCCGCAGGATGTCCTGGCGGCGATCGCCGTTCGCGTTGCCGGTCAGGTATTCGACGTTCTGCGACCAGGCGCCGACCGTATTGTTGGTGACGGTCAGGCTGCCGTTGGCCTGCCCGGTCATCATGCCCAGCACCGCCGCATTGCTGGAGTTATTGGCCAGGCCCGCGGCGGCGAGGACGAGGTCCTGCCGGCCGTCGCCGTTCAGGTCCAGGATGCGGACCTGGACGTCGGGCGTCTCGCCGCCCCATTCGACGCTGCTCTTCCAGGTGAACTGGCTGCCATCGCCCTGGTAGACCGAGAAATAGGTGCTGCCGTTGCCCGACCACCACTGCATCACCAGGTCGGAGCGGCCATCGCCGGTGGTATCGGCCAGGTAATACCGCGCACTCGGTATCCGGTTGCCCAGGCTGGTGCTACCCACCGCCTCGAAGCCCGCTGCGCCGACTTTCCAGCTGTAGGCCATCACCGTGCCGTCCGGCTGGCGGCGCACCTCGACCAGGTCGCTGCGGCCGTCGCCGTCCAGGTCGCCGACCAGGTACTGGTTGGTCGGCAGCCACAGGCCCAGCTCCTGCACCGCGCCCAGCGCATAGCCGCCGGCCGTGGCCAGCCACTGCTTGGCCACCATCCGGCCCTGTTCGCCGGCCGATATTTCCAGCAAGTCACGCCGGCCGTCGCCGTTGAAATCGGCGTCGTAGAAACGGGTGTTGGGGCGACCGTCGTACTGGCCGTCGAACGACACGCCGTCGCTCAGCCATACGCCCACCATGCGCCGGCCGTCCTCCTCCAGCCAGCTGGCGGCGATGTCGCTGCGGCCGTCGCCGTCGTGGTCGGCCACCACGTATTGCGCATCGTCGCGCCAGGCGCCCAGCACGCTGTCGCTGCCTTGCCGGTAGACCACGCCGTTGCCGCTGGCGGCCGCGCCGGCCAGCCAGACCGTCACCACCGCCTGGCCGTCGGCGTTCTTCCACAGTTGCAGCAGGTCGGTCCGACCGTCGCCATCCACGTCGCCGACGAAGAAGCGGTCCGACCCCTTGGGCGCACCCAGCGCCGTCGTGCCCCGCTCGTCGCAGTAGGCGTTGTCGCTGTTGCGGCCCGCCCACAGGGTCAGCTGCAACTGGCCCGACGCGTCCGTCCACACCCGCAGGATGTCCTGGCGGCGATCGCCGTTCGCGTTGCCGGTCAGGTATTCGACGTTCTGCGACCAGGCGCCGACCGAGTTCGTCGCGATGGTCAGGCTGCCGTCGGCCTGCCCGGTCATCATGCCCAGCGCAGCGGTGCTTCCGCCCAGGCCGAGATCCCGCGCAGCGTAGACCAGGTCCTGCCGGCCATCGCCGTTCAGGTCCACGATGCGGACCTGGGCATTGGCGTATTCGCCGCCCCATTCGGTATTGCTCTTCCAGCCGAATTGCTGTCCGTCGTTCTGCCAGACCGAGAAACGGGTGTTGCCGTTGCCGGGCCAGGACTGCAGCACCAGGTCGGCCCGACCGTCGCCGGTGGTGTCGGCCAGGATGTAGCGCGTAGTGGCATTCTGCTTGCCCAGGCTGCTGCTGCCGGCGGCCTCGAAGCCGGCCGCGCCGGCCTTCCAGCGCTTGGCCGCCATGGTGCCGTCCGCCTGCCGGCGGATTTCCAGCAGCTCGTCGCGACCGTCGCTGTCCAGGTCGCCAGCCAGGTATCGGCTATCCGCCCGCCAGACGCCCAGTTCCGTTTCCTGGGCCAGCTGGAAGCCGGTGCCGGTCGCCATCCACTGCCGGGCGACGGCCTGACCGCCGCGATGCGCGATCTCGATCAGGTCGTGCCGGCCATCGGCGTCGAGATCGGTCTCGAGGTAGACGCTTTCGGCCCGCCAGTCGGGCGTGGTGGTGAAGCTTCGGCCATCGTTGTACCAGACAGTCAACGCGGTCTGGCCGGAGGCCTGCGCCCCGGCCTGGACCACGTCCAGGCGGCCGTCGCCGTCGGCGTCGATCAGGTGGTAGCTGTCCCCTTCGCGCCACTCGCCCAGTCCATGGTCGGCCACGGCGACGAAGCGGCGCTGCGTCGGATCGAAGCGCCAGACGCTCAGCACCGCCTGGCCCGCCTCGTTGCGCCAGACCTGGGCCAGGTCGTCGAGGCCGTCGCCGCTCAGGTCGCCGACCAGATACTTGCCGTCGGTCCGCAGCGGGCCGAGGTCGCTGATCACGCCCGAGCCCAGTTCGATCCAGCTGGAGCTCCAGACCGTCAGCCCCTGCCGGCTGCCGTCGTTCCACATCTCCAGCATCCAGTCCTGGCCGCCGCTGCCGAGCCTGGCCGACAGGTACTGACGCGGACCGTAGGTCCCTACGAATCCGAAGCCGCTGCTGTAGTAACCCGCCGCGCCGTCCCAGGCCCGGTTCTGGTAGCGGTATTCGTTGCCGTAGCGGTCGATGCGGACGATGTCGCGCTTGCCGTTGGCGTCGAGGTCGGCCAGCAGCGCAAAGCTTTCGTTGTTGCGCGGAGCGATGTCGCCGGGCTTGGCCGACTCGGCGAAGCCCGTGCCGTTCCAGCTCCAGACCCGTACCTGGGTATTGCCGTCGAGCCGGTCGCCCAGCATCGCCAGCTCGGCCGCACCAGTACCCGAGATGTCGCCTGCCAGGTATTGCGTGCTCGGCCGCCAAGTGCCCAGCACCGTCGCGGTCGTAGCCGCCAGACCGGCCGGCCCGCGCAGCCAGCCGGTCGCCACCGCCTGGCCCGCGCCGTCCCGGCCGATCACCACCAGGTCGCTGCGGCCGTCGCCGTCCAGGTCGGTCACCAGGTAGCGCTGGTCGGCGCGCCAGGCGCCCAGCACCGTCTCGGCCGCCACCGTGTAGCCGGCCTCGCCGGCCTGCCATTGCCGCGCCAGCGCGCTGCCGTCGGCCTGGTGGGCGATCTCCAGCAGGTCACGGCGGCCGTCGCCGTCGAAGTCCGCTTCCAGGAAGCGACTGTCCTTGCGCCATTGCGGCGACTGCACGAACTGCCGGCCATCGCCGTACCAGGCGGCGATCCGCGACACGTTGGACTCGTCCACCCAGGCCGCCACCAGATCGGCGCGGCCGTCACCGTTGCCGTCCAGCCACTGGTATTGCGCCGCTGCGTTCCAGTCGCCCAACTCGGTCTCGCCCAGAGCTTCGAACTTCATCGCGACCGCGTTGAAGCGCCAGGTGCTCAGCACGGCCCGGCCGTCCTCGCGCCGCCACAACTGGCCCAGCTCGTCGATGTCGTCGCCGTCCATGTCGCCGACCAGGTATTTGCCGTCGGTCCGCAGCGGGCCAAGGTCGCTGATCACGCCCGAGCCCAGTTCGATCCAGCTGGAGCTCCAGACCGTCAGCCCCTGCCGGCTGCCGTCGTTCCACATCTCCAGCATCCAGTCCTGGCCGCCGCTGCCGAGCCTGGCCGACAGGTACTGACGCGGACCGTAGGTCCCTACGAATCCGAAGCTGCTGCTGTAGTAGCCCGCCGCGCCGTCCCAGGCCCGGTTCTGGTAGCGGTATTCGTTGCCGTAGCGGTCGATGCGGACGATGTCGCGCTTGCCGTTGGCGTCGAGGTCGGCCAGCAGCGCAAAGCTTTCGTTGTTGCGCGGAGCGATGTCGCCGGGCTTGGCCGACTCGGCGAAGCCCGTGCCGTTCCAGCTCCAGACCCGTACCTGGGTATTGCCGTCGAGCCGGTCGCCCAGCATCGCCAGCTCGGCCGCACCAGTACCCGAGATGTCGCCTGCCAGGTATTGCGTGCTCGGCCGCCAAGTGCCCAGCACCGTCGCGGTCGTAGCCGCCAGACCGGCCGGCCCGCGCAGCCAGCCGGTCGCCACCGCCTGGCCCGCGCCGTCCCGGCCGATCACCACCAGGTCGCTGCGGCCGTCGCCGTCCAGGTCGGTCACCAGGTAGCGCTGGTCGGCGCGCCAGGCGCCCAGCACCGTCTCGGCCGCCACCGTGTAGCCGGCCTCGCCGGCCTGCCATTGCCGCGCCAGCGCGCTGCCGTCGGCCTGGTGGGCGATCTCCAGCAGGTCACGGCGGCCGTCGCCGTCGAAGTCCGCTTCCAGGAAGCGACTGTCCTTGCGCCATTGCGGCGACTGCACGAACTGCCGGCCATCGCCGTACCAGGCGGCGATCCGCGACACGTTGGACTCGTCCACCCAGGCCGCCACCAGATCGGCGCGGCCGTCACCGTTGCCGTCCAGCCACTGGTATTGCGCCGCTGCGTTCCAGTCGCCCAACTCGGTCTCGCCCAGAGCTTCGAACTTCATCGCGACCGCGTTGAAGCGCCAGGTGCTCAGCACGGCCCGGCCGTCCTCGCGCCGCCACACCTGGCCCAGCTCGTCGATGTCGTCGCCGTCCATGTCGCCGACCAGGTATTTGCCGTCGGTCCGCAGCGGGCCAAGGTCGCTGATCACGCCCGAGCCCAGTTCGATCCAGCTGGAGCTCCAGACCGTCAGCCCCTGCCGGCTGCCGTCGTTCCACATCTCCAGCATCCAGTCCTGGCCGCCGCTGCCGAGCCTGGCCGACAGGTACTGACGCGGACCGTAGGTCCCTACGAATCCGAAGCTGCTGCTGTAGTAGCCCGCCGCGCCGTCCCAGGCCCGGTTCTGGTAGCGGTATTCGTTGCCGTAGCGGTCGATGCGGACGATGTCGCGCTTGCCGTTGGCGTCGAGGTCGGCCAGCAGCGCAAAGCTTTCGTTGTTGCGCGGAGCGATGTCGCCGGGCTTGGCCGACTCGGCAAAACCCGTGCCGTTCCAGCTCCAGACCCGTACCTGGGTATTGCCGTCGAGCCGGTCCCGCAGTTCGACCAGCTCGGCGCCGCGATCGGCGGCCGTGTCGCCCAGCAGGTACTGGCTGTCCGCCCGCCAGCCGCCCAGCGTCAGGCCGGCGCCGGCCTCGAAGCGGTCTCCGGTCAGGCGGTAGACGGTCGCGACAGCATTGCCGGCCGCATCCTTGCGTACCTCGACCAGTTCGCTGCGGCCGTCGCCGTCGGTGTCGCCGGCCAGGTAGCGGCTGTCCGCGCTCCAGTCGCCCAGCACGGTCTCGACCCCCAACCGGTAGCCCGTTTGCGATGCCAGCCATTGCCGCGCCACCAGCTTGTCATCCAGCGTGCGGCCGACTTCCAGCAGGTCGTCGCCGCCGCCGTCGCCGAAGCGGGCCTTGAGGTACTGCGCATCGGCCGGCCGAACGGCCTGCGGCACCGCGCTCATCGGAGCGGCCAGCGGCGCGGTTTCGATCCCGAGCGCGGCGAACGAAGCGGTCGGGGCGCGCTCCTCGGCCGACAGGCTCAGCGTCGATCCGCCCACCGGCGGCAGCGAAGCATCGGGCAGCAGGTCGGCCGACAGCAGCACGCGCGGTTCGAGCGCTTCGAAGCGGATCGCAGGGGTATCCGCGCCGTGCGCCGCGGCGGATTGCGAAATCTGGCTGAAGGAGTTCTGGCTGTCGGTCGGCTTGTTCATGCTCATGCACCTCGTAATGGTTCCGACGGGCTAGCCGCCGATAGGGCTATATGAATGGATTCGAAGGACTGGATAAGCCGCGTCGATCGGCACGCGGCGTAGGAAACGGAGAAACGGGATCAAGCCGGAGGTCGGCTGCGTGGCGGCGGAGCGCCGTCGAGGCCGGCGAAGCTGGCGCGGCATTTGACGCCGGACGGGATGTCGAGCCGCGGATTGGGCATGTCGAGGAAGACCACGAAGGTGCCGCTGGCCGCATCGATGATGCGGTCGACCATGCGGACCTTGGCCGCGTAGCTGCCGCGGCCCTGCAGCTCGGGCACCACGCTGGCGGCCATGCCGACCGCGGGCTTGCCGAAGGCGGACATCGGCAGGATCACGCGGATGCGCAGCGGATCGAGCTGGGCGAGCTTGAGGATGGCGCGCTTGCCGGCGCCGGGCTCGACCACCTCGCCCGGATAGGCCAGCTGGTCGACCACCACGCCGTCGAAGGGGCTGCGGATGCTGCGCAGATTGAGCAGGCCGCTCTGCTGGCGGTATTCGAGCCGGGCCGCCTCGCGGTTCTCGCGCGCGACCTGCAGCTCGGCCTGGGCCTGCTTGTATTCGGCCTCGGCGTCGTCGCGATCCTGGGCGGACAGCAGCTTGTCGGCCGCCATGTCGCGGCGGCGGTTGAACTTGCGGCCGGAGAATTCGATCTTGGCCTCGGCCAGGCGGCTGGGCCCGACCTGCTCGGACTTGTAGCGCGCCAGCTCGGCCGAGGCCTGCTCGGCGGTCGATTCGAGCGCGGCCAGCAACTGGCCGCGGGCGACCTTGTCGCCGCGCCGCACGGTCACGCGTTCGAGCAGCCCGGTCACCGGGCTGGACAATTCGACCATCTGCGCCGGCTCGATCAGGCAATCGAAGCCGGCCGCGGCCACGGACTGCCCCCCATCATGGCCGCCAGCAAGCCGGCGAGCCTCCCCTTTGCCATCCGCATCTTCACGTCAATCTATGAAATGGATGGGAGCGCCGACCGTCGCCTGCAAGGGCACGCCAGGCGCGGTCTACGCCGCGTCCCGGTGCCCTGCCTCCACTCGGCCGATCGGTCGAGCGCTCCCTATGTTCGTTGTCGCCGGCATGGGCGCCGTGGCTGGCCCATGCCTGTGCACGAAATTATATAAGGCGCGGAATCTAGCACATGATGATGAAAAACAAGGAATTCTTCTCCGACCCATCGCCTCGCTTCCATCTTGGGCGAGCGCTTGCGGAACGTACCCGCCCAAACCTCCGCGTCAGTTTCAGGCCGCCTCCGCCTCCCGCGCCGCCTCGCTCTGCTGCAAGGCCCACATCCGCGCGTAATGGCCGCCCTGCGCCAGCAGCGCGCGATGGCTGCCGCGCTCGATCACCCTGCCCTGCTCCATCACCAGGATCTCGTCGGCGTCGACCACCGTCGACAGCCGGTGGGCGATGATCAGCGTGGTGCGGTCGGCGGCGATGCCGGATAGCTCGGCCTGGATCGCTTTCTCGGTCTTGGAATCGAGCGCCGAGGTGGCTTCGTCGAAGATCAGGATCGGCGGGTTCTTCAGGATGGTGCGGGCGATCGCCACGCGCTGCTTCTCGCCCCCGACAGCTTGAGGCCGCGCTCGCCGACCTGGGTGTCCCAGCCGTCCGGCAGGCGCTCGATGAAGTCGAGGATATGGGCCGAGCGCGCCGCCTCGACGATCTCCCCGCGGCTCGCCTCGGGCCGGCCGTAGGCGATGTTGTAGTAGATGCTGTCGTTGAACAGCACGGTGTCCTGCGGAACGATGCCGATATGGGCGCGCAGGCTGGCCTGGCTCAGCTCGCGCAGGTCGTGGCCGTTCACGCTGATGCGGCCGCCGCCGACATCGTAGAAGCGGAACAGTAGCCGCGACAGCGTGCTCTTGCCGGCGCCCGAATGGCCGACCACCGCGACCGTGCGGCCGGCCGGGATGGTGAAGTCGACGCCGTCGAGGATGCGCCGCTTGGCGTCGTAGCCGAACTCGACGTGCTCGAAGCGCACCGTCGCGGCGCGGGTGTCCAGCGTGCGCGCGTCCGGCGCGTCCTGCACCTCGGCATGCTCGTGCAGGAGGCCGAACATGCGTTCCATGTCGGTCAGCGCCTGCTTGATCTCGCGGTAGGCCATGCCGAGGAAGTTCAGCGGCGCGTAGAGCTGGATCAGGAAGGCATTGACCGCCACCAGGTCGCCCAGCGTCATGCTGCCGCGCACCACGCCGTCCGCCGCCAGCCAGACCAGCAGCGTGACGCCGACCGCGATGATCGCGCTCTGGCCGCTGTTCAAGAGGCCGATCGAGATCTCGTTGCGCACCGCGGCGTCTTCCCAGCGCCGCATCGCCTCGTCGTAGCGCTGCGCCTCGTAGCGCTCGTTGCCGAAGTACTTCACGGTCTCGTAGTTGAGCAGCGAATCGACCGCGCGCACGTTGGCCTTGGAATCGAGCTCGTTCATCGCCCGGCGGGTCTTGGTGCGCCAGTCGGTGACCACCACGGTGAAGGCGACGTAGGCGGCGATGGTGCCGAGCGTGACCACCGCGAAGCGCCAGTCGTATAGCGTGACCAGGATGCCGATCACCAGGCCGATCTCGAGGATGGTCGGCAGGATGTTGAACAGCATGAAGGTCAGCAGCGAGCCGATGCCGCGCGTGCCGCGCTCGACGTCGCGCGTCACCCCGCCGGTCTGGCGGTCGAGATGGAAGCGCAGGCTGAGCCGGTGCAGGTGCTCGAAGGTCTCGAGCGCGACGCGGCGCATGGCGCCCTGCGCCACCTTGGCGAAGATCGCGTCGCGCAGCTCGCCGAACGCCGTGCTGGACAGCCGCAGCAGGCCGTAGCCGACGATCATCCCGACCGGCACCGCCAGCAGCGCCTGGCCGCTGCCCGCCAGCGCATCGACCACGTGCTTGAGCAAGAGCGGCACCGAGACGTTGGCCAGCTTGGCCAGCGCGAGGCAGGCCAGCGCGGCCAGCACCCGGCCCTTGTAGCGCCACAGGTAGGGGAACAGCGTACGCAGGGTCTGCCAGTCGCCGCGCGGCTTGCGGGCGGCGGAAACCGGCGCGGCGGCCGGTGAGGAAGCGTGGGACATGGTCGGGAGCGGCCGGGAGCGGGGATCCCGCTATGATGGCGGCTCTCAGCCCAATATCAAGGCCACGGAACGAATATGGAATGGTTGCTGCTCGAGGCCGGCATCGCCGGCCTGATCCTGGTGTTCATCGTCTGGTGGACCCTGCCGCGCAAGAAGCGCGACGACGAGAAGCGCGACGACAAGGAGTAGGCGCGGTCGCCGCCCCGATTCCCGGCGGCACCAAGGCGCGGCAGGCTGGTCGAATCGCCCGCGTTGCCGCATGCCGGACCGCGGCTATAACAAAGTGTCGCATCCCCCAATATTGGTAGCGCGCGCCGGAGCGCTACAATGCGCCCGCTTTCGTCGTACCCGGACGTGGAGCCCGGGTCGACCGCCACCTGCCGGACCGCCTTATCAAGGCGGCCGCAGCCGACTCCAGGAGACAACCCAAGATGCAAACCTTCCACGCCAGCCTCGTCGCCGACATCCAGCGCCAAGCCGATGCGCGCGAGGCCGGACCGGTCAGGCTGCCCGAGCTGATCGACGCCTACTACGCCGATACCGACGCTCACGACCTGGCCACCCGCGATGCCCAGGACTGGTACGGCGCCGTGCTCGCCCACCTCAAGCTGGCCGCGACCCGCAAGCCGGGCGAAGCGCTGGTGCGGGTCTACAACCCGAGCTTCGACGACCACCGCTGGCAATCGAGCCATACCGTCATCGAGCTGTGCAACGACGACAAGCCCTTCCTGGTCGACACCGTCAGCCTCGCGCTTAACCGGCTGGGCTACGCGATCCACCTGATCGTGCACCCGGTGCTCGAAGTGACCCGCACGGCGGCCGGCAAGCTCGGCGGCATCGAGGGCGGCAAGCCCGAATCGTGGATGCACCTGGAGATCGACCGCGTCAGCGACAAGGCGCGGCTCGACGAGATCAAGGCCGAACTGCTGCGCGTGCTGGGCCAGCTCGGCGACTGCGTCGAGGACTTCGACGCCATGGCCAAGCGGCTCGAGGAAGTGCGCGCCGAGCTCGCCAAGCGCAAGCCGGTCACCGCCAAGGCCGAGTGGGACGAGAGCCTGGCCTACCTCGACTGGCTGCAGGACGACCACTTCGTGTTCCTCGGCTTCCGCGACTACGACCTGACCGATGGCAAGGACGGCGTGCAACTGGCCATCGTCAAGGGTTCGGGCCTGGGTCTCCTGCGCGGCGAGGCGCGCGGCGCCCATTCCGCCAGCTTCGCCGCCCTGCCGGCCGAGATCCGCGCGCTGGCGCGCGACAAGACCCGCTGCTGCTGACCAAGACCAACTCGCGCTCGACCATCCACCGCGGCGCCTACCTCGACTGCGTCGGCCTCAAGCGCTACGACGCCAAGGGCAACGTGGTCGGCGAGCGCCGCTTCCTCGGCCTCTACACCGCCAAGGCCTACAACACCCCGCCGCACCAGATCCCGGTCCTGCGCCGCAAGATCGACGCGGTGATGGAGAGCAGCCGCTACGCCGCCAGCAGCCACAAGGGCAAGACGCTGTTCAACGTGCTGGAGACCTACCCGCGCGACGAGCTGATCGAGATCACCGACGGCGCGCTGGCCGAGATCGCGCTCGGCATCGTCCACCTGCAGGAACGCAGCCGGGTGCGCGCCTTCATCCGCGAGGACCTGTACCGCCGCTACGTCTCGGCGCTGGTGTACATGCCGCGCGACAACTACAACACCGACGTGCGGCTGAAGATGCAGCAGATCCTGCTGCAGGCCTTCGACGGCACTTCGGCCGAATTCAACGTGATGCTGTCGGATTCGCAGCTGGCGCGCATCCACTTCATGGTGCGCACCCGCACCGGCTCCACCCTGCCCGACTACGACCCGCGCGAGATCGAGAACCAGATCGCCCAGGCCACCCGCCGCTGGGCCGACGACCTGCAGATCCACATGGTCGCGCACGCCGGCGAGGAGCGCGGCATGGCGCTGGTCAGCAAGTACGCCAAGAGCTTCGCCGCGGCCTACTACGCCGACTACGATGCGCGCACCGCGGTCAGCGACATCGAGCGCATCGAGCAGGCGCTGAGCGAACAGCGGCTGACCATGAAGCTGACCGACGCCACCCTGGCCGATCCGACCCAGCACCGCTTCAAGATCTTCCGCCAGGACCCGATCGCGCTCAGCGACAGCCTGCCGGTGCTCGAGAACATGGGCGTGCGCGTGATCGAGGAGCAACCCTACACGCTGAAGTTCGCCGACGGCGGCCGCGCCTGGGTCACCGACATCGCGCTCAAGCTGCCGCAGGCCGGCCTCTTGGACGAAGACGACAGCCGCGCCGCCTTCCAGCAGGGCTTCGCCGCGATCTTCGAGGGCCGCGCCGAGAACGACCGCTTCAACGAGCTGATCCTGCTGGCAGGCCTCGGCTGGCGCGAGGTGGTGCTGCTGCGCGCCTATGCCAAGTACCTCAAGCAGATCGGCCTCAATTACAGCCTCGACCACATCGCCGACCGGCTGGGCCACTTCCGCGACATCGCCGGCGACCTGGTCGCGCTGTTCGGAGCGCTGCACGATCCGAAGCAGGATCGCGCCGGCGAGGCCGAGGCGCTGGCCGCCCGCATCAAGGAAGCGCTGGCCCAGGTGCCGAGCCTGGACGACGAGCGCATCCTGTCGGGCTTCTTCCACGCCATCCGCGCCACCCTGCGCACCAACTACTTCCAGCCGGCCGCCGGCGGCGCCGACAAGGACTACATCAGTTTCAAGTTCGACAGCCGCAGCATGCCCAACATGCCGCAGCCGGTGCCGATGTTCGAGATCTGGGTCTACTCGCCGCGCGTCGAGGGCATCCACCTGCGCTTCGGCAAGGTCGCCCGCGGCGGCCTGCGCTGGTCCGACCGCAAGGAAGACTTCCGCACCGAAGTGCTCGGCCTGGTCAAGGCGCAGCAGGTCAAGAACACCGTGATCGTGCCGGTCGGCTCCAAGGGCGGCTTCGTGGTGAAGAACCCGCCCGAGGGCCGCGAGGCCTACCAGGCTGAAGGCGTCGAGTGCTACAAGACCTTCATCCGCGGCCTCCTGGACCTCACCGACAACCTGGTCGAGGGCAAGGTGGTGCCGCCGAAGTCGGTGCATCGCCGCGACGTCGACGATCCCTACCTGGTGGTGGCGGCCGACAAGGGCACCGCGACCTTCTCCGACATCGCCAACGGCGTGTCGCAGGAATACGGCTTCTGGCTCGACGACGCGTTCGCCTCGGGCGGCTCGGTCGGCTATGACCACAAGAAGATGGGCATCACCGCCAAGGGCGCCTGGGAATCGGTCAAGCGCCACTTCCGCGAGATGGGCCACGACACCCAGACCCAGCCCTTCACCGTGGTCGGCATCGGCGACCTGATGGGCGACGTGTTCGGCAACGGCATGCTGCTGTCCGACCAGATCAAGCTGGTGGCCGCCTTCAACCACCTGCACATCTTCCTCGACCCGAACCCGGACACGGCCAAGACCTTCGCCGAACGCCAGCGCATGTTCGCGCTGCCGCGCTCGAGCTGGGACGACTACGACCGCAAGCTCATCTCCAAGGGCGGCGGCATCTACCCGCGCAGCGCCAAGTCGATCCCGCTGTCGCCCGAGGTGCGCAAGCTGCTCGACGTGACCGACGAGGCGCTGGCGCCGAACGACCTGATCCGCGCCATCCTCAAGGCGCCGGTCGACCTGCTCTACAACGGCGGCATCGGCACCTACTTCAAGGCCAGCAGCCAGAGCCACGCCGAGGCCAGCGACCGCAGCAACGACGCGCTGCGCATCGACGGCCGCGAGATCCGCGCCCGCGTCATCGGCGAGGGCGGCAACCTCGGCTTCACCCAGCTCGGGCGGGTCGAGTACGCCATGCACGGCGGCCATATCTGCACCGACGCGATCGACAACTCGGCCGGGGTGGACTGCTCCGACCACGAGGTCAACATCAAGATCCTGCTGGGCCGGCTGATGCAGGGCGGCGACATGACGCTCAAGCAGCGCAACGCGCTCTTGGCCGAGATGACCGACAACGTCGGCGAGCTGGTGCTGCGCGACAACTACCTGCAGACCGCGGCGATCAGTCTCGAGCTCAAGCAGGCCAAGTCGCTCTTGAGCGTGCATGGCCGCTTCATGCAGGCGCTGGAGAAGGCCGGCCGCCTGAGCCGCCGCATCGAGTACCTCCCCAATGACGTGCAACTGCAGGAACGCCAGGCCGCCGGCAGCGGCCTGACCAGCCCGGAACTGGCGGTGCTGCTGGCCTACGCCAAGCTCGGCCTGTACGACCAGCTGCTCGACTCGCCGCTGCCGGCGATGGCCGAGTGGGACGCGCTGCTGGCCAGCTACTTCCCGGTGAAGATGGCCGAGAAGTTCAAGAAGCAGTTGCCGAGCCATCCGCTGCGCAGCGAGATCGTCGCCACCGTGCTGACCAACGAGTGCGTCAACCGCATGGGCATCAGCTTCGTGTTCCGCGTCGCCGAGGAGACCAACGCCAGCCCGGCCGAGATCGTGCACGCCTGGAGCGTGGCGAGCCGGCTGATGCAGGCCGACCGGCTGTGGGTCGCGCTCGAGGCGCTGGACAACAAGGTGCCGACCGACACCCAGTACGAGCTGATGCTGGAAGTGCGCAAGCAGCTCGAGCGCGTCGCCCGCTGGGTGCTGCGCGTGCAGCTGACCGAGGCCGACGCCGCCCAGCGGCTGGCCCAGCTGACCGACGAGATCCCGGCGCTGCTGCCGCAGCTCGACCAGTGGCTGGCCGACAAGCCGGCCTTCGCCGGCGAGCGGGCGCGGCTGGTCGCGGCCGGCGTGCAGCCGGACCTGGCCGCCCGCGTGGTGCACCTCGACGCCGTGCTGGCGCTGCTGGACATCGCCCGCCTGGCGCGCGAGAGCAAGACCGCGGTGGAAGACGTCGCCGAGGTCTACTTCAAGCTCGAGAGCGCGCTGCAGATCGACTGGCTGCGTGACGTGGTCGACGGCCTGCCGCGCGACAACCGCTGGCAGACGCTGGCCCGCATGGCGCTGCGCGACGAGCTGTACCGCGAGCACGCCGGCCTGACCGCACGCGTGCTGGCCGCCAGCGGCACGGTGAAGAAGCGCGTCGAGGGCTGGCTCGAGGCGCGCGGCGCGGCGCTGGAGCACGTCGGCCGCATGTTCGAGGAACTGCGTGCCGCCACGCCCGACCTCGCCATGCTGTCGGCCGCCATGCGCGAGATCCGCAACCGCCTGGCCGCCTGACCGCCCGCGATCCCGGGCTGCGTCGCGGCCCGGCCGCAGCCGTGAACGAAGAGAGCGCACCGCGAGGTGCGCTCTTTTTGTCTTTGCGTGACACAAACCGGTGCAAGCGCGGTTTTGCCCGGCCGACGACGCCGGACGGGCTGGCAAAACCGCCGGAAAACCCCTAAAAGAGAGCGACCCGGCCGGCCTGTCGCCGCAGAGCCTGGCTGGTCGGATACTTGCCTGGCCTGTCGCAAGCCCCTTGGCGAAGCCGCTTACTGCCCAATATATTCAACCCGCAAAAAACCAATAAGACAGCGACGATTCGCCGGGATCGGACCATGGAGAGGCTGTGCACCAGCGGACGGAGTTCCCTTCCGCGTGGTGAAAGTGGTTTTGCGGGGTATCGACAGGCTCGAACACCAGAAGACACTTTCAGAAACCGCCATGCCCACCGCAATCCTCGTCGAAGACCAGCAGCTGATCCGATACACGTTGAAAAACAGTCTCAAGCTGCTCTGGCCCGAGCTGGAGATCGTCGCCGAGAGCGACGACGGCATCGAGGCGCTGGGGCGCATCCAGGCCCTGCGGCCGGACTACGTGTTCCTTGACATCAACCTGCCCGGCCTGACCGGCATGGAAGTGGCGAAATTGGTTTCCGGTACAGTCAACATCATCTTCCTGACGGCGCTCGACCACTACGCGATCAAGGCCTTCGAGCTCGGCGCGACCGACTACATCGTCAAGCCGCTCACGCTCGAGCGGCTCAAGACCGCGGTGGACCGCATCCGCAGCCGCGCCGCGCAGGCGACCGCCGCGATGCCGGAGGCAGTGCTCGAGAAGATCGCCCAGCTCGGCCGCCAGACCAGCTACCTGCGCTGGATCCAGGCCTCGGCCGGCAGCCAGATCCAGCTGATCCCGGTCGAGGAGGTCTGCTACTTCCAGGCCGAAGCCAAGTACACCAAGGTCGCCAGCGTCGGCGCCGAGAGCCTGATCCGCAAGACGATCAAGGAACTGTCGCTCGAGCTCGATCCGAACGATTTCATGCAGATCCACCGCAGCACCATCGTCAACCTGCGCCATATCGATGCCGTTGTACGCAAGGACAGCCACGTCAACGTGCGCCTGCGCAACCGCAACGAGGTGCTGAGCGTCAGCCAGACCTTCCAGCACCTGTTCAAGCACATGTAAGCCCGCCCGGCCCTGCCCGCTCGGCAGGCACCGAAACGCCGCACCCAGCCCCGCCCGCCTACGATGACCGACACCATGACGTTCGAACGATTTTCTTCCAAACCGCTTGGGATCGGCATGGGGCCGATCTTTCCGGCACCGGCGGCCGGCGGCGCCGACGCCCCGTTCGAGCACGAGATCGAGCAGGCCTGGGGTCGCCTGGCGATCGCGGCCGCGCTGCTGCTGCTCGATTGCGCGCTGCTGCCCGACGACGGCTGGCGCACGGTGGCCGGGCCGATGACCGCGCTGGCCTGCGGCTTCTTCGTCTATGCGCTGCTGCTGTTGCAGCTGGTGCGCCACGGCGGCAGGCCCGGCAGCCGGCTGGCCCGCGCCCGGATGGTCGGCGCCACGGTGCTGGACCAGCTCGCCGCCGGCCTCGCCGTGCACTACGCCCAGGACTACGGCGTGATGCTGATCGGCCTGCACTTCTGGGCCCTGGTCGGCACCGGGCTGCGCCACCCGGTCGCCTATGCCTGCCTGTCGGGCCTGGTGGCGACCGTGGCGCTGTGGTTCAACCTGGCCCATCCGGTCCAGCCGCTCGACGCCGGGCTCCTGGTGGCCGGGCTGATCGTGGCGCTGGCCACCACCGCGCTCTACCTCGACCGCGTGGCGCGGCGGCTGCGCCTGGTCAACCAGCGCTACCGCCAGCTCGCCACCCACGACGCGCTGACCGGCCTGGCCAACCGCCTGCTGCTGCAGGAGCGGCTCGACGCCGCGCTGGCGCGCGCGCGGAGCGGCCAGTCGTCGGCCTCGCTGCTGCTGATCGACCTCAACGGCTTCAAGCAGGTGAACGACCAGTTCGGCCACCTGATCGGCGACCGCCTCCTGCAATGCTTCGCTCGCACGCTGGAAACCCAGCTCGAGGCCGGCGACGTGGCTGCCCGGCTCGGCGGCGACGAATTCGCCGTGCTGATCGAGCGTGCGCCGGCCGAGGACGATACCGCCGCGGCCCAACTGGCCGAACGCATCTCGGCCGCGCTGGCCGGGCTGGAACAGGTCGACGGCTGCCCGATCGCGGTCAGCGCCGCGATCGGCACGGTGAACTGCGTATCGGCCGAATTCGAGACGACGATCTTCTCGCCCGACGAGATGATCGACCTGGCCGACAAGGCGATGTACCGGATGAAGATCGAGCACTACCTCGGCCTGGCGGGCGATGCCGCGGCCGAGCCGCGCATCACGCTGCCGCTGCTGCGCGTGCGCTGAGCGGAGCGCTGTCACACCGGCGCGACAGCGGCCAGCCCGGATGGATCGGCTGGAGGCGGGCATACGGCACGGGGTCTATATATTTTATAGGTGCCGCAGGCCGCACGGCCTTGGCGCCGTGCCGATACGCCCGCGCGGGCGGACAGATGGATTCAGCGGACGGGGCGCCTCGCGGCGCCCGTCCTGGAGTGTTCAAGCATGGGTTTCGATACCTCGAATCAGATCCTGGTGGTGGACGATTACCGGCAGATGCGGCTGACCGTGGTGGGCATCCTGCACGACATGGGCTTTCCCAACGTGGTGCAGGCCAACAGCGGCGGCGACGCCCAGCGCGTGATGCAGGGCAACCACGCGATCGCGGCGGTGGTGTCGGACTGGAACATGCCCGGCATGACCGGCCTCAAGCTGCTCGAATGGATGCGCGCCGACCCGCACTACCGCAACGTCCCCTTCATGCTGGTCACCGCCGAGACCAACCGCGAGAACATCCGCTCGGCGCTGGCGGCCGGCGCCAGCGAATACCTGTGCAAGCCGTTCACCATCAACACCTTCTCGAGCAAGTTCTGGGGCATGGTGAACCGGCGCATCCCGGCCCCCGCGCCGGCCGCCGGCGAAACCGCCGCCCCGGCGCGGCCGCAGTCCCCGCCCCGCCGGCCGCCCCGCCGCTGGTGGCGCCGCCCGGCAGCAAGCAGCCGCTGGCGCTGACCGGCAACCAGGTGGTCGGCCTCGACGCGCCGCTGGACGAGGACTTGCGCCAGTCGAGCGTGCTGATCGTCGACGATTCGCCCAACAGCATCGAGGTGATCGCCGAGACGCTCAAGCACGACTACGTGATCAAGGTCGCGATCAAGGGCCAGAAGGCGCTCGACATCGCCTTCGCCACGCCGCCCGACATCGTGCTGCTCGACATCATGATGCCGGACATGGACGGCTTCGAAGTCTGCCGCCAGCTCAAGGCCAACCCGCGCACCGCCGACGTGCCGGTGCTGTTCCTGTCCTCGCGCGACCAGTCGGACGACGTGGTGCGCGGCATGGACTTCGGCGCGGTCGACTACGTGATCAAGCCGGCCGAGCCGGCCATCCTCAAGGCCCGGCTGCGCACCCATCTGCGGCTCGCCCGCATGATGCGCGGGCTGCGCCAGCAGAACGAACTGCTGAGCGAGGCGGCGCGGCTGCGCGAGGACGTCGAGCGGATCACCCGGCACGACCTCAAGAGCCCGCTCGGCACCATCCTGCAGGCCAGCGAACGGATGCGCACCGACCCGGCCCAGCCCGACGACCAGCGCGAGCTGGCGCAACTGGTGCAGGGCGCGGTGAAGGAAGCGCTCGGCATGGTCAACCTGTCGATGGACCTCTACCGCATGGAGGTCGGCACCTATCGGCCGCAGCTGGAGACCGTCGCGCTCGACCAGCTGCTGATGCAGGTGGCGCGCGAGCAGATGGATCGCCATGCCGCCCGCCGCGTCACCATCGGCCTGCCCGAGCTGGCGCTCGATGCCCGGGTCGAGCGCCAGCTGTGCCACACCCTGTTCAGCAACCTGGTCGCCAACGCGGTGGAGGCCTCGCCGACCGGCGGCAAGGTCGCCATCAGCCTGCGCAGCGCCGCGCAGAACTGCGTCGTCGCCATCGAGAACCGCGGCGTGATCCCGGCCGCGATCCGGCCCCGCTTCCTCGGCAAGTACGTCAGCCACGGCAAGCCCGACGGCAGCGGACTCGGCGCCTATTCTTCCAAATTGATGGCCGAGGCCATGGGCGGCCGCATCGGCTTCGACTGCGACGACGCGGCCGACCTGACCCGGCTGACCGTCACCCTGCCCGCCGCCTGAACCCCGATCCACCGATCCGCCGAACATGAACCTCCTATTCCGCATCCTGCTCACCCTGCTGATCGCCTGCGCCGCCCTGCCCGGCCGCGCCGGCCAGGCCACCGCCGACGACCGACGCTGGCTCGACCGCCAGGAGCGCATCATGGTCGGCTACTACGGCAACGGCTGGCCGCCGTTCGAGATCGTCTCGCCCGAGAACGGCTACGAGGGCATCAGCGTCGATTACCTGAACCTGGTGGCCAAGCGGCTGGACCTCGGCCCGCGGCTGCACTACGTGCACCTGGCCAGTTGGGACGAGGCGGTCGCCGCGCTGCGCGACGGCCGCATCGACCTGGTCGCCTCGACCGTCCGGACGCCCGAGCGCGAATCCTTCCTGACCTTCACCGACAGCTACCTGCAGAGCAACAGCCTGGTGTTCGCGCGCAGCGACGACCACTACATCCAGGGCTTCGGCGACCTGCCCGGCAAGCGGGTGGCGGTGGAGCGCGGCTACGCCATGCAGGAACTGCTGCGCAACCGCTTCGGCGCCGGCCACGAGCCGCTGTTCATCGTGGTCGACGACACCGAGGCCGCGCTGCGCGCCGTCTCCTCGGGCAAGGCCGATGTCTACGTCGGCGACGGCGTGGTGGCCAACTACCTGATCGGCAAGCTCTACCTGAGCAACCTCGAGCCGCGCGACACCACCGGCCTGCCCTCGAGCGACCTGCGCTTCGCCATGCGCAAGCCGCTGGCGCCGCTGGCGCGGCTGTTCAACGACGCGCTGGCCGACATTCCCGAAGCGCAGCAGCGCGCGATCGCCGGGCAATGGCTGCCGATCGTGCAGGGCTATTCGCTGCGCACCCTGTTCTACCGCCACTGGCCCTGGCTGCTCGGCGCCGTCTCGCTGCTGCTGCTGATCGCGCTGTGGAACCAGTCGCTGCGCCGCCAGATCGCCGAGCGGCGGAAGGCCGAGGACGCGCTGGCGGTCGCCGCCGCGCGGGCCGAGGCGGCGCAGGAGCAATTGGTCGAGATGAGCAATGCGCTGCTGTGCACCGTGTTCCAGCTGCGCATCCGGCCCGACCGCACCGAGCACTTCACCTTCCTCAGCGACCAGGCCGAGCCGATGCTCGGCATCCCGCGCCACGCCCTCCTGAACATGCCCGGCATCCGCTTCGCCACGGTGCACGAGGCCGACCGCCAGCGGGTGATCGACACCGTGCTCAAGGCCAGCCTCGACCAGGCGCCGCTCGACTGCGAATACCGGCTCGACCTGGCCGGCGCGCAGCACTGGGTGCACCTGCAGGCGCTGCCGCGGCGCGAGCGGGACGGCACCACGGTGTGGAACGGCTACCTGCAGGACATCACCGCGCTCAAGCTGGCGGCCGAAACCATCCGCGAGCGCGAGGCGGCCTTCCGCGCGCTGGCCGAGAACTCGCCCGACCTGATCATGCGTTTCGACGCCGGCTGCCAGTTCCTCTACATCAACCGCGCGATCGACCGCGGCGAGCATTTCGCCGCCGACCGCTGCCTCCAGCCCGAACAGCTGCTCGGCCATACTCATGGCGGCATCGGCATGCCTGAGGAACAAGTCGCCGAGCGCGAGGCGGCGATCCGCGAGGTATTCGCCAGCGGCCGGGTGGTGCGCCGGGTGATGAGCATGCCGGACGGCCGGCGCTGGCGCGACTGGCTGCTATCGCCCGAATTCGACGAGCAAGGCCAGGTGCGCAGCGTGCTGGTCGCCTCGCGCGACATCACCGAGCAGCGCCAGCAGCAGGAAGCGCTGGCGGCGACCGAGGAGCGGCTGCGCTCGATGACCGACAGCCTGCAGGTGGCCGTGTTCCAGTACCGGCTCGAGGCCAGCGGCCGCCACCGCTTCGCCTTCATGGCGCCGGCGGTCGAGGCGATCACCGGGCTGACCGTCGACGAGCTGCTGGCCGACGACAGCGCGTTCTTCAACCTGATCGACCCGGACAGCCTCGAAGGCTTCCAGGAGCGGACGATGCACTCGGCCGTCACGCTCGAGCCGCTGCGCAGCGAATTCCTGCTGTTCCACGCCAAGACCGGCGAGATGCGCTGGATCGAGACCAGCTCCAACCCGGTCCGCGCCGCCGACGGCGCCACCGTCTGGAACGGCTATTTCGCCGACATCACCGAACGCCGGCAGATGGACGCCGCGCTGCAGGAGGCCGAGACCGAGGCCAACCTGGCGCGCCAGCAGATGGTGGAGATGAGCAATGCGCTGCCGCTGGCGGTGTTCCAGTTCCGCCTCGACGGCGACGGCAACATGGGCTACAGCTTCGTCAGCGAGAAATCGCTCGAAGTGCTCGGCGTGCCGGCGCGCGACATCCTGCACGACCCCGAGACGCGGCTGCGCAACCACGCGCCGGGCGAGGCCGAGCGCGTGCGCAGCGAGCTCGAGACGGCCTGCCTCGCGCGTTCGCGCATCGAGCTGGAAGAGCGGCTGATCGTCGACGGCCTCGAACGCTGGGTGTTCGCCTGCTCCGAGCCGGCCGAACAGGCGCACGGCGCCTGGGTGTGGAACGGCTTCTGGATGGACATCACCGCCGAGAAGCAGCAGGAAATCGCATTGCGCGAGGCGCGCGACAATGCCGAGGAGGCCACGCGCGCCAAGTCGATGTTCCTGGCCAATATGAGCCACGAGATCCGCACCCCGATGAACGCCATCATCGGCATGTCCCACCTGGCGCTGCGCACCGACCTGCAACCCAAGCAGCGCGACTACGTGCAGAAGATCCACAACGCCGGCAATGCCCTCTTGGGGATCATCAACGACATCCTCGACTTCTCGAAGATCGAGGCCGGCAAGCTCGACATGGAGATCGTCGAGTTCGACCTCGACGAGGTGCTGACCAATGTCGCCACCGTCACCGCCAGCAAGGCGCAGGAGCGCGGGCTGGAATACCTGTTCGACGTGCCGGCCGGCCTGCCGCGCGCGCTGCGCGGCGATCCGCTGCGGCTGGGGCAGGTGCTGATCAACCTGGTCAACAACGCGGTCAAGTTCACCGAGCGCGGCGAAGTGCACCTGTCGGCGCGGCTGCTGGCCGAGGAAGCCGGCCGGGTCGAGCTGCAGTTCTGCGTGCGCGACACCGGCATCGGCATGACGCCGGAACAGTCGGCCCGGCTGTTCCAGGCCTTCACCCAGGCCGACGGCTCGACCACCCGCAAGTTCGGCGGCACCGGCCTGGGCCTCAGCATCTCCAGGCGGCTGGTCGAGATGATGGACGGCCGCATCTGGGTCGACAGCGAGGCCGGCGTCGGCAGCCGCTTCCAGTTCACCTGCCGGCTCGAGCTCGGCGCCGCGGCCGAACAGCGCGGCCGGGTGCTGCCCGACGCGCTCAACGGCCTCAAGGTGCTGGTGGTCGACGACAACCCGGTGGCGCGCGAAGTGCTGCTCGGCGCCTTCGCCGACCTGCCGATGCAGGTCGAGGCGGTGGCCGGCGGTGCCGAGGCGCTGTCGGCGCTGCAGTCGGCCGAACAGCCGTTCCAGCTGCTGCTGACCGACTGGCAGATGCCGGGCCTCAACGGCATCCAGCTGGCCAGCCGCGTCCAGGCCGAGCTGCCCGAGCCGCCGCGGGTGGTGCTGGTCACCGCCTTCGGCCGCGAGGAGGTACGCAACGCCGCCGAAGCGGCCGGCATCGACGGCTTCCTGCTCAAGCCGATCAACCAGTCGACCCTGGTCGACACCCTGGTCGAGCTGTTCGCGCCGGCCGGCGACGAGCTGGCGGCGACGCTGCGCGCCGGCCGGGTGCCGCGCTTCGAGGCCGGCCGCGTGCTGCTGGCCGAGGACAACGAGATCAACCAGCAGATCGCGGTCGAGCTGTTCGAGGCGGCCGGCCTCGAGGTCGACGTCGCCGGCAACGGCCAGATCGCGCTCGACCGCCTGGCCGGCCACGCGCCGGACCACTACGACATGGTCTTCATGGACCTGCAGATGCCGGTGATGGACGGCCACGCCGCCACCGCCTCGATCCGCGCCGACGCGCGTTTCGATGCGCTGCCGATCATCGCCATGACCGCCCACGCCATGGTCGAGGAGCGCGAGCGCTGCCTGGCCGAGGGCATGAACGACCACGTCACCAAGCCGATCGACCCGGCCGCGCTGTACGGGCTGCTGCTGCGCCACCTCGCCGCCAAGCGGGTGGCCGACGAAGCCCCGGCCGATGCGCCGGCAGCCGAGGAAGCCGGCCTGCTCGTCGACGGCCTCGAACTCGAATCGGCGCGCCGCCGCGTCAACGGCAACGAGAAGCTGCTGCTCAAGCTGCTGCGCCAGTACCGGCGCGACCAGACCGCGGTACCGGCCGAGGTGCGGCAGGCGGTCGACGCCGGCGACTACGCCACGGCCGAGCGCCTCGCCCATACGCTCAAGGGCGTGTCCGGCAATATCGGCGCCGAGGCGGTACGGCAGGCGGCCGACCGGCTCGAAGCCGCGCTGCACGCGCAGCTGCCGCTGGCCGAACTCGAACCCTTGCTGGAGGCGGTGGACCAGCCGCTGCAGCAGCTGGCCGCGGCGCTCGACGCCGGCCTGCCGGCCGAGGCCGCCGCGACGGTGGCCGCCGCCGTGCGGCCGCTGCAGGACTGGGGCGACGACCTGCGCCAGTTGGCCGAGCTGATGAGCGACTGCGACCGCGATGCGCTGGTGCTGTTCGACGGCCTGGCCGACGAATTCGGCGCCACCTTCGGCCCGGGCGTGGTGCAGACCATCCGCCGCGGCTTCGACGAATTCGACTTCGACGCCGCCCGCGAAGCGCTGCTGAACGCCGCGGCCGACAAGGCGATCAGCCTGTAGTCGGGCAACGGCGGAATCGTGCCCATGATGAGAGACCTTTCCACTTCCGCCCCGGCGGCCTTGGCCCGTCGCTCCGCAGGCTGGCCGGTCGGATCGTGGCCTGGCCCGTCGAACGACGCTTGGCGAGGTAGCAGTACTACAATATATTCGCGACAACTAATGCAAGCGCTGTGGGGTTACCCGCCACAGCGCGGGCGCAAGACCGGAAGCCGCCACCGCGGTGAGCCGGCGCCCCGACCGGCCCGGCGCGGATCGCCGACCGACGCCCGCGGCGGCGCCCGGTCCGGCACACCGCAGCGATGGGCCGCCAAGGGCTATAGTCCGTTGAGACGACATCTCAACTTGTACGGAGCCTGAGTCCATCCATGACCATCGACAAATCTCACCACATCCTGATCGTCGACGATTACCGCCAGATGCGCCTGGCCATCCAGGGCATCCTGTTCGAGCTGGGTTTCCGCAATATCCACCAGGCCAACAACGGGTCCGAAGCGCAGCGCGTGATGCAGAAGCAGCCGATCGCCGCGGTGATCTCGGACTGGAACATGCCGGGCATGTCCGGCTTCCAGCTGCTCGAATGGACCCGCCAGGACGAGCACTACCGCAAGGTGCCGTTCATGCTGCTGACGGCCGAGACCGACCGTAACCAGATCCGCGCCGCGATGACCGCGGGCGTGACCGAGTACATGGTCAAACCGTTCACGGTGAACACCTTCACCACCAAGTTCTGGGCGATGTTCGACACCCGCCGCTCGCGGCCGGTCCCTCCCCGCCGCCGCCCGCCCCGACGGTCGCCGCACCCGCCGCCGCGGTGCCGCGGCCGGCCACCAGCCAGCTGCCGGCGCTGTCCTCGCGCCAGGTGATCGGCCTCGACGCGCCGCTGGACGAGCGGCTCAAGCGCTCCACCGTGCTGATCGTCGACGACGTCGCGACCAATATCGAAGTCATCGCCGAAGTGCTGAAGGACGACTACACCATCAAGGTCGCCATCTCGGGCAAGAAGGCGCTCGACCTGGTGGCGGCCAAGGCGCCCGACATCATCCTGCTCGACATCATGATGCCGGAGATGGACGGCTTCGAAGTCTGCCGCCGGCTCAAGGCCGATCCGGCCACCGCCGACATCCCGGTGATCTTCCTCTCGGCCAAGGACCAGCCCGACGACGTGGTCGGCGGGCTCGAGATCGGGGCGGTCGACTACGTGGTCAAGCCGATCGCACCGACCATCCTCAAGGCGCGCATGCGCACCCATCTGCGCCTCTCCACGGCGATGGGCGACCTCAAGCGCCAGCAGTCGGTGCTCGAGGACAGCGCCCTCCTGCGCGAGGACGTCGACCGCATGACGCGGCACGACCTGAAGAACCCGATCGGCGCCATCCTGCAGGCCAGCCAGTGGCTGCTCGAGGGCGGAGGGCCGATGACGCCGCAGCAGCGCGAGGCGGCCGAGCTGATCGACAACGCCGCGCGCGACGCGCTCGAGATGGTCAACCTGTCGCTCGACCTCTACAAGATGGAGACCGGCAACTACCACCCCAACCCGCAGCCGGTGAAGCTGGCCGAGGTGATCAACCAGGTGGTGCTGGAGACCCAGTCGCAGTTCTCCTACAAGCACCTGCGCATCCAGCAGAACCTGCCGGCGGGCGAGGTGATGGGCGAGCGGCTGCTGTGCTATTCGCTGTTCGGCAACCTGGTCAAGAACGCCGCCGAGGCGGCGCCCGAGCACAGCGGCGTGCAGATCGACGCCTACGTGCGCGAGGGCTACTTCGTGATCTCGATCGAGAACCAGGGCGGCGTGCCGGCCGAGATCCGCGACACCTTCTTCGACAAGTACGTCACCCACGGCAAGGACGGCGGCACCGGCCTCGGCACCTACTCGGCCAAGCTGATCACCGAGGTGATGGGCGGCGTGATCGAACTGGGCGGCGACGACAGCCGCACCCGCCTCACCGTGAGCCTGCCCGCAGCATGAGCCGCCAGCCGCAGCGCCGTCGCGGCGCCCCGCCCGTCCTGCAGCTGGTCGTCCTGCTGCTGTGCAGCTGGATGCCGGCCGCCGCGGCCGAGCGTCCGCCGCGGTTGGTGTTCATCAACCCGGGCCTGCACGACGAATCGTTCTGGGTCACCTATGCCGGCCTGATGGAAGGCGCCGCGCACCAGCTCGGCTGGAGGCTCGAGACGCGCTACGCCGAGCGCGACCACCTGAAGATGGTGGCGCTGGCGCAGGAGGCGCTGGCCGCCGAACGCAAGCCCGACTACCTGCTGATCGTCAACGAGAAGCCGGTGATGGTGCCGGTGCTGCTGGCGGCCGAACGGGCCGGGGTCGACGTCCTGCTGCTGTCGGTCGGGCTCAATCCGCAGGAGCAGGCCATCGCCGGCCAGCCGCGCACCAGGTTCAGGCACTGGATCGGCACCATCCTGCCGGACAACCGGCAGGCCGGTTACCTGGTCGCCCGCGCCGTCCTGGCCGAGCGGCCGACCGCGGCGGCGCCGGCCCGCCTGGCCGTGCTGCGCGGCGTGCGCGCCACCCGGGCCGACGCCGACCGCCACCTCGGCCTGCGCCGCTACCTGGCCGAACAGGGCCGTGCCGGCATTGCCTACAGCTTCGACGCCAACTGGCGGCGCGACGACGCCCGCCGCCAGCTCGGCCGGCTGCTCGGCTTCGACGCCGCCATCGACGCGGTCTGGGCCGCCAACGACCAGATGGCGCTCGGTGCGGCGGATGCGCTGTCGGGCCGGGTAGCCGATGGGCCGGCCGGCCGTCCATCGGACGTACCGGTCAGCGGCGTGCTGTCTTCGCGCGAGGGCGTCGAGGCGCTCGCCGCCGGCCGGCTGCACACCATGCCGGGCGGCCACCTCGCGCTGGGCGCCTGCGCCGTCCTGATGCTCGACGACTACCGCAAGGGCCGCGACTTCGCGCGCGGCGGCGAGCGCGGCGGCCAGGCCGAGGTCACGGTGCCGATCTTCGAACCGGTCGACCGCGCCGGCGCCGCCAGCTGGCTGCGACTGTTCGACCCGGCGCAATGGTCGCGCCTGCCCTATGCGCGCTGGCGGCCGGCCCGGGCCGGTGACTACCGCTGCCAGGCCTCCACGCTGCTCGTCGGCTGACGCGCTCCACCGAATCGAACCCCGATGCCCACGACCGCTTCCAGAAAATTCCGCATGCTCGCCCAGTGGAACTCCGTCGTCCGCCAGATCGCCCGGCATCGCCGCTTCATCCTCGGCTGGTTCGCCGCCGCGGTGCTGTGCGCGGCGCTGGCGCTGGTGCTGCAATGGCGCCTGGCCCGCAGCGAGCACCAGCTGTCGCTGCAGAACGAAGCCCGGCGGCTCACCGTGGTGATGGAATCGGAGAGCACCAACGGCACGGTGATGGGCGGCGCCACGCTGATGGGCCTGGTCGAGAACAGCGTCAAGCAGCTGCTGTTCGGCACGCTGTCGTCGGACGATCCGGAAATCCTCGGCGACTTCCAGGGCCTGCTCGACCAGTACCTGGCCGACAACGTGTTCGTGCTGTCGGCCGACGGCACCACCCTCGCCTACCTCAACAACGAGGGCCAGTCGCCGGGGATCGGCCGCAACCTGAGCCACCGCCCCTACTGGCGCCGCGCGATCAACGGCCAGGCCAACGTCTACCCGGCGATCGGCAGCAATTCGAACGAGCGCGGCATCTACTACGCCGCGCCGATCCGCACCGACGTCAACAACTACTCGCTGCCGATCGGCGTCTACGTCATCAAGATCAACGCCGGCAAGATCGACGACCTGCTGTCGCAGTACGCCGACCCGGCCATGCTGGTGTCGCCCGACGGCGTGGTGTTCGCCGCCAACCGGCCGGACTGGATCCTCAAGCTGTCGGCCCCGATCAGCGCCGAGCAGCGCAGCCGGATGGCCGCCGGCGGCCAGTTCGGCAAGCTGTTCGACAAGGCGCTGCCCGGCCGCCTGCCGGTCCGGCTCGACGGTGCCTTCACCGAGTTCGGCGGCAAGCGCTACGCGGTCGCCGCCGACATGCTCAACTGGCTCGACAGCGAAGGCTCGTGGCGGGTGGTGATCCTGCAGGACACCGAGAGCTGGCTGCCGCTGTGGAAGCGCGCGCTGCTGGCGGCCGGGGTGATGGCCACCGTGCTGGCGCTGGGCCTGATCGTCGCGCTGCGGCGCCGCACCGAGGAAGTCGCCCGCCAGTTCGACGAACGCATGCGCAGCCTCCTGGCCGCCGCGCCCGAGGGCATCGTCAGCATCGACGGCAAGGCCGCCATCAACTACTGGAACCCGGCCGCCGAGCGCATCTTCGGCTGGAGCGCCGCCCAGGCGCTGGGCCGGCAAATCCATGAGCTGCTCACGCCCGAACTGCTGCGCGCCGAGGCCGACGCCGGCCTCGCGCATTTCTTCCGCACCGGCGAGGGCCGCCTGCTGCGCGAGGTGGCCGAGGTCGAGGCCTGCCACGCCGATGGCCGCCAGGTGCCGATCGAACTGGCGCTGACCGGCTACCAGCAGGCCGGCGAATGGCATGCGACCGCCTTCGTGCGCGACATCACCGAGCGCAAGCGCCACGAGGCCGAGGTCCACCAGATGCGCGACCTGGCCGAAGCCTCGCGCCGGCGGCTGCTGGAGATGACCGACATGCTGCCGCTGGTGGTGTTCCAGCTGCGCGTGCCGCGCGACGGCCGGCCGGCGTTCGGCTTCGTCAACAAGCAGGTGGCGACGCTCAACGGCGTCACCGTGCGCGAGGCGCTCGACGACTGGCGCGCGCCGTTCGCCTGCGTGCTGGAGGAGGACCGGCCCGGCTTCGAGCGCGCGCTGGCGGCCGCGCTGGCCGGCGATGCCGGCTGGTCGTTCGAATTCCGCGTGGTCTCGCCCGACGGCACCAGCCGCTGGCTCAATCTCGAAGCCTCGTCGCTGCGCGACATGAACGGCGACCAGCTGATCAACGGCTTCTGGCAGGACGTGACCGAGGTCCGCCGCGCGCTGGCCGCGCTCAACGAGCGCGAGGCCTCGTTCCGCGCGCTCACCGAGAATTCGCCCGACGTGATCATGCGGTTCGACGCCGACTGCCGCTACCTGTACATCAACCGCGCGTTGAGCAGCATCAGCGACAGCAAGGTCGACGAGCTGCTGGGCAAGACCCACCGCGAGAACGGCTGGTCCGACGCGCTGTCGGACGAGCGCGAGAACGCCATCCGCGCGGTGTTCGAGACAGGCCGGACCGGCCGCGTGGTGGTCAACATGCCGGACGGCCGCAGCTGGCGCGAATGGCTGCTGTCGCCCGAACTGGGCCCGGACGGCCGCACCCGCACCGTGCTGGTCGCCTCGCGCGACATCACCGAGCAGCGCCGCCAGCAGGAAGCGCTGGCGCTGGCCGAGGCGCAGGTGCGCCAGATCACCGACAACCTGCCGCTGGCGGTCTACCAGCATCGCGTCGACAGCGAGGGCCGCTCGACCGTGCCTTTCGTCAGCCCGGCCATCGAGGCGATCTCGGGCCTGACGCCGGAGCAGGTGAAGGCCGATCCGGGCCGCCTGTTCGGCCTGTTCGGCGGCGACACCATGACCCGCCTGCGCGCAGCGGTGACCACCTCGCTCGACGAGGGCAGCCCGCTGCAGCTCGAACTGCAGCTGACCCATGCCCTCAGCGGCGAGGCGCGCTGGGTCGAGCTGCGCTCGATCCCGAACCGGCAGGACGACGGCTCGACCGTGTGCAACGGCTATATGGTCGACATCACGGTGCAGCGCACCCAGCGCGAGGCGCTCGAGCACGCCGAGGCGCAGATCCGCGGCCTGACCGACCAGTTGCCGGTCGCCGTCTACCAGTACCTGCGCGATCCGGAAGGCAACTGGCGCTTCCTGTTCATGAGCCCGGCCATCGAGGCGATCTCGGGCCTGACCCCGGCCAGCATCATCGAGCGGCCCGAAACGCTGTTCGACCGCATCGACGCCCACTACCTGCCCGCGCTGGGCAAGGCGATCTCGAGTGCGGCGCGCGAGCTGCAGCCCTACCAGGTCGAACTGCAGCTCTACCACGCCGCCGACGGCGAGATGCGCTGGGCCGAATCGACCGGCGTGCCGCTGCGGCTGGCCGACGGCTCCACGCTGTGCAACGGCTACCTGGCCGACATCACCGCGCGCAAGCAGCTCGACGTCGCGCTCGAGGTCACCCGCGCCGAAGCCGAGCAGACGCGCCAACAGATCGTCGACCTCAGCAACACCCTGCCGCTGTCGGTATTCCAGTACCAGCCCGACGAGGGCGGCGGCGGCCGCTACCTGTTCGTCAGCGAGAAGGCGCGCGACGTGCTCGGCGTCGCCGCCGACGAGATCTATGCCGATACCGCGGCGCGCTGGCGCCACGTGCCCGAGGCGCAGCGCGAGCGCTACTGCAACCTGATCCGCGAGCTCGATTCGCAACGGCGCGAGGTCGAGTTCGAGCACGACGTGGTCCTGGCCGGCAGCGTGCGCTGCGTCTATTCCTACTCGCTGCCGTCGCAGCTGCCGGACGGCCGCTGGGTCTGGAACGGCTTCTGGATGGACGTGACCGAAATCAAGCGGCAGGAGAACGCGCTGCGCGAGGCGCGCGACAACGCCGAGGAAGCCACGCGCGCCAAGTCGATGTTCCTGGCCAACATGAGCCACGAGATCCGCACCCCGATGAACGCCATCATCGGCATGTCCCACCTGGCGCTGCGCACCGACCTGCAACCGAAGCAGCGCGACTACGTGCAGAAGATCCACAACGCCGGCAACGCGCTCTTGGGAATCATCAACGACATCCTCGACTTCTCGAAGATCGAGGCCGACAAGCTCGACATGGAGACGGTCGACTTCGACCTCGACGACGTGCTGGCCAACGTCGCCACCGTCACCGCCAGCAAGGCGCAGGACAAGAACCTCGAATACCTGTTCGACGTCCCGGCCGGCCTGCCGCGTGCGCTGCGCGGCGATCCGCTGCGGCTGGGGCAGGTGCTGATCAACCTGGTCAACAATGCGGTCAAGTTCACCGAGCGCGGCGAGGTGCACCTGTCGGCCCGGCTGCTGACCGAGGAAGCCGGCCACGTGCAGCTGCAGTTCTGCGTGCGCGACACCGGCATCGGCATGACGCCGGAGCAGGCCGGCCGGCTGTTCCAGGCCTTCACCCAGGCCGATGGTTCGACCACCCGCAAGTTCGGCGGCACCGGCCTCGGCCTCAGCATCTCCAAGCGGCTGGTCGAGATGATGGATGGCCGCATCTGGGTCGAGAGCGAGGCCGGCGTCGGCAGCCGCTTCCTGTTCACCTGCCGGCTCGCCACCGGCCAGGCCACGGACCGCCACGCGCGCGTGCTGCCCGACGCGCTCAACGGCCTGAGGGTGCTGATCGTCGACGACAACCCGGTCGCGCGCGACATCCTGGTCGACGCCTTCGAGGGCCTGCCGATGCGGGTCGCCGCGGTCGACGGCGGCGAGGCGGCGTTCGAGCGGCTGCTGGCGGCGAACGAGCCGTTCCAGCTGCTGCTGGCCGACGGCCAAATGCCGGGCATGAGCGGCATCGAGCTGGCCAGCCGCGCCCAGGCCGAGCTACCGGCGCCGCCTCGGGTGGTGATGGTGTCGGCCTTCGGCCACGAGGCGGTGCGCAGCGCGGCCGAGGCGGCCGGCGTCGACGCCTTCCTGCAGAAGCCGATCAGCCGCTCGACGCTGATCGACACCCTGGTCGAGCTGTTCGCGCCCGACCAGGCCGAGGCCGGCCCGATCCACCGCGCCGGCCGGATCCCGCGCTTCGAGGCGGCCCGCGTGCTGCTGACCGAAGACAACGAGATCAACCAGCAGATCGCGCTCGAGCTGCTCGAGTCGGCCGGTCTCGAAGTCGACATCGCCAACAACGGCCGCGAGGCGGTCGAGCGACTGGCCCGGCACGCGCCCGACCACTACGACCTGGTGTTCATGGATCTGCAGATGCCGGTGATGGACGGCCATGAAGCGACGCTGACCATCCGCGCCGACCTGCGCTACGCCGCCCTGCCGATCATCGCCATGACTGCCCACGCCATGCTGGAGGAGCGCGCGCGCTGCCTCGAGGAAGGCATGAACGACCACATCAGCAAGCCGATCGACCCGGCCGCGCTCTATGCGCTGCTGGCGCAATGGCTGGCCGCCAAGCTCGGCGACGCCGCGCCCGCCGCGGCGGAAGCGCCGGCCGAAGCGGTGCTGCCCGAGCGGATCGACGGCTTCGACCTGGGCGCCGCGCGCCACCGCGTCAACGGCAACGAGAAGCTGCTGCTCAAGCTGTTGCGCAGTTTCCGCCGCGACCAGGCGGCGGTGCCCGAGGCGATCCGCGCCGCCATGGCGGACGGCGACCATGCCACGGCCGAACGGCTGGCCCATACGCTCAAGGGCGTGTCGGGCAATCTCGGCGCGCCTTCGGTGCAGGGCCTGGCCGGCGAGATCGAGGCCGCGCTCAAGGCCGGCACGCCCGCCGCCGGGCTGGCCGAACCGCTGGCCGCGCTGCAGAGCGCGCTCGATCTGCTGATGGCCGGCCTCGACGCCAGCCTGCCGGCCGAGACCGAGGCGGCCAAGGTGGTCGCCGCCCGTCCGCTCGAAGCCTGGCTCGACGAGCTGCGCCAGCTGGCCGAGCTGATGGAGGACTGCGACCGCGAGGCGATGGTGCGTTTCGACCGGGTCGCCGACGAATTCGGCGCCACCTTCGGCCACGGCGCGGTGCAGACCATCCGCCGCGGCTTCGACGAATTCGACTTCGACGCCGCACGCGAGGCCCTGCTGAGCGCCGCCGCCGACAAGTCGCTGAGCTTGTGATGGCATGACAACCCGCCCGTCCACCCCATCCCGCCCGGCCGCACCGCTGCGCGCCGCGGGAATGTCCAGGAGCAGATGATGCAAATCAGGCAATTCGCCCTCGATCGACCCGGCGTGCTGACCGAGGCGCTGGAGGCCCTCGCCGCGCTCGATCCGCAACTGCTGCTCGTATTCGGTTCGATCGAGAAGATCGGCGAGCCCGAGCTGGCCGCCCGCCTCGCCGCCGCCCTGCCCGGCTGCCGCATCGCCGGCTGCTCGACCGCCGGCGAGATCTCGGCCGACGGCGTGCTCGACCAGACCCTGGTGCTGACCGCGGTGCGTTTCGAGCAGACCCGCGTCGCGCTGGCCGCCACCGAGGTGGCCGACATCCCCGATTCGCACGAAGCCGGCAGCCGCCTGGCCGGCCAGTTGCAGGCCGACGACCTGCAGGCGGTGCTGCTGTTCGGCCCCGGCATCGACATCAACGGCAGCGCGCTGATCGCCGGCCTCGCCGCTGCCTTGCCGGCCGGCGTGGGCATCAGCGGCGGCCTGGCCGGCGACGGCGGCGCCTTCGCCGGCACGCTGACGCTGGCCGACGGCCGCATCGGTGCCCGCCTGGTGGTCGCCGTCGGCCTCTACGGCACGCAATTGCGCGTCAGCCACGGTTCCTGCCACGGCTGGGAACCGTTCGGCCCGGCCCGGCGGGTCACCCGCAGCGTCGGCAACCTGCTGTACGAGCTCGACGGCGAGCCGGCGCTGGAAATCTACAAGCGCTACCTCGGCGACTACGCGCGCGACCTGCCGGCCTCCGGCCTGCTGTTCCCGTTCGAGATGCTCGGCGCCGACCAGGACCAGGTCGGCCTGATCCGCACCATCCTCGGCGTCGACGAGACCGACGGCATGCTGGTGCTGGCCGGCGAGGTGATCGAGGACGGCTTCGTGCGGCTGATGCACGCCAGCACCGATTCGCTGGTCGACGGCGCCGAGGAAGCCGCTTCGCGCGCGCTGGCCGGCTCGGCCGACGGCGGCGACGCGCTGGCCATCCTGGTCAGCTGCGTCGGCCGCAAGCTGGTGATGGGCGCCCGCGTCGACGAGGAGATCGAGGCGGTGGCCGACCTGTTCGGCCGCCGCACCACGCTGGCCGGCTTCTATTCCTACGGCGAGATGGCGCCGGACATCCAGGGCGTGGACTGCAAGCTGCACAACCAGACCATGACGGTCACCTACCTGTCCGAACCCGCCTGAGCCGACCGCGATCATGGCACTGCACAACAAGACCCTGCTGCGACAGCTTCGGCGCAGCCTGCAGGTCGATTCCGACGAAGCGCTGGCAGCGCTGCAGCAGGCGCTGGCCGAGCCCGACCGGCCCGAGCACCGCGCCCGGCTGCAGGCGCTCGGCAGCAGCCTGCCCGGCTTCCTCGGCATGGTGCAGGATGGCTACGAGCAGTTCGACCGCGACTTGACGCTGCGCTCGCGCAGCCTCGAGCTGTCGACCCAGGAGCTCACCGCCGCCAACGACGAGCTGCGCGCGGCGCGGCGCACGGCCGAGGACGCATCGAAGATGAAGTCGATGTTCCTGGCCAATATGAGCCACGAGATCCGCACCCCGATGAACGCCATCATCGGCATGTCCCACCTGGCGCTGCGCACCGACCTGCAACCCAAGCAGCGCGACTACGTGCAGAAGATCCACAACGCCGGCAACGCCCTCTTGGGGATCATCAACGACATCCTCGACTTCTCGAAGATCGAGGCCGGCAAACTCGACATGGAAGCGGTCGACTTCAACCTCGACGAGGTGCTGGCCAATGTCGCCACCGTCACCGCCGGCAAGGCGCAGGACAAGGATCTCGAATACCTGTTCGACGTGCCGGCCCACCTGCCGCGCGCGTTGCGCGGCGATCCGCTGCGGCTGGGCCAGATCCTGATCAACCTGGTCAACAACGCGGTCAAGTTCACCGAACAGGGCGAGGTGCACCTGTCGGCCCGGCTGCTGGCCGAAGAGGCCGGCCACGTGCAGCTGCAGTTCTGCGTGCGCGACACCGGCATCGGCATGACGCCGGAACAGTCGGCCCGGCTGTTCCAGGCCTTCACCCAGGCCGACGGCTCGACCACCCGCAAGTTCGGCGGCACCGGCCTCGGCCTCAGCATCTCCAAGCGGCTGGTCGAGATGATGGACGGCCAGATCTGGGTCGAGAGCGAGGCCGGCGTCGGCAGCCGCTTCCTGTTCACCTGCCGGCTCGCCACCGGCCAGGCCGCCGCCCGCCATGCGCGCGTGCTGCCCGACGCGCTCAACGGCCTCAAGGTGCTGGTGGTCGACGACAACCCGGTGGCGCGCGAAGTGCTGCTCGGCGCGCTGGCCGAGCTGCCGGTCGAGGCCGAGGCCGTCGCCGGTCCGCAGGAGGCGCTGGCGGCACTGCACGGTGTACGGGACCGGCCGTTCCGCTTGCTGCTGACCGACTGGCAGATGCCCGGCATGAACGGCATCCAGCTGGCCGGCCGCGCCCAGGCCGAGCTGGCCGAGCCGCCGCGGGTGGTGCTGGTCACCGCCTTCGGCCGCGAGGAAGTGCGCAATGCCGCCGAAGCGGCCGGCATCGACGATTTCCTGCTCAAGCCGATCAACCAGTCGATGCTGGTCGACACCCTGGTCGAGCTGTTCGCGCCCGAGCAGGCCGCCGCGGTGCCGGTCCGCCGCGACGGCCGCATCCCGCGCTTCGCGGCGGCGCGCGTGCTGCTGACCGAGGACAACGAGATCAACCAGCAGATCGCGATCGAGCTGCTCGAATCGGCCGGCCTCGAGGTCGACGTCGCCAACAACGGCCGCGAGGCGCTCGAACGGCTGGCCGGGCATGCGCCGGACCACTACGACCTGGTGTTCATGGACCTGCAGATGCCGGTGATGGACGGCCACGAGGCGACCCGGAACATCCGCGCCGATGCGCGCTACGCCGACCTGCCGGTGGTCGCCATGACCGCCCACGCCATGCTGGAGGAGCGCGCGCGCTGCCTCGAGGAAGGCATGAACGACCATATCAGCAAGCCGATCGACCCGGCCGCGCTGTACGCGCTGCTGGCGCAGTGGCTGGCCGCCAGGCTGAGCCCGGACCAGCCGGCCGCGGCCGATGCCCGCGCGCAGCTGCTGCCGGACGCGATCGAGGGCTTCGACCTCGCTGCCGCGCGCGGCCGCGTCAACGGCAACGAGAAACTGCTGCTCAAGCTGCTGCAGAGCTTCCGCCGCGACCAGGCGGCGGCGCCGGCGGTGATCGCCGCGGCGACGGCCGCCAGCGACTACCTGACGGCCGAGCGGCTGGCCCACACGCTCAAGGGCGTCGCCGGCAATCTCGGCGCCAGCGCGGTGGCGGCGCAGGCCGACGCGCTCGAGAGCCTGCTCAGGACGCAGCCGCCGGCGGCCGCGCTGGCCGGCCCGCTGGCCGCGCTGCAGGCGGCGCTCGATACGCTGGCGGCCCGGCTCGACGCCGGCCTGCCGGCCGAGACCGGCGCCGCGTCCGCCATCGCCGCCCGTTCGCCCGAGGCCTGGCAGGACGACCTGCAGCGGCTGGCCGGGCTGATCGAGAGCTGCGATCGCGAGGCGATGGTGCTGTTCGACCAGCTCGCGCCCGAGTTCGGCGCCAGCTTCGGCCAGGGCGCGGTGCAGGCGATCCGCCGCGGCTTCGACGAATTCGACTTCGACAGTTCGCTCGAAGCTCTGCGCTATGCCGCGCACGAAGTGGACTTCTGACCATGCGCGCCCACCGCCCCAACCCGACCCAGGCCACGCCCGAGCGAGGCGCGGCCGCCCCGCCCCATCCACCGCAGCACATTCACGACAGAACCGGAGAGGAAAGCATGATGAGCAGATTCACCCCGACTTCCCTGAAAGCCGCCCTGCTGCTGGCCGCGGCGCTCGCCGCCACGCCGGGCTGGGCGCTCGACAAGCCGAGCGGCAAGGTAGTGCTGACCCTGAGCGGCAAGGTCGAGCAGACGAATTCCGCCAAGGGCGCCACCTTCGACATGGCGATGCTGGAGAAGCTGCCGCAGCACACCTTCACCACCCAGACGCCGTGGTATCCCAAGCCGGTCAAGTTCACCGGCCCGCTGCTGCGCGACGTGCTGGCCGCGGCCGGCGCCAAGGGCCAGAAGCTGCTGGCGGTGGCGCTGAACGACTACAAGACCGAGATCCCGGTCGACGACTCCACCCGCTACGACGTGGTGGTGGCCCGCCTGCTCGACGACAAGCCGATGCCGGTCCGCGAGAAGGGTCCGCTGTTCATCGTCTACCCTTTCGATACCAAGCCCGAACTGCGTACCGAGATCTACTACAACCGCGCGGCCTGGCAGCTGAAGGCCCTGCAGGTGCAGTGATCCGCGCCGCCGCCCGATCCCGACCGTCCAACCCGACCGCCTCGACCGACCCATGACGACTGCCACCGCCCTTGCGGCGGACCTCGTATCCGACGACAAAGCCAAGCGCGCCCGGCGCCTGGTGATGACCGTCGCCTTCGCGCTGATCGCCGTGTTCGGCGGCATCGTGCTGCTGCAATCGGTGCAGTTCGACAACCTGCGCGACAGCCTGCACGCGCAGGACGACAACGCGCTGTGGGCCTATGTGCAGATCGACGTCGAATACCAGCGGCTGGCGCACGCGATCGACCGCAGCCTGATCGGGCCGGACGGCATCGACGAGGACGAGCTGCAGCTGCGCTACGACCTGTTCGTCAGCCGCATCAACCCGCTGCAGGAGGGCGGCTTCCGGCCGATGGCCGAGCAGGACCCGGTCTACCGGCCGACCATGGACCAGCTGGCGGCCTTCGTCGCCGAGGCCGACCACTACCTGGGCAGCCAGCCGGACCGCAAGCTCGACGCCAAGTCGCTGGCGGCCTTGAACGAGCGGGTCGACGCGCTGCGCGACCCGATCCGCAACCTGTCGCTGGCCGGCCTGCACGGCGCCGGCCGGCAGACCAACAACCGCAATGCGCAGATCCGCCGCCAGATCATGCTCGGCGTGGCGTTGACGGTGTCGCAGTGCCTGCTGACCGCGCTGCTGGTGTTCGCCCTGCTGCGCCAGGCGCGCCAGCGCGAGCGCGCCCAGGCCGAGGCGCTCGAGTCGCAGCAGCAGATGCTGGCGGCGCAGCGCCACCTGATGGAGGCGCTGCTGAGCAACGAGGACGAACTGGAGGCGCGGGTCACGGCGCGCACCGAGGAGCTGGCCCAGGTCAACCGGATCCTGCGCGAGCACGAGGCCGAGCTGGTGGTGGCGAGGCAGGCCGCCGAGGAAGCGTCGAAGATGAAGTCGATGTTCCTGGCCAACATGAGCCACGAGATCCGTACCCCGATGAACGCCATCATCGGCATGTCCCACCTGGCGCTGCGCACCGACCTGCAACCGAAGCAGCGCGACTACGTGCAGAAGATCCACAACGCCGGCAACGCCCTCTTGGGGATCATCAACGACATCCTCGACTTCTCGAAGATCGAGGCCGGCAAGCTCGACATGGAGATCGTCGAGTTCGATCTCGACGAGGTGCTGTCCAACGTCGCCACCGTCACCGCCGGCAAGGCGCACGACAAGGAGCTCGAATACCTGTTCGACGTGCCGGCCGACCTGCCGCGCGCGCTGCGCGGCGATCCGCTGCGGCTGGGGCAGGTGCTGGTCAACCTGGTCAACAACGCGATCAAGTTCACCGAAAGCGGCGAGGTGCACCTGTCGGCGCGGATGATCGACGAGGAACAGGGCCGCGCCCAGCTGCAGTTCTGCGTGCGCGACACCGGCATCGGCATGACGCCGGAGCAGGCCGGCCGGCTGTTCCAGGCCTTCACCCAGGCCGACGGCTCGACCACCCGCAAGTTCGGCGGCACCGGCCTCGGCCTCAGCATCTCCAAGCGGCTGGTCGAGATGATGGACGGCCAGATCTGGGTCGAGAGCGAGGCCGGCGTCGGCAGCCGCTTCCAGTTCACCTGCTGGCTCGAGATCGGCGAGGCGGCCGAGCAGCGCGGCCGGGTGCTGCCCGAGGCGCTCAACGGCCTCAAGGTGCTGGTGGTCGACGACAACCCGGTGGCGCGCGATGTGATGGTGGCAGCGCTGGGCAATCTGCCGCTCGAAATCGACGCGGTGGCCGACGGCCCGGCGGCGCTGGGCCGCCTGTCCCAGGCGGGCGAGGCGCCCTACCGGCTGCTGCTGGCCGACTGGCAGATGCCGGGCATGAACGGCATCGAGCTGGCCCAGCGCGCGATGTTCGACCTGCCCGAGCCGCCGCGCGTGGTGCTGGTCACCGCCTTCGGCCGCGAGGAAGTGCGCAGCGCGGCCGAGGCGGCCGGCATCGACGGTTTCCTGGTCAAGCCGATCAACCAGTCGAGCCTGGTCGACACCTTGGTCGGCTTGTTCTCGCCCGACTATGCTGCGCAGAGCCACGCCGCCGCCGGCCAGATCCCCTGCTTCGAGAACGCGCGCGTGCTGCTGGTCGAGGACAACGACATCAACCAGCAGATCGCGGTCGAGCTGCTGGCTGCCGCCGACATCGAAGTCGACCTGGCCGGCAACGGCCGCGAGGGCGTCGAAACGCTGCAGCGGCACGGCCCGGACCACTACGACCTGGTGTTCATGGACCTGCAGATGCCGGTGATGGACGGCCACGAGGCGACGCTGGCGATCCGCGCCGATGCGCGTTTCGACGCGCTGCCGATCATCGCCATGACCGCCCACGCCATGATCGAGGAACGCGAGCGCTGCCTGGCCGAGGGCATGAACGACCACGTCACCAAGCCGATCGACCCGGCCGCGCTGTACCGGCTGCTGGCCCAGCGGCTGGCCGCCAAGCAGGTGGCGACTCCGAGCGGGCCGGCGGCGGAAGCCGGCCAGGCCGAGGCGAGCGTGCTGCCCGACAGCCTGCCCGGCATCGACCTGCCGACGGCGCTGGCGCGCGTCAACGGCAATGCGCGGCTGCTGCTCAAGCTGCTGCGCAGCTACCGGCGCGAGCAGGCGGCGGCGCCGGCGGCGGTGGCCGAAGCGGTGGCCGCCGGCGACTACGCCACGGCCGAGCGCCTCGCCCATACGCTCAAGGGCGTGTCCGGCAATATCGGAGCGCGCGAGGTGCAGGCGCCGGCCGCCGAGCTCGAACAGGCGCTGCGCGCCCACGCCGGGCCGGTCGAGCTGGCGCCGCTGCTGGACGTCACCCGCGCCGCGCTCGATGCGCTGTGCGCCATGCTCGACGCCGAGCTGCCGGCCGAGGTGGAGACCGCCGCCGCGGTCGCCGCGCGGCCGCTGGAAGACTGGCTGGACGACCTGCAGCGGCTGGCCGGCCTGATGGAAGATTGCGACCGCGAGGCGATGGTGCTGTTCGAGCGGATCGCCGCCGAATTCAGCGCCACCTTCGGCGGCCAGGCCGCCCAGACCATCCGGCGCGGCTTCGACGATTTCGACTTCGACGCCGCGCGCGAGGCCCTGCTGGCCGCGGCCGCCGAAAAATCGCTCGCACTCTAGGTTACTGTTAGCCTAGGGGGCGGGCACCCGCAGCGGGTTTCGCCGGAAATGGGCCTACGATCGCGGACCCATTTCCGACCAGGCGCGCTGCAGCCCACGCCAAGACTCTGAACTCGAGAGGAGATTCACCCCATGAGCAACGCCCTGGACTTCACCGACAAGCCGACCATCCTGGTGGTGGACGACACGCCGGACAACCTCATGCTGCTGTCCGACCTGCTCAAGGACAGCTACAAGGTCAAGCTCGCCAACGGCGGCGCCAAGGCGCTCAGGCTCGCCGCCACCCAGCCGCCGCCCGACCTGATCCTGCTCGATGTGATGATGCCGGAGATGGACGGCTACGAAGTGATCCGCCGGCTCAAGTCCGACCCGGACACCGCCGACATCCCGGTGATCTTCCTGACCGCCAAGACCGAGGTCGAGGACGAGCGGCTCGGCCTCTCGCTCGGCGCCGCCGACTACATCACCAAGCCGATCTCGCCGCCGATCGTGCTGGTGCGGGTCGAGACCCAGCTCACCGTGCGCAACGCGCGCCGCTTCCTGCAGGACCAGAACGCCTACCTCGACCAGCAGGTGAAGGAGCGCACCAAGGAAGTCGAGCTGATGCGCGACGCCACCATCCACGCGATGGCGAGCCTGGCCGAGACGCGCGACAACGAGACCGGCAACCATATCCGCCGCACCCAGAACTATGTCTCGGCGCTGGCCTACGCGCTGCAGGACCATCCGCGCTTCGCCGAAGAGCTGACCGACGAGAACATCGACCTCCTCTACAAGTCGGCGCCGCTGCACGACATCGGCAAGGTCGGCGTGCCCGACCGCATCCTGCTCAAGCCCGGCAAGCTCGACCCGGACGAGTGGGAGACCATGAAGCTGCACACCGTCTTCGGCCGCGACGCCATCCTGTCGGTCGAGCAATACCTCGGCCGCAGCAACGGCTTCCTGGTCTATGCGCGCGAGATCGCCTACTCGCACCAGGAGAAATGGGACGGCTCGGGCTATCCCGAAGGCCTGGTCGGCGACGCGATCCCGCTGTCGGCGCGGCTGATGGCGGTGGCCGACGTCTACGACGCGCTGATCTCCAAGCGCGTCTACAAGCCGGCCTTCACCCACGACGAGGCGCTCGACATCATGCGCGCCGGCCGCGGCACCCATTTCGACCCGGACGTGCTCGACGCCTTCCTGGCCATCGAGGAGAAGTTCCGCGGCATCGCCGCGCGCTTCCAGGACGTCGAGCTGGTCTAGGACGCCTGGCCGCCGAGGACACGCGGGAAGCGGCCTGCGCGGGCGGCGATCGCCGCCGCCCGCGCCGTGGCCGGCAGCCCCGGTGGGGCCGCGTGTCCTTCCCGCGCATCGTTCCCGCCGATTCGCCCTCCGCCGCCCTGCCCCGGCGTGCGTCCGCGCCATTGCCTGCTAAACTCCCGGCATAAAAACCGCAGCGTGCGACCCGCATGGACACGTCACCGAACATCCTAGTTGCCGACGACTACCACCAGATGCGCCTGGCGGTGCAGCACGTGCTCTCGGGCATGGACCTGCACAACGTGCATGCCGCCAGCCAGGGCCTGGAGGCGCGCCATATCCTCGAGTCGGTGCCGATCTCGCTGGTGATCGCCGACTGGAACATGCCGGGCATGACCGGCTACGACCTCTTGCGCTGGTGCCGCAACGACCAGCACTACCGCGACGTGCCCTTCATCCTGCTGACCGCCGAATCGGGCCGCGACTTCCTCGGCCGGGCGATCGAGGCCGGCGTCAGCGACTACCTGGTCAAGCCGTTCACCGCCTCGACGCTGCGCGCGCGCATCAACAAGATCCTCAGCGCCCCGCCCGGCCCGCGCCGCGCGCCGTTCAAGCCGGCCATGCCGATCGCCTACGAGACGCCGGTGCTCGGCTTCGACGCGCCGAGCGAGGAGCGGCTGGCCCGCTCCTCGGTGCTGGTGGTCGACGACGTCGCCACCAACATCGAGGTGATCGCCGGCATCCTCAAGAGCGAATACGCGATCAAGGTCGCCATCAGCGGCCGCAAGGCGCTCGAGATCGCCGCCGGCGACAACCCGCCCGACCTGATCCTGCTCGACGTGATGATGCCGGAGATGGACGGCTACGAAGTTGCCCGCCGGCTCAAGGCCGACGCGCGCACGCGCGACATCCCGGTGATCTTCCTGACCGCCAAGGACCAGGTCGACGACGTGGTCGACGGGCTGGACCTCGGCGCGGTCGACTACGTGGTCAAGCCGGCCCAGCCGGCCATCCTCAAGGCCCGCATCCGTACCCATCTGCGGCTGAGCCAGGCCAACCGCGACCTCAAGCGGCAGAACCAGGTGCTGGCCGAGAACGCCCGGCTGCGCGACGACATCGAGCGCATCACCCGCCACGACCTCAAGAGCCCGATCGCCGCGATCGCCCAGACTGCCGACAGCCTGCTGCTCGACAGCGAGGTGCCGCCGGCGCTGCGCGACCGGCTGAACCTGCTCGGCGGCGCCGCCAGCCACGCGCTGGAAATGGTCAACCTGTCGTTCACCCTCTACAAGATCGAGCAGGGCCAGTACCACGCCGAGCCGACCCGAATCGACCTCGGCCGCCTGCTCGGCTCGGTGACCCAGGAGATGAACGTCCAGTTCGCCTGGAAGCCGGTGATGATCGTGCTCGACGTGCCGTCGGCGCAGGCCGCGCTGGGCGAGGCGGCGCTGTGCCGCTCGGTGTTCGCCAACCTGCTCAAGAACGCGGTCGAGGCCGCGCCCGAGGGCACCGAGGTCAAGGTGTCGCTGCTGCGGCGCGAGCACGAGGTGCTGATCGAGTTCGTCAACGTCGGCGCGGTGCCGGCCGCGATCCGGCCGCGCTTCTTCGAGAAATACGTCACCCAGGGCAAGAGCGGCGGCACCGGGCTCGGCACCTACTCGGCGCGCATGCTGACCGAGGCGCTGGGCGGACGCATCGAGCTGCACAGCGACGACGCGCGCGTGCAGACCCGGCTGTCGGTCTTCCTGCCCGCCGCCGACTGATGCCCAGGCTCGCTCCCGCGCTGGCCCTGACCCGGCTCGACCTGCTGCGCATGGCGGTGCTGACCGCGCTGTTCTGGCTGGCGGCGCAGGTCGGTTTCGCCTTCATGGGCCACGGCTACCTCACGCCGGTCTGGCCGCCCGCCGCGGTCGCCTGCGCCGCCGCCCTGCTCTACGGCCCGCGCAGCCTCCTGGGCGTGGCGCTCTACATCGCCTACGACTACATCGCGGTCGACTTCGGCAGTGCCCGCCGCTACGGCTATGCGCTGATCGAGCCGAGCTGCATGCTGCTGACCGCCTTCGCCCTGCAGCGGCTGGCGCGCGGGTTCCGGCTCGACCTGGCGCTGGGCACGGTGCGCGACAGCGCGCTCCTGATGACGGTCGCCACGCTCTACGCCGCCGTCAACGCCAGCCTCACCACCGTCGGCTACTGCGGCTGGGCGCAGACCCGGCTGTGCACCGAGCAGGGCTGGCTGGCGCACTGGATGCAGTCGGCGGTCGGCGACCTGTTCGGCCTGTGGATCTGCCTGCCGGCGCTGATCTCCTGGGGCCTGCGGCTCGACCCCGGCACCCGCGCGCTGCTGGCGCGGCCCGAGCGCTACCGGCCGATCTCGCTGCGGGTGACCCGCACCCAGGCGCTCTACATCGCCACCGGCCTGATCTGCACCGCGCTGGCCTGGTGGTACACGCGCTACGCCGCGCTGCCGGTGCAGGTGGTCGGCTTCCTGTCGCTGCCGCTGCTGGTCTGGGCCGCGCTGCGCTTTCCGCCGCTGTTCGTGCATTCGGCCATCCTGGTCACCGGCCTGGTCACCATCAGCCTGCAACTGATCGGCGCGCCGGGCGTGCCGGGCGACATGGCCACCCACTTGGCCTCGTTGTTCCTCTACCTGCTGAGCCTGTCGATGCTGACCCTGCTGGTCACCGTGATCGTGCAGCAGCAGCGCGAGCTGGCTGCCAGCGTGTCGCGCCAGGCCGAGCAGGCGCGCACCGAGGCGCTGCTGGCGGCGGCGCCCGAGGCCATCATCGGCATCGACGGCCAGGCCCGCATCAATTACTGGAACCCGGCGGCCGAGCGCATCTTCGGCTGGACCGCCGAACAGGCGATGGGCCGCCAGGTGCACAGCTTCCTGCCGCCGCCCTCGCTGCGCCAGATCGCCGACGCTGGCCTGGCCCGCTTCCACCAGACCGGCCAGGGGCCGCTGCTGAATCAGGTGGTCGAGGTCGAGGCCTGCCATGCCGACGGCCACCTGGTGCCGATCGAGCTGGCGCTGACCGGCTACCAGCAGGGCCGAGAATGGCACGCCACCGCCTTCGTGCGCGACATCGGCGAGCGCCGCCGCAACGAGGCCGCGCTGGCCGCCGCCGAGGTGCGCGCGCGCGAGCTGACCGACAAGCTGCCGCTGGCGGTCTACCAGCTGCGCTATGTGCAGGGCGTGCCGCGCATCACCTTCGCCAACGCCCAGTGGCAGGAATTCGGCCGCTCGCCTGAAGCGATCATGAACGACGTCGAAGAGGCGTTCGGCCTGATCGTCGAACGCGACCTGCCGATCGTGCAGGCCTCGATGCGCGAGGCGGTGGCCGAGAGCCGGCCGTGGGAGCAGTCGTTCCGCATCCGCCGCAGCGACGGCGCGCTGCGCTGGGTGTGGGGCGAGGCGCGGCCCAGCATCGCCGGCGACGGCGAGATCGTCTGGAACGGCTACTGGCAGGACATCACCGAGAAGCAGGAGGCGCAGGCCGAACTGGCCAGCGCGCGCGACCTGGCGCAGGACTCGCGGCGGCGGCTGATCGACCTGTCCGACGCGCTACCGCTGGCGATCTTCCAGCTGCGGCTGGAGCCGGACGGCCGGCTGCACTACCCGTTCGCCAGCGCCAAGGTGAAGGAGATCCTCGGCATCGAGTACCGCGAGCTGCAGGCCGACCCGGCCACCCGCTGGCGCTGCGTGGTGCAGGAGGACCGCGGCCGCTGTCAGGGCATCGTGCGGCGCGCCATCGCCGGCAAGACCGGCACCGATTTCGAGCACCGCGTGCAACTGGGCGGCACGCTGCGCTGGGTGCAGGTGCGCAGCGTCTGCAGCGCCCAGCCCGACGGCGCCTGGGTGTGGAACGGCTTCTGGATGGACGTCACCGACGCCCGCCGCCAGGCCGAGGCGCTGCACAGCGCCAAGGACGAGGCCGAGCAGGCGACCCAGGCCAAGTCGATGTTCCTGGCCAACATGAGCCACGAGATCCGCACCCCGATGAACGCCATCATCGGCATGGCCCACCTGGCGCTGAAGACCACGCTCACGCCCAAGCAGCGCGACTACGTCGACAAGATCCACACCGCCGGCGTCTCGCTGCTCGGCATCATCAACGACATCCTCGACTTCTCGAAGATCGAGGCCGGCAAGCTCGATCTCGAGCACGTCGACTTCGATCTCGACGATGTGCTGGCCAACGTCGCCGCGGTCACCGGCGGCCGCGCCCAGGACAAGGGACTGGAATACCTGTTCGACGTGCCGCCCGAAGTGCCGCGCCGGCTGCGCGGCGATCCGCTGCGGCTGGGCCAGGTGCTGATCAACCTGGCCAACAACGCGGTCAAGTTCACCGAGCACGGCGAAGTGCGGCTGTCGGCCGCGGTGGCGGCGCTCGACGAGCGCAGCGTGACCTTCGATTTCGAAGTGCGCGACACCGGCATCGGCATGAGCGAGGACCAGGCCACGCGGCTGTTCCAGGCCTTCACCCAGGCCGACGGCTCGACCACCCGCAAGTTCGGCGGTACCGGCCTCGGCCTCAGCATCTCGCGCCGGCTGGTCGAGATGATGGGCGGCCAGATCAGCGTCGAGAGCCGCGAGGGCGAAGGCTCGACCTTCCGCTTCAGCGCCCGGCTCGAGCTCAGCAGCAGCGAGGCCGAGGTCTGCCGCGTGCTGCCTTCGGCCTTCAACGGCCTGCGGGTGCTGGTGGTCGACGACAACCCGGTGGCGCGCGACGTGATGGTCGGCGCGCTCGACGACCTGCCCTTCCGCGTCGACGCGGTCGACTCCGGCGCCGCCGCGCTGGCCGCGATCCGCGGCGCCGACCAGGACGACCCGTTCGGCGTGGTGCTGACCGACTGGCAGATGAAGGGGCTGGACGGCATCGAGCTGACCCGCCAGGTGAAGAACGACCCGCTGCTGGCCGAGCCGCCGGTGATGGTGCTGGTGACCGCCTTCGGCCGCGAGGAGATCCGCAACCGCGCCGAGCAGGCCGCGGTCGACGGCTTCCTGCTCAAGCCGGTCAATCGCTCGACCCTGATCGACACCCTGGTCACCCTGGTCGGCGCGCGCGACGACGACTGCCCCGACCCGGCCGTCCTGCCGCGCGAGGCCGGCCTCGACGGCGCCCGCGCGCTGCTGGTCGAGGACAACGAGGTGAACCAGCAGATCGCGCGCGAGCTGCTGGAGGGCATGGGCCTGGCGGTCGACGTGGTCGGCAACGGCCGCGACGCGGTCGAGCGGCTCGACGGCCTGCCGCCCGACCACTACGCGCTGGTGTTCATGGACCTGCAGATGCCGGTGATGGACGGCCACGAGGCGACGCTGGCGATCCGCGCCGATGCGCGCTTCGACGCGCTGCCGATCGTGGCGATGACCGCCCACGCCATGGTCGAGGAACGCGAGCGCTGCCTGCGCGAAGGCATGCAGGACCACATCAGCAAGCCGATCGAGCCGACCACGCTGCAGGCCTGCGTGCGCCGCTGGATCATCGGCGCCGCCGCCGCGGCCGTGGCCGAGCCGGCGGTCGCCTTCGACGACGACGGCCTGCCGCGCCTGCCCGGGCTCGACGCCCGCGAGGGCCTGCGCCGGGTGGCCGGCAACCGTACGCTCTACCGCAAGCTGCTCGGCCAGTTCCACGACCGCTTCGGCGACAGCGCCCAGCGCATCGCGCAATGGCTGCCGCAGGACCGCCAGGCTGCCGAGCGCGAGGCGCATTCGCTCAAGGGCGTGGCGGCCAACCTCGGCGCGACCGAGGTGCAGCTGTTGGCCGAGCAGGTCGAGACCGGCCTGCGCGAAGGCGAGCCCGACGCCGCGCTGCGGCCGCGGCTGACCCGGCTCGGCCAGTCGCTGGCCGGGTTGTGCGCGCTGCTGGGCCGCGCGCTGGCCGAGACCGCGCCGGGCGCCGCGGCGCAATCGCCCGCCGCCGCGCCGACGCCCGCCCCGGCCGGCCAGCTGCTGGAACTGGCGGCCGGTCTGAGCCGGCTGCTGGCCGACAACGACGGCGACGCGATCGACCTGATCGAGCGCCACGGCCCGATCTTGCGCCAGGGCCTCGGCGACTCCTTCGCCGCGGTCGAACAGGCCGCCTCCCAATACGATTACGACGCGGCCCACGCGCTGCTCGGCGCGCTCGCCGTCCGCGCCGGCCTCGACCTCGGCCGCGCCGCCGCCGCATGGCAAACCATGCCTTACGAACCGACGCCATGAGCGACCTCATCGAACCCCTCCGACAGCACGCCGCCTGGCGCGGCGACTTCGAACGCGCGATGTCGGTGATGCGCGACGACCAGGCCGCCGCCCAGGCCATCGGCACCCGCCTGGCCGCCGATCCCGACCCGCTGGCGCGCCTGCACGGCGAGCTGGCGATGGCGCTGAGCGACTATTTCGCCGACCGCAACGAACACAGCGAGGCGCGCTTCCTGCAGCTGGACCAGGCCTTCACCCGGCTCGACGTGCGCGAGGGCATGCTGCTCAGCCGCTTCGGCCTCTTGGCGGTCTACCGCGTGCTCGGCCGGGTGGCGGAGGCGCACCGCTTCGGCGAGGAGCACGTGGTGCCGATCCTGCCGGCGCGGCCGGACATGGGCAGCGTGCTGACGCTGAACACGCTCGGCATCATCGCGCAGGAATACGGCCTCACCGACGAGGCGATCCGCCACTTCCACGCCGCGCTCGACGCCGCCTGCGCGCTCGGCCTGCGCGCGCGCGAGGCGCAGATCACCTGCAATATCGGCGAGCTGTTCTACATCTGCGGCAACGCCGAGGACGGCGAGACCATGCTGCTGCGCGCGCGCGACCTGGCGCGCCAGGCCGACGAGCGCTGGCTGCTGCCCTTCGTCAGCCTGATCCTGGCGCTGTGCAAGCTGTCGCGCGACGACGTCGAGGCGGCCTACCAGGTGCTGGCCGAATTCCTGCAGGACGAGGAGGTGCAGCCCAATGCATCGGCCTCCAACCGCGGCTTCTTCCTGGCGGTGTCGGCCTACACGCTAGCCGAACGCGGCCAGCTCGACCGTGCCGAGCAGCTGTGCAACCAGGCGCTGGCCGAGATGGCCGGCTACGAGGAAAAGCACCTGCGGCCCTACACCTGGTGGGCCAGCGGCCATATCCACCGGCTGCGCGGCCGGCTGCGCGAAGCGGTCGTCGACCTCAACCGCGCCATCGACGAGATCGGCGAGCTCGGCTACGTGTTCATGCCGATGAAGGCGGCCGAGGAACTGGCGGCGATCCACGCCGAGCTCGGCGACTGGCAGGCCGCGCTGGCCGACTACAAGCGCCACCACGCGCTGTTCGAGCGCGCCCAGAGCCAGGCGATCCGTACCAAGCTGCAGGTGGTGCGCATCCAGACCGAGCTGCGCGAGGCCGAGACGGCGCGGCTGCACGCCGAGGAGGCGACGCGCGCCAAGTCGATGTTCCTGGCCAACATGAGCCACGAGATCCGTACCCCGATGAACGCCATCATCGGCATGGCCCACCTGGCGCTGAAGACGCCGCTCACGCCCAAGCAGCGCGACTACGTCGACAAGATCCACACCGCCGGCGTCTCGCTGCTCGGCATCATCAACGACATCCTCGACTTCTCGAAGATCGAGGCCGGCAAGCTCGACCTCGAGAGCGTCGACTTCGACCTCGACGAGGTGCTGGCCAACGTGGCCGCGGTCACCGGCGGCCGCGCGCGCGACAAGGGCCTGGAATACCTGTTCGACCTGCCGCCCGAAGTGCCGCGCCGGCTGCGCGGCGATCCGCTGCGGCTGGGCCAGGTGCTGATCAACCTGGCCAACAACGCGGTCAAGTTCACCGAGCGCGGCGAAGTGCGCATCGGCGCGCGGCTGCTGCGCAGCGACATGGAGGCGCTGGTGCTCGAATTCGAGGTCTGCGACACCGGCATCGGCATGAACGCCGAGCAGAGCGCGCGGCTGTTCCAGGCCTTCACCCAGGCCGACGGCTCGACCACCCGCCGCTTCGGCGGCACCGGGCTCGGGCTCAACATCTCCAAGCGGCTAGTCGAGATGATGGGCGGCCGCATCGACGCCGAGAGCGAGGAAGGCCGCGGTTCGCGCTTCCGCTTCGACGTGCGGCTGCGACCGGCCAGCGAGGAGGCGCCGCGGCCGGCCTCGGCGCCGCTGCAGCAGCCGGTGCTGCCCAAGTTCCGCGACGTCGCCGTGCTGCTGGTCGAGGACAACGACATCAACCAGCAGATCGCGGTCGAGCTTTTGCAGGCCGCCGGCGTCAGCGTCGAAGTGGCCTGCAACGGCCGCGAGGCGCTCGACCTGCTGCTGCTGCACGATTCGCCGCCCTACGACCTGGTGCTGCTCGACGTGCAGATGCCGGTCATGGACGGCTTCGCCACCATCCGCGCGATCCGCGCCGAGGCGCGCTTCGACGACCTGCCGGTGGTGGCGATGACCGCCCATGCCATGCAGGAGGAGCGCCAGCGCTGCCTCGATTCGGGCATGAACGACCACCTGTCCAAGCCGATCTCGCCGCAGTCGCTGTTCGATACCGTGGCGCGCTGGACCACCCGCCGCCCGCGCAAGCCCGCCGCGCCGGCCGCGGCCGAGACCGCCGCGCTGCCGCAGGTCGACGGGCTCAATACCGAGAGCGGCCTGGCGCGCACGCTGGGCGACCGCACGCTCTACCTCGACCTGCTCGACCGCTTCGGCCAGGAACAGGCCGGCGTGATCGGCCGCATCCGCGCCGCGCTGCCGGCCGACGCGGCGCTGGCGCGGCGGCTGGCCCATACGCTCAAGAGCGTGGCCGGCCTGATCGGCGCCGGCGCGATCCAGGCGCTGGCCGGCGAACTCGAGGACAGCCTGATGGTGCCGGGCGGCGTACCCGATCCGATCCGGCTGGCCGAGCTCGAACACGCGCTCGAACACCTGCTGGCCGGCCTCGCCGCCTTCCGCGGCCAAGCTACCTCCTCCCATGGCGCGTCGGCGCGCGATGGGCTAATCATGCTATTGAGGGCGCAGGACAGCGAAGCGCTCGACTACTACGATCGCCATCACGCCGCGCTGACGGCCGAGCTCGGACCGGCCGCCATGCAGCAGATCGAACGGCAGATCCGGCAATACGACTACGACTCGGTACTGGCGAGCCTCGCCCGGGCGGGCGGCGGACCGGGTCCGGCGGGGGGATAGCATGAGCGGTACACCGGAGCGGCAGACCGTCCTGATCGTCGACGACACGCCGGACAACATCACCCTGCTCTCCGCCCTCCTGCGCGACCGCTACCGCACCAAGGTCGCCACCAACGGGATCAAGGCGCTCGAGATCGCCGCGGCCTCGCCGCAGCCGGACCTGATCCTGATGGACGTGATGATGCCGGACCTCGACGGCTACGAGGCCACCCGGCGGCTCAAGCAGAACCCGGCCACCGCCGGCATCCCGGTGATCTTCCTGACCGCGCGCAGCCAGGTCGAGGACGAGGAGCTGGGCCTGTCGATCGGCGCGGTCGACTACATCACCAAGCCGATCAGCCCGCCGATCGTGCTGGCGCGGGTGCAGACCCATCTTTCGCTCAAGCGCGCCCACCGTTTCCTCGAGGACCAGAACCAGCATCTGGAGCACCTGGTCTACCAACGCACCCGCCAGCTCGGCCAGATGCAGGACGCCACCATCCTGGCCATGGCGAGCCTGGCCGAGACGCGCGACAACGAGACCGGCAACCATATCCGCCGCACCCAGAATTACGTCGCCGCGCTGGCCCGCGCGCTGCAGTCGCACCCGCGCTTCAGCGCGCTGCTGACCGAAGAGAACATCGACCTCTTGCACAAGTCGGCGCCGCTGCACGACATCGGCAAGGTCGGCGTGCCCGACCGCATCCTGCTCAAGCCCGGCAAGCTCGACGCCGAGGAGTGGGAGATCATGAAGCTGCACACGGTCTACGGCCGCGACGCGATCATCCAGGTCGAGAAGCACCTCGGCGGCAGCAACGGCTTCCTCGCCTTCGCCCGCGAGATCGCCTATTCGCACCAGGAGAAATGGGACGGCTCGGGCTACCCGGAAGGACTGGCCGGCGACGCGATCCCGCTGTCGGCGCGGCTGATGGCGGTGGCCGACGTCTACGACGCGCTGATCTCGCGCCGCGTCTACAAGCCGGCCTTCCCGCATGCGCAGGCGGTGGCGATGATGCGCGAAGGCCGCGGCAGCCACTTCGACCCCGACGTGCTCGACGCCTTCCTGGCGATCGAGGCGGAGTTCCTGGCGATCGCGGATCGGTTCAGGGACGAGGAAACGACGCCAGACGCTGCCTGACGGCAACGTCTGGCGAGTGAAACGTGAAATGTGAAAGGTGAAACGTGTCGCAGCTGCGCGGCTCGGTTCAGCGCGGCGAAGCCGCGCCACGTTTCACGCTCGCCGCGGGCGATCACTTTTCACGTTTCACGTATAATTGCCGGCTTTTCAAGCATTTCAGCCGAGCCCGCCATGGAAGCCGAACGCCTCAACCAGATCGAGAACAGCATCGCCGACCTCGCCGCCCGCGGCGACGAGCTGCGGAGGTATCTTTGACTACCCGGGCAAGAAGGACCGGCTCGAGGAAGTCTCCCGCCTGAGCGAAGACCCCGATATCTGGAACGACCCCAAGCGCGCCCAGGAGATCGGCAAGGAAAAGAAGCTGCTCGAAGCCGTGGTGCTGGTGCTCGACGAGATCGCCCAGGTCACTTCCGACAGCCGCGACCTGTTCGAGATGGCCAAGCCCGAGGAAGACTGGGACACCATCGAATCGGTGGCCGGTGACCTCGCCTCGGCCGAGGCCAAGATCGCCGACCTCGAATTCCGCCGCATGTTCAGCAACCCGATGGACCCGAACGCCTGCTTCGTCGACATCCAGTCGGGCGCCGGCGGCACCGAGGCGCAGGACTGGGCCGGCATGCTGATGCGCATGTACATCCGCTACGCCGAGCGCAAGGGTTTCACCGTCGAGGTGATGGAAGAATCGGAAGGCGAAGTGGCCGGCATCCAGAGCTGTACGCTCAAGCTGACCGGCGACTACGCCTACGGCTTCCTGCGCACCGAGACCGGCGTGCACCGGCTGGTGCGCGTCTCGCCGTTCGATTCCAACGCCCGCCGCCACACCTCCTTCTCCTCGGTCTTCGTCTACCCCGAGGTCGACGACAGCATCGAGATCGAGATCAACCCGGCCGACCTGCGCATCGACACCTTCCGCGCCTCGGGCGCCGGCGGCCAGCACATCAACAAGACCGACTCGGCGGTGCGGATCACCCACAACCCGTCCGGCATCGTCGTGCAGTGCCAGAACGACCGCTCGCAGCACCGCAACAAGGACGAGGCGATGCAGATGCTGCGCGCCAAGCTGTACGAGGCCGAGCTGCGCCGCCGGATGGAAGCGCAGCAGTCGCTCGAAGCCGGCAAGTCCGACATCGGCTGGGGCCACCAGATCCGCTCCTACGTGTTCGACCAGAGCCGGGTCAAGGACCTGCGCACCAGCGTGGAAGTCGGCAACGTCAAGGGCGTGATGGACGGCGACCTCGATATCTTCATCGAGGCCAGCCTCAAGCAGGGCGTCTGATCGCGCCGCACCGGGCAATACCGTAGTTCCTAACGCAGTACATTTCATATCCAGGGAGATACAAAAAGATGTCCACGCTCAATAAGATGAAAATCGGCTTCGTCATCGCCGCCGCAGCGCTGCTGTCGGCCTGTGCCTCGGTGCCCAAGGGCGACCCGAAGCTCGACGCCGAACTGAAGAACTTCAAGCCGCAGGACGGCAAGGCCGGGATCTACGTCTATCGCAACGAGACCATGGGCGCCGCCATCGCGATGGACGTCCAGGTCGACGGCAAGCAACTCGGCAAGACCGGCGCCAACACCTACCTGTTCACCGCCGTGGAACCGGGCCAGCACAAGCTGGTCGGCAAGGCCGAGACCGACTCCGAACTGACCATCGACACCGTGGCCGGCAAGCTCTACTACGTGTGGCAGGAAGTGAAGATGGGCGTGATGTCCGCCCGCAACAAGCTGCAACTGGTTGACGAAGCGAAGGGCCAAGCCGGCGTGAAGGAAACCACCCTGGCCGCCTCCGCCAACTAAAAGTACGTGCAATCAATCGGGCGGCGCGGGCAACCGCGCCGCCCGACAGACCCAGGATGCCCTGAATGTCCGACCAGCAAAGTCCCCTCGCCCTCGACGAAAACCAGCTCATCGCCGAGCGCCGCGCCAAGCTTGCCGAGATCCGCAAGCAGGGCGTCGCCTTCCCCAACGACTTCAAGCCCACGCACAAGGCCGGCGCGCTGCACGCCAGGCACGACGCGGCGGAGAAGGAAGCGCTCGAAGCCGATGCGATCGAAGTGTCGGTCGCCGGCCGCATGATGCTGAAACGGGTGATGGGCAAGGCCGCCTTCGCGACGCTGCAGGACGACACCGGCCGCATCCAGCTCTACATCGCGCTGGACAAGGTCGGCGAGGCCGCGCTGGCCGGCTTCAAGACCTGGGACCTGGGCGACATCCTGGCCGCGCGCGGCACGCTGATGAAGACCAAGACCGGCGAGTTGAGCATCCAGGTCACCGAACTGCGCCTCCTGGTCAAGGCGCTGCGCCCGCTGCCGGAGAAGTTCCACGGCATGACCGACCAGGAGCAGAAGTACCGCCAGCGCTACCTCGACCTGATCACCAACGAGCAGAGCCGCGACACCTTCATCAAGCGCTCGAAGATCGTGCAGAAGATCCGCGAATTCATGGCCGGCGAGGACTTCCTCGAGGTCGAGACGCCGATGATGCACCCGATCCCCGGCGGCGCCGCGGCCAAGCCTTTCACGACCCACCACAACGCGCTCGACATGCCGCTCTACCTGCGCATCGCGCCGGAGCTCTACCTCAAGCGCCTGGTGGTCGGCGGCCTGGAGCGCGTGTTCGAGATCAACCGCAACTTCCGCAACGAGGGGATGAGCACGCGCCACAACCCGAGTTCACCATGCTCGAGAGCTACGAGGCCTACGCCGACTACCGCCGGGTGATGGACCTGACCGAGGCGATGATCCGCCACGCCGCACGCGAGGTGATCGGCCATACCGCCGTGACCTACCAGGGCAAGATCGTCGACCTGTCCAAGCCGTTCGAGCGGCTCACCGTGGTCGAGGCCATCCTCAAGTACAACCCGCAGTACAACGAGGCACAGCTGAACGACCGCGCCTGGCTCAAGGCCGAGATCGAGAAGCTCGGCGGCAAGCTGGTGGTCACCGACGGCGTGGCCGGCCTGCAGTTCAGTCTGTTCGAGGAAACCACCGAGCAGAAGCTGTGGGACCCGACCTACATCATCGACTACCCGGTCGAGATCTCGCCGCTGGCGCGCGGCTCCGATACCCGTCCCGGCATCACCGAGCGGTTCGAGCTGTTCGTGGTCGGCCGCGAACTGGCCAACGGTTTCTCCGAGCTGAACGATCCGGAAGAGCAGTCCGAGCGCTTCCTCGACCAGGTGCGGCAGAAAGACGCCGGCGACGAGGAGGCGATGCACTACGACGCCGACTACATCCGCGCGCTCGAGCACGGCCTGCCGCCGACCGGCGGCCTCGGCGTCGGCATCGACCGGCTGGTGATGCTGCTGACCGACGCGCCGTCGATCCGCGACGTGATCCTGTTCCCGCAGATGCGCCGCGAGGACTGATCGGCCCCGGCAATCGGATGGAATGGGAGCTTCGGCTCCCATTTCTCATTGAGGCGTCGCGACCGTGGAAGCTGTCGCGGCCTGGCTCGTATTTGCCGCATCGCCGTCGGAATGCCCGGTGAGGCGGGGCAGGCGCTGAATTCCGACCTACATCAATGCCGCCTTCCATCCGTCGCCGTATAAATCGCTGATCTTCATTGCCGCATACCACGATATCTACACCGTGACGCCCCGCCATCCCCGCTCCAGACCGCCCGGCTCGACCTGACCGCCGACGGCATCCCCTACTCGGCCGCCTTCGACGACGTCTACCACACCCAGGACGGCGGCCTGGCGCAGGCGCGCGACGTGTTCATGGCCGGCAACGGCCTGCCGGAACGCTGGGGCGGACGCGCGAACTTCACGATCTGCGAGACCGGTTTCGGCCTCGGCCTGAGCTTCCTGGCCAGTTGGGCCGCCTGGCGCGCCGATCCGCGGCGCAGCGAACGGCTGCATTTCGTCTCCTGCGAGCTGCATCCGTTCGCCCAGGCCGATCTCGCCACCCTGCATGCCGCGCTGTTCGCCGCCGAAGACGAACTGGCCGGGCTTGGTCGACAACTGGTGGCGCAATGGCCCTTGCTGGTGCCCGGCTTCCACCGGCTCGAATTCGACGGCGGCCGCGTCGTGCTCACCCTGCTGCTCGGCGACGCGCTGGACTGGCTGCCGCGGCTGTCCGGCCAGGTCGACGCCTTCTACCTCGACGGCTTCGCGCCGGCCAAGAACCCGGCGCTGTGGCAGGAAGCGCTGTTCAAGCAGTTCGCCCGGCTGGCCGCGACCGGGGCCACGCTGGCGACCTATACCGTGGCCGGCGCGGTGCGGCGCGGGCTCGAGGCGGCCGGTTTCGCGGTCGAGAAGCGGCCCGGCTTCGGCCGCAAGCGGCAGATGCTGGCCGGTGCCTTCCGCGGCCGCCGCACGGCCCCGACCCTGCCGCCCGAGCGCCATGCCCTCGTGATCGGCGCAGGACTGGCCGGCGCCGCCATCGCCGAACGGCTCGCCACGCGCGGCTGGCGCATCACGCTGCTGGAGCGCGAAGCCGGGCCGGCCGCGGCGGCCTCGGGCAACCATGCCGGCGCCTATCGACCGGTGCTGTCGGGCGACGACAACCTGCAGGCGCGGCTCGCGCGGGCGGCCTTCCTGTACGGCCTGCGCGGCCTGGCACGGCTGCCAGACGTGCGCTGGGCGGCCTGCGGCGCACTGCAGCTCGCCCGCGACGACGACGAGGCCGCGCGCTTCGCCGCCCTGCCCGACCAGCTCGGCCTGCCGACCGACCATGCGCGCGCGGTCGACGTCGACGAGGCGAGCCGCCTGGCCGGCCAGCCGGTCGCCGCCGGCGGCCTGTGGTTTCCGCAGGCGGGCTGGATCAACCCGCCGAGCCTGGTCGCGGCGCTGCTGGCGGCCGCCGCGCCCCGGCTCGAAGCGCGCTTGGGCTGCACCGTGACCGAGTTGCGGCGCGATGAAGACGGCTGGCAGGCGTTCGACGCCAGCGGCACGCTGCTGGCTCGCGCGCCCGTGGCGATCCTCGCCAACGCAGCCGATGCGGCCCGATTCGCCCCCGACCTGCTGCTCGGCCGCGACGAACGCCTGGTCAGCCATCTGCCGGCCGGACAGGCGCCCGCGGTCCGCGCCGTGGTCTGCCGCGGCGGCTACCTCACGCCGGCGCACGCCGGCCTCGCCTGCATCGGCTCCAGCCCGGCCGGCGAGGCCGCGGCCGGCCACAATCTGGCCCTGCTCGACGCCATGCTGCCCGGCGCCGCCGACGGCCTCGACGCCGCTACGCTCGGCGGCCGCCGCTGCGCGCGCCCCGGTACGCCGGACCGGCTGCCGGTGGTCGGCCCGCTGGCCGACGCGGCCGCCTTCCTGCCCAAGCACGCCGGCAGCCTGCACCTGGCGCCGCGCCGGGCCGGCCTCTATGCGCTGACCGGTTTCGGCGCACGCGGCCTGGTCTGGTCGCAGCTGTGCTCCGAGCTGCTGGCCGCGCAGATCTGCGGCGAACCCTTGCCGGTCGAACGCGAGCTGGCGCTGGCGGTCGACCCGGCGCGCTTCCTGGCGCGGCGCGCCTGTTAGAATCGCGCCTCCCGCCTTTTCCAGGACCGCCATGGCCGCCCTCACCTGCCTCTATCCCCGCTGGCTGATCCCCGTCGAACCGCGCGGCGCGGTGCTCGAAGGGCATGCACTGGTGATCGAGGGCGAGCGCATCGCCGCCATCCTGCCGGCCGCCGAAGCCCGCCAACGCTATGCCGCCGCGGAGGCGATCGAGCTGCCCGACCACGCCCTGCTGCCGGGCCTCGTCAACCTGCACGGCCACTCGGCCATGACGCTGCTGCGCGGCCTGGCCGACGACCTGGCGCTGATGGACTGGCTGCAGAACCACATCTGGCCGGCCGAGGGCCGCCACGTCTCCGACGCCTTCGTCCACGACGGCACGCTGCATGCGATGGCCGAGATGATCCGCGGCGGCACCACCACGGTGAACGACATGTACTTCCACCACGAAGCGGTCGCCTGCGCCGGCCTCGCGGCCGGCATGCGCACCGTGGTGGGCTGCTCCATCCTCGAATTCCCGACCGCCTACGGCCGCGATGCCGCCGACTACCTGGCCAAGGCCGAAGCCGCCTGCCGTGCCTTCGCCGGCGAATCGCTGGTCGGCTTCACGCTGGCGCCGCACGCGCCCTACACCGTCGCCGACGACACCTTCCGCCGGACGATCGCGCTGGCCGACCGGCTGCGGCTCGGCATCCACTGCCATATCCACGAGACGCGCGACGAGATCGACGGCAGCCTCGCGCAATACGGCGTTCGGCCGCTCGAGCGGCTGCATGCGCTCGGCCTGCTCGGCCCCACTCTGGTGGCGGCCCACGTAGTGCACGCCAGCGACGCCGAGATCGAGCTGCTGGCCCGCCACGGCGTGCACGTGGCGCATAATCCGGCCAGCAACCTCAAGCTCGCCTCGGGCTTCGCCCGCGTCGCGGCGATGCAGCGCGCCGGCGTCAACGTCGGCCTCGGCACCGACGGCGCCGCCAGCAACAACAAGCTCGACCTCTTGGGCGACCTGCGCCTGGCCGCGCTGCTGGCCAAGGCCGAATCGGGCGATCCGACCGCGCTCGGCGCCGCTGCGGCGCTCGAGATGGCCACGCTGGCCGGCGCCCGCGCGCTCGGCCTGGCCGACCGCATCGGCTCGCTGCTGCCGGGCAAGCAGGCCGACCTGGTCGCCGTCGACCTCGGCGCGCTCGAGACCCAGCCGCTGTTCGACCCGCTGTCGCAGCTGGTCTATGCCGCCGGCCGCGAGCAGGTCAGCGACGTCTGGGTCGCCGGCCGCGCGCTGCTGCGCCGGCGGGAACTGACCACGCTCGACGCCGGCCAGATCGTCGCCCGCGCCCGCGACTGGCGCGAACGGATCGCCGCCGACCGCGCGGCCTGACGGCCTACCGCATCCTTTCGAATCCAGGACGAACAGCCATGACCGACACCACGACCGCACACCGCAACGCCGACGACGCCGAACTGGCCAAGTTCGCCGAGCTCGCCCACAAGTGGTGGGACCGCGACAGCGAATTCAAGCCGCTGCACGACATCAATCCGCTGCGGCTGGGCTTCCTCGACGGCCACGCCGGCCTCGCCGGCAAGACCGTGCTCGACGTCGGCTGCGGCGGCGGCATCCTGGCCGAGAGCATGGCCGCGCTCGGCGCCACGGTGACCGGCATCGACCTGGCCGAGAAATCGCTGAAAGTGGCTCGCCTGCATGGCCTGGAGAGCGGCGTGCAGGTCGCCTACCGCAATGTCGCGGTCGAGGCGCTGGCGGCGGAGGCACCGGCGAGCTTCGAGGTGGTCACCTGCATGGAGATGCTCGAACACGTGCCCGAGCCGGCCAGCGTGGTCGAGGCGACCGCGCGGCTGGTGAAGCCGGGCGGCTGGGTATTCTTCTCCACGATCGCACGCAATCCCAAGGCTTATCTGCACGCAGTGCTCGGCGCCGAATACCTGCTCGGCCTGCTGCCGCGCGGCACCCACGACTACGCCAAGTTCATCAAGCCGTCCGAGCTCGCCCGCATGGTGCGCGGCAGCGGGCTGGAGCTGGTCGAGCTCAAGGGCATGGGCATGGACCTGGTGACCCGCACCTATCACCTGAACGACGACGCCGGCGTGAACTACCTGCTGGCCTGCCGCAAGAACTGACCACGATGACCGATCTGCCCCAAGCCATCCTGTTCGACCTCGACGGCACCCTGGCCGATACCGCGCTGGATCTCGGCGGCGCGCTGAACCGCCTGCTGGCCGAGGAAGGCCGCCCGCCGGTGGCGCACGAGCACATCCGCCCGATCGCCAGCCACGGCGCGCGCGGCCTGGTCGAGCTCGGCTTTTCGCTGCATCGCGAGGCGGAAGGCTTCGACGCGCTGCGGCTGCGCTTCCTCGACCATTACGAGCACGGCTTCTGCGACTGCACCGTGCTGTTCGACGGCGTCAACACGCTGATCGAGACGCTGGCTGCGCGCGGTATCGCCTGGGGCATCGTCACCAACAAGCCGATGCGCTTCACCGACCGGCTGGTGCCGGCGCTGTGCTTCACCGTGCCGCCGGCCGTGGTGGTGTCGGGCGACACGGTCGGCGTCGCCAAGCCCGATCCGAAGCCGATGCTGCACGCCTGCGAAGCGCTGGGCGTCGACCCGGCGCGCTGCTGGTACGTCGGCGACGCCGAGCGCGACATCGCGGCCGGCCGTGCGGTCGGCATGACCACGGTGCTGGCCGATTACGGCTATATCGCGCACACCGACCGGCCGCACGAATGGGGCGCCGACCACCGCATCCAGCATCCGCTGGAACTATTGGCCCTGCTCGCGGCCTAAGCGGTATACTGTTCGACTTCTCTGGCAGTGCTGAGAAATTCTTTTCGGGGACGACATGGCTTCGACGGGGGTTACAAAGCGGCTGGGGGCATGCCGGGATTTCAGTCACCCCGTTAAACACTGAAACGTTATAGTCGCAAACGACGAAAACTACGCTCTGGCCGCTTAATCCCGGCTAGACGCTGCACCGATTTGTTCATGGGTCGGGCCGGGCAACCGGCGGCAGCGTTATTCACATGAAATCGCACTCCGCCGGGTCGCTTGACGGGGTGTCAAATCCAAGGCGACTCGCGTGTGCCAAGCCTGCCGGTCGGCGTGTCACCCGTTAAATCCAATTGACCAGGCTAAGCATGTAGAACTCACCGCAGAGGGCTTTCGGACGCGGGTTCGATTCCCGCCGTCTCCACCAATGCAAGGGCTCGGATCATTTCCGGGCCCTTTTTCTTGCCCGATGGCCGATCGATGTCGGCGCAAGCGGGATTGGCCGGATCGATCACGACCCAGGATTGTCGAGATGAGCGACTCACTCCAAGAACTGACGCATGCCCTGCAGCAATTCGCGCAGGAACGCGACTGGGGACAATTCCATTCCCCGAAGAACCTGGCATCCGCCCTTGTCGTCGAGGCAGGCGAACTGCTTGAGCATTTCCAGTGGCTCACCGAGGCGCAGAGTCGCACCCTGCCAGCGCAAAGCCGCGATGCCGTGGCGGCGGAGGCGGCCGACGTGCTGCTATACCTGATCCAGCTGTGCGCGGCGCTGGGCATCGACCCGATCGCGGCAGCGCAGGACAAGATGCGCGTCAACGGCGAGAAATACCCCGTCGAACGGGCCAAAGGGACACACAAGAAGTACGATCAACTCTGAAAGTCAGCCGGGAGCGCTCCTTGATCATCTATCAGGCCAACAAGCGCGAGTTCCTGCACCATGCGTTGCGCGAGGACATCGAGGACATCATCGCAGGCCACTACCGCTCCGCAACGGGGCACGGTGCCGGGTCCTCCGAAGTTCAGGCCTGGAAGCACTCCTTGCTGGAAATGGCCAAGGTACTGCAGGACGACGAAATTCCGGCCGACGCGGGCATCGCGATCGAATACCAGTTACCCCAGTCCGCCAAGCGCATCGACTTCCTGATCGCCGGAGAAGACGACGAGGCGCGCTCGAAGCTCATCATCGTGGAGCTGAAGCAGTGGTCTACATCGCGGCGCAGCGAGAAGGACGCCATCGTCTGGGCTCGACGCGGCGGTCGCTCCGGCGAACGGGAGGGGACGCATCCGTCCTACCAGGCCTGGTCCTACGCGGCCTACCTGCAGGACTTCAACAGCGCGCTCCAGGACGGCGCCGTGGCCGTGCAGCCGTGCGCATACCTTCACAACCATCCGCGCGACGGCGAAATCGACCATCCGCACTACCGGGAGCACATTGCCCGCGCACCGCTGTTCCTGGCCCGCGAACGGGCCAGACTGCAGGCTTTCATCCGCGAGCATGTGCGCCACGGCGACCGGCGCGGCGCGCTCTATGCCATCGAACACGGCCGGATCCGGCCAACGAAGATGCTGGCCGACAGCGTGGCCGGCATGCTGCGCGGCAAGACCGAATTCGTGATGATCGACGAACAGAAGGTCGTCTACGAAACCGTACTGGCCGTGGAGATGCAAGCCGAACGGCGCAAGCAGGTCGTCATCGTCCAGGGCGGCCCAGGGACCGGGAAGTCGGTACTGGCGGTGAACCTGCTGGCCGCGCTGCTGGCTCGCCATCGCAACGCCCGTTACGTATCGAAGAACGCCGCACCGCGGGCAGTCTACGAGGCCAAGCTCACCGGCACCTTCACGAAGACCCGGATCAGCAACCTGTTCAGCGGCTCCGGTGCCTTCGTCGACGCGGCACCCGATACCTACGACACCCTGATCGTCGATGAGGCTCACCGCCTCAACGAGAAGAGCGGCCTGTACCGCAACATGGGCGACAACCAGATCAGCGAGGTGATCCGCGCCGCACGCTGCACGGTGTTTTTCGTCGATGACGACCAGCGGGTCACGATTCACGACATCGGCCATGCGGAGGAATTGCGGCGCCATGCGGCCGCATGCGGTGCAGAAGTCACCGAACTCGAGCTGTCCTCGCAATTCCGCTGCAATGGCTCGGACGGCTACCTGGCCTGGCTGGACCACTCGCTCGATATCCGCGAGACGGCCAACCAGACTTTGGATACCCGAGAATACGACTTCAGGGTATTCGACGACCCGAAGCAGATGCATGCGCTGATCGAACTGAAGAACCAGGTCAACAACCGCTCGCGCGTCGTCGCCGGCTATTGCTGGAAATGGCTCAGTAAGAAGGATCCCCAGGCCTGGGACATCGAACTCCCGGGCTTTGACTATCGGCGCCGCTGGAACCTGGACAAAGATGGCAGCCTGTGGATCGTGACACCCGGTTCGGTCGAGCAGATCGGCTGCATCCACACCTGCCAAGGGCTGGAGCTGGACTACGTCGGCGTCATCATCGGGCCGGACCTTGCTTATCGCGATGGCCGAATCGTGAGCGATGCGACAAGACGGGCTCCGTCGGACCAGTCGGTCAAGGGGCTGAAGCGGCTGCTGGAATCCAGCCCCGAGGACGCTGGCAAACTGGCCGATTCGATCGTCAAGAACACCTACCGCACGCTCATGACGCGAGGCATGAAGGGATGCTACGTCTACTGCGCCGATCCCGCCCTGGCGGAATACCTGCGTTCTCGCCTGAGCAGCAGCAGGCCCGGCGGTGCGGATGCCGACGATGCCGCGACGGCCGTAGCCACCGCATGCAATGTCCTATCCTTGCGCAAGGTTTCGGAATCCGAGCGCGCGTCAGGTACGCCGGCCTTGCCCGTCGTGGATCTGCGATTCGCGGCGGGAGCCTTCTCGGACATGCAGGTACTGGAGGATGGTGCCGTCGACTGGGTTGTACCACCCGACTGGATCCGCCCCAGCCTGGCATGTTCGTCGCCCAGGTCGTCGGTGAATCAATGAACCGGCGAATTCCCAACCATGCGTGGTGCCTGTTCAGGGCAGCCCCTTCCGGGACACGGGAGGGCAAGGTCGTCGTGGTGCAGCACCGCGACATCGCCGATCCCGATACGGGAGGCCGCTACACCATCAAGGTCTACAGCAGCGAAAAACTGGCGACGGACGAAGGCAACTGGCGTCACCGGCGGATCATCTTGAAGCCGGACACCGATCATCCCGGCTATGGACCGATCGTCCTGGAGCTGGCGGACGACCAGGAGCACCTACACGTGGTCGCCGAGTTCTTGATGGTGATACCGCACGATGCCCGTGAATTCGAGGCCCTTCCCTCCCGGCAGACGCAGTGTCGTATCCGGGTTCATGCGGCTGTCCCCGGTAGCCGATGGCGTCGCCTACGCGATAAGGATCACCGGCCGGCACGTTAGCCCATCGCTTACGATGGCGAGACCATTTCGAGCGTTCTCCTAATCGGTCCAGCCTCGGCCGGACCGGGAGTACCGGTGCCTTCCTCGCTGGGATCGAGCCAGCCGAGTCAGTGGTGGAGCATTGTCGCAACGGCCCGGGCGCGATGTCCTTCGAAACGAAGGAAACGTTTCCTTCCATGCTATCGTTGCCGCTCATTGAAACGACCATGCGCCATATCGCAGCCGGAAGCCCTGACGGCGCCCGGCATATCGGCAGACCGAGCCGGACCATGGGCCCGGCTTCGGCAGGAATGGATGGGACATGTCCGACACGCAAGCAACCCTGATCGACGTCGCCAAGCGGGCCGGCGTATCGCTGGTCACCGCCTCGCGCGCGCTGAACGGTACCGGCGCCGTCGCGGAGAAAACGCTGGCCAAGGTCCAGACCGCCGCTGCCGAGCTGGGCTATTCGCCCAACCTGACTGCCCGCGTGCTCAAGGGCGGCCGCAGCAACGTGCTGGGGCTCACCGTCAGCTACCTGCAGTCGCCCTTCGTCGCCGAGGTCGTCAACGCGGTCAGCGAAACAGTGGAGCGGCTGGGGCTGGACCTCATCATCTACAACACCACCTCCCGCCTCGGCACTCCGGCGCGGGTGAACATCGGCCGCTTGCTCGGCGGCCTGTGCGACGGCCTCTTGCTGGTTTTGCCCGGCGCGGTCGACGGGGCGATCAAGCAGTTCGAGCAGGGCCGCCTGCCGGTCGTCCTGTTCAATTACTGGTTCGACGACACCAGCCTGCCCACCGTGCGCGGCGACAATTACCACGGCGCGCGCGCCGCGATACGGCACCTGGTCGAGCTCGGCCATCGCCGCATCGCCTTCATCGGCGGCAGTTCGTTTTCCGGCCAGAGCCAGCAACGGCAGCTCGGCTATAGCCACGCACTGGCGGATGCCGGCCTGCCGGTCGATCCCGGCCTGCAGATCGACGGGGACTTCACCCAGGTGTGCGGTTTCCAGGCGGTTCGCCAGTTGCTCGCCCTGGCCGAGCCGCCGAGCGCGATCTTCGCCGCCAACGACCAGATGGCCTTCGGCGCGATGGATGCGCTCAAGGCGCGCGGCCTGCGCATCCCGAGGACATCTCGGTGATCGGCTTCGACGACATCCCGGCCGCTTCCGCCGTCTATCCGCAGCTGACCACGGTCCGCCAGCCACTGCAGGAGATGACCGACGCCGCCATCCGGTTGCTGCAGGCCCGCATCGAAGGCCAGCCGATGGAAAGCCAGCGCCTCGAATTCCCGAGCACGCTGGTGATTCGCGCCTCGACCGGCCCGGCGCCCGGCTTTGCCGCTACGGCGCCGATGGCTAGCGGCTAGCGAACTCATGCCGGGCGACCCGGCCCGAACCGGCGGCAATCCACCGAGTACGACCAGGATCGCAAGCTTTCCAAATCTTTCATCAATGACTGATACCGGTAACTCTCCAGTCTCCTCAAGCCCTTACTCTGAGGTAAACCGAGTCGACGTCACAACATGGCCAGGCCCTCGACCGCAAGCCGCAATGCCGGCCGATGCAGGGCAATACGCCAACCGAATCCATCTGGAGCACTACGCATGACCCCACCTCGTTTCGACCTCGTCGGCATCGGCGAATGCATGGTCGAGCTCTATGCCGACCAACCCCTGGGCCTCACCCCGACGCTGCAGCGCGCCTATGGCGGCGATGTGCTCAACACGCTGGTGACGGCGGCCCGGCTCGGCGCACGTACCGGCTTCGTCAGCCGGGTCGGCGACGACCCGTTCGGCGCCGGCCTGCGCGCGGCCTGGCAGGCCGAGGGCGTCGACACTGCGCAGGCGCCGCTGGTCGCGGGCGAGAACGGCATCTATTTCATCTCGTTGCTGCCCGGCGGCGAACGTGAATTCACCTACCGCCGCGGCGGTTCGGCCGCGTCGCAATTGCTGCCCGAGCAGCTCGACGAAAGCTACCTGGCCTCCGCCGGCTGCCTCCTGCTGTCCGGCATCACCCAGGCGATCTCGCCGGGGGCGGAAGCCGCTACGCACGCCGCCGCCCGCATCGCGCGACGCCATGGCGTACGGGTCGCCTACGATCCGAACTACCGGCCCCGGTTGTGGGCCGGCCGTGGCGGCCTGCCGGCTGCCCGCGCCGCCTTCGATTCGCTGTTGCCGCTGGTGGACTGGCTGCTGCCCAGCCATCCGGCCGATGCCGCCTTGCTCGGACTGTCGGACGAAGACGCGGCAGCCGTCCTGCACGCCTTCGCCGACCGCGGGCCGCAGGTCGCGCTCAAGTGCGGCGCCGACGGCTGCCGGCTGGCGGTGAACGGTGTCGGCCACCGGGTCGCGGCCGACCCGGTGGACAGCGTGGTCGACAGCACCGGTGCAGGCGACGCCTGGAACGGCGGCTTCCTGTTCCACCTCGCCCGCGGCCTGGACCCGGTCGCCGCCGCGCGGCAGGCCAATCGGCTGGCGGCGGCCAAGCTCGCCCATCGGGGCGCGATCCCGCCGCGCGCGATGCCGGCCTGACCCCATTCGCGGCGCGGCGAGCCGTACATCCAAGCTACTGATTCGACTATATATTTCGCCAACCAATCGGCTGGCCGGCTCGATCTGCCTATTGAGCCGCCCTTCACCGTCACCGTCGTCCGATCGCTCGAGGTGGCAGGCGAACCTGCGCAGGATGTTGCGCCGAGCATGAAATCGATCGGGTCCCGCACAAATAGTGGTAACGTTTACACAATCGATGATAACGTTTCCACATTGAGTGTTACCCTTAACACTGGACGGCAAAGTCGGGCTTGGACGGAGTTCTCTCCCTCACTCAGGCGCGACTGTTCCGCCGGAATGCTCGCAGCGGACCACGAATGGAATCGGACAGATGAGAAGGATCCGGTCGGCACCCAGCATCGTGCGCCACGACTTCGATACCCGTGCCCCGGCGCCGGATGCCGTGCGCCCGTCCCGACCGCAGCGCAAAGGCCGGTACCGCCATGGCTGATACCCAAGTGACCATCTACGACGTCGCGGAAAAGCTCGGCATCTCGGCGATGACCGTCTCGCGCGCGCTGAACGGCACCGGCCGCGTGGCGGCCAAGACCCGCGAGCGGATACTGGCCGCCGTGGAGGAGCTCGGCTACCTGCCCAACCTGTCGGCCAAGGTGCTCAACGGCAGCCGCACCCATGTGCTGGGCCTGCTGGTCGGCAGCATCCTGTCGCAGTCGATGACCTCGATCATCAGCGCCATCGGCCAGGCGGTCAAAGCGACCGGGATGAACCTGGTCATCTACACCAACAGCCAGTTCGACGCCACCGACCGCGCGGGCGGCGACAACGTCATCCAGGTGCTCGGCGGCATCTGCGACGGCCTCCTGGTGTTCATGCCCGGCGCCAGCCCGCGCATGCTGGCCGACTTCGAGCGCGGCGGCCTGCCGGTGGTCCTGCTCAATTACTGGCACGACGAGACCGCGCTGCCGGTGGTGCGCGGCGACAACTACCACGGCTCCTTCGCCGCGGTGCGGCACCTGACCGGGCTCGGCCACCGCCGCATCGCCTTCATCGCCGGTTCGGCCTACACCGGCCAGAGCCGCGAGCGCCAGCGCGGCTACCTCGACGCGCTGCGCCAGGCCGGCATCGTGCCGCGGCCCGAATGGGTGGTCGACGGCGACTTCGCCCAGTCGGTCGGCTTCGAGGCGGCGACCCGCCTGCTGGCGCTGGCCGAGCCGCCCACCGCCATCTTCGCAGCCAACGACGAAATGGCCTTCGGCGCGATGGACGCGATCAAGGCGCACGGCCTGCGCATCCCGGCCGACATCTCGGTGGTCGGCTTCGACGACATCCCGTCGGCCGGCCACGTCCATCCCAAGCTGACCACGGTACGCCAGCCGCTGGTCGAGATCAGCGAGGCCGCGGTCGAGTTGCTGCAGCAGCGGATCGGCACCGAGCGGCAGATCGCCAGGCGGGTGGAATTCAACAGCGAGCTGGTGATCCGCGATTCCTGCGGCCCGGCGCCCGATGTGCGGCAGCGCGCGGACCGACAGGACTAGCCCGATGCGTGCGCCCGCCCTCCCCTTCCCGCTCCGCCGCTGAATCGATCATGTCCGCCACCGCGCTCGGCATCCACACCAATGATACCGGTAACTCGAAAGCCGGCCGGCGTCACCGCGCCAAGGCCGATACGCCCGGATCGAGCGTCCCGGCCAGGCCGATCGACACCTTGTGCAACCCGAACCGGGCGGTCCGACACGTCCGTCCGCCTGCAGCACACCCGCCACGCCCAGCCATCGCCGGTCTCTGTCCGGCCATCGCTGGAAACCTTTACAAAACACGCGGCCTGGCGGCCCGCCGGTAGCGCAACCGCCTACCCACTTCACGAGAGGACCCGCAACGATGACTTCGCCCGCCCCGTTCCCGCCACCCGATCTGGAATCCGCGCTGCGCCAGGCGCTGGAACAGGTCGCCGCGCTGCAGTTGCAGTTCCCGGCGCAGTTTCCCGGCGGCACCACCGAGGGCAACGTCTACTCGCCGCGCCGGCTCGACGGCCATGCCGAAGGCGCCAATACCGGCTGGACCACCGGCTTCTGGACCGGCCTGCTGTGGCAGGCCTACGTCTTCGACGGCAACCCGCGCTACCGCCGCAGCGCCGAGTCGCACCTGCCCGGCTATGCCGAGCGGCTCGAGCGGCGCATCAACATCGACCACCACGACATGGGCTTCCTCTACACGCCGTCCTGCGTGGCGGCCTGGCAGCTCACGGGCAACGCGGACGCGCGCCGCACCGCCCTGGCCGCCGCCGATTGCCTGCTGCGGCGCTACCTGCCCACCGCCGGCATCATCCAGGCCTGGGGCGATCTCGACGATCCGGCCCAGCGCGGCCGCATCATCATCGACTGCCTGATGAACCTGCCGCTGCTGCACTGGGCCAGCGCCACCAGCGACGACCCGCGCTACCGCGCCGCCGCGCTGAGCCACCTGGTCCACTCGCGCGACCACCTGGTGCGGCCGGACGCCTCGAGCTTCCACACCTTCCATTTCGACGTCGAGACCGGCGCACCGCTGCACGGCAGCACCGCCCAAGGCGCCGCCGACGATTCCTGCTGGGCCCGCGGCCAGGCTTGGGGCATCTACGGCTTCGCGCTCAATCACGGCCATGCGCCCGAGCTGGGACTGCTCGAGGTCGCCGCCCGCCAGGCCGACTACTTCCTCGCCCACCTGCCCGAGCACGGCATCGCCTACTGGGATCTCGCCTACGGCGACGGCAGCGGCGAACCGTGGGACAGCTCGGCCTCGGCCATCGCCGCCTGCGGCCTGCTCGAACTGGCCGGCCACCTGGCCGACGACCCGCGCGGCCGCCGCTACCGCGCCGCGGCGCTGCACATCCTGTCCTCGCTGGCCGCCCGCTGCGCCGGCCGCATTCCCGATTCCGACGCACTGCTGCTGCACGGCGTCTACAGCAAGCCGCACGGCAAGGGCGTCGACGAGGCCAGCCTGTGGGGCGACTACTTCTACCTCGAGGCGCTGGCCCGCGCGACGCGCGGCTGGCGCACCCATTGGCGGACCGATCCACCACCGGACGCGAGCTGACTCGCCGGCCCGCGTCCATGCAGCACCAGTTCCATTTGCCATACATAAAGGAGACGGCAATGTTTCAATGCAAGGAAGGTTCGATGAGCTACCGGCCCACCCCCGTGGCGCTGGCGGTCGCGCTGGCCATGCTGGGGGCGGCGGCGCCGGCCGTGGCGGCCGAGGGCACGACGGCCACGGCGGCGGCCGACCAGATCACCGTGACCGGCATCCGCGCATCCAAGCAGAAATCGTTGCTGAGGAAGCGCAATGCCGACACCGTGACCGAGGTGGCGACGGCCGAAGACATCGGCAAAATGCCCGACAAGAACGTCGCCGACACGCTGCAAAAGCTGCCCGGCGTCTCGACCATCACCGGATCGGGCGGCCAGGGCGGCTATGACGAGAACGACCGCGTCAGCCTGCGCGGCACCAGCCCCAGCCTGGCGCTGACCACGGTGAACGGCCATGGCGTGGCCACCGCCGACTGGGATCCGGCCGACCAGGTCGCCGGCGGCGCCGGCACTAGCACCTCGGGCGCGGCGCGCAGCGTCAGTTACCTGCTGTTCCCGTCCGAGATCGTCAGCCAGGTGGTGGTCCACAAGAGTCCACAGGCCGACCAGGCCGAAGGCGGCATCTCGGGTTCGGTCGACATCGTGACCCGCCGGCCGCTGGAGTTCCGCCAGCAGCTGACGCTCGACGCCAATCTGCAGGCGGTCTATTCGGACTTTGCCAAGAAAACCGACCCGCAGCTCAGCGCGCTGTTCAACTGGAAGAACGAGGCGAACTCCTTCGGCGTGATGGTCCAGGCCTTTAGCCAGCAGCGCCATATCCGTCGCGACAGCGAGGCCGAGATCAACTGGGCGCGCGTCGGCGCCAATACCGCGGCAGGCCAGGCCAATGGCGGCCAGCTGGCCAACAAGCTGTTCATCCACAGCGCGGTCGACACGCTGTTCCAGCAGGAACGCAAGCGCAGCGGCGGCATGATCGGGCTGCAAGCGCGGCCGACCGACGCGCTGTCGCTCAATTTCGATGCCTTCTACTCCAAACTCGACGCCAGCTATACCGCCAACCGCCTGGTGCTGCGGCCGAACAACTCCCTCAACGGCGGCGTGGTGCCGACCGATGTGACCGTCGAGGGCGACCTGATTACCGCCGCCACCTTCGCCAACAGCGGCAACGCGATGGGCGCGCAGCTGGAGACCCAGGCCAATCCCAAGGCCTCGTCGCAGACCAAGTATTTCAACGGCGAATTCAAGTACGACATCAGCGACAAGCTCGCCCTGGCGGGCCAGCTCGGCCGGACCGAGGCGACCGGCGAGAGCTACCTGTACTGGAACTACATCTTCCTGCCCAATGTAACCACCGCTTACAAGTTCAACGGCATGGACACGCCGGTGTCGTTCAGCCTGCCCAACGGCGTGAACGCCGCCAGCTTCTCGGCGCTGCCCGGCAATTCCGGCGCCGACAACAGCTTCAGCCTGCAGCGCAGCGAAGACAGCGAGACCTACGGCAAGCTCGATCTCGAGTACAAGCCCGGCAGCGGCTTGCTGGCAGCCCTCAAGGCCGGCATCCGGCAGACCGCGCATGAGCGCGAAGGCTCGCGGCCGATGAAGGGCTCCGCGCCGATCAACGCCGACCGCACCGGCAGCGTGACGCTGACCACCATCCCGGGCTGGAACGGCGCCACCTTCCCCGGCAACTTCGGTTCCAGCCTCGGCGGCGTCGGCTCGGCGGGCGCGAGCACGCCCTACATCTCGTCCGATGCCGTCGTCGCCTGGTCCGACGCCAACTTCAGCAACGACCCGGCCTACAACCTGCCGGTGGCCGGCGTGTTCAAGGTGAAGGAAGACACCTCGGCGGCCTATGCCATGGCCAAGTTCGCCAGCGACAACTGGCGCGGCGACTTCGGCCTGCGCTACGTCAAGACCGAGGTTTCGGTCCGGACCAACCGCGGCGTGCCCTGCGGCGTGCCGCAGAACGACCCGGCCAAGCCCAATTACAACCCGATCGCGTTCGGCAGCCAGGCACAGGTCGACCAGTGCGTCGCCGGCAACTTCGTGCCGGCCGGCGCGACGCTCTTCACCGGCTCGCGCTTCGGCAACTTCATCCAGTTCACCACCGAGTCGGACTACCAGGAATGGCTGCCCAGCGCCAACATCGCCTGGGACGCGACGCCGGACCTGGTGCTGCGCGCCGGCGCCGCCAAGGTGCTGTCGCGCCCCGACTACAGCGCGCTCGGCGCCACCGTCGGCCTGGGATACAACACCGCGCTCAATCCGCCGTCGACCGGTTCAGGCGGTAACCCGGAGCTCGGCCCCAACCTCGCCTACAACTACAACCTCGGTGCCGAGTGGTACTTCACCAAGCAGTCGCTGCTGTCGGCCCAGCTCTTCCTGCTCGACTTCAAGTCGCTGGTCAGTTCGGGCACCACGCTGCAGCGGCTGTTCAACCCGGCCGTACCGGCCAGCGCGGGAGGCCCGCAGGTGATGGACACCCTGGTGACCGCACCGGTGATGGTGACGGGCCGCTCGCAGGGCATCGAGCTCGGATACCAGCAGGAGCTCGGCTACGGCTTCGGCGTCCAGGCCAATTACGCCTACACCGACGCCGAGGAGACCAGCGGCCAGAACAACGGTCAGCCGATGCTGGGCTCGTCGCGCGACACCTATACCTTGGGCGGCTACTTCGAGAACGAGACCTTCAGCGCGCGGCTGACCTATTCGCATCGCAGCAAGATGCGGACGGGGCTCTACGGCGGCTCGCAGAACTACCTCGCACCGACCGGCACGCTATCGGCCGCGCTCAACTACACGGTGTCGCCGAACCTGACGCTGAGCTTCGAAGGCCTGAACCTCAACGATCCCAAACTGCGCTACTACAACGCGCCGACCGCAACGGTGCCGTTCGAGGCGACCACCGGCTTCTACAACAGCGGCCGCCAGTACTATCTGGGCCTTCGCTACAAGTATTGATGCACCCCGCCGCCTGCGGCCGCCCAAGCACGGCGGCCGCAGGCGTAACTGCGTCGCCGACGCCACGAAGCCCCCCGGTATCCCATGCCTACGACAATCCGACCCGTATTCCGGTTCAGGCGCCTCGCGCTGCTGCCGCTCGCCCTAGCACTGGCGCTGCCGACCACCCCGGTCCTGGCGACGGAGGCCGGCCCTCCCCGCCCCGCGCTGGCCGATCCGCTCAACCGCGACGCCGACTACCGCTGGTTCCAGCACGACCGCCTGGGCCTGTTCGTCCACTTCGGCCTGTATTCGAACGCCGGCCGGCACGAGTGGGTGATGAGCAAGGAAAAGCTGTCGTCCGAGGCCTACCGCAAGTATTTCGAGACCTTCGACCCCGACCTGTTCGACGCCCGCGCCTGGGCTCGCGCGGCCAAGGCCGCAGGCATGAAGTACGTGGTGCTGACCACCAAGCACCACGAGGGTTTCGCACTGTGGGATTCCGATCTCACCGACTACAAGATCACCAACACCCCGTTCAAGCGCGATCTGGTGCGCGAATACGTCGAGGCGGCGAGGGCCGAGGGCCTCAAGGTCGGCTTCTACTACTCGCTGATCGACTGGCATCACCCCGACTTCCCGGTCGACGGCTTCCACCCGCAGCGCGATGACGCAGCGGCCAGGCAAGCGCCGCGCGACATGAAGAGATACGCCGACTACCTGCACGGCCAGGTGCGCGAGCTGCTCACCCGCTACGGCAAGATCGACTACCTGTGGTTCGACTTCTCCTATCCCGACCGGCACCGCGAGTGGGGCTGGGCAAGGGCAAGGGCCGTGACGACTGGCAGAGCGAGAAGCTGGTCGAGCTGGTTCGCAAGCTGCAGCCCGGCATCATCCTCAACAACCGGCTCGACCTGCCCGGCGGCGTGCAAACGCCCGAGCAGTTCCAACCCAGGGCCGGCGCCGCGGCCGATACCAGGCTGGTCGAGGAATGCACCACGCTCAACGGATCCTGGGGCTACGACCGCGACAACCTGGCCTGGAAATCGTCCGAGGCGGTGGTGAACCTGCTGGTCGACGCGGTCAGCAAGGGCAACAACCTGCTGCTCAACGTCGGCCCGACCGGCCGCGGCGAATTCGAGCCGCGCGCCCGCGAGCGCCTGGCCGCGCTCGGCGAATGGACCCGGCTCAACGGCCGCAGCATCTACGGCGCCGGCCCCAGCGCCTTCGCCGCGCCCTACGGCGCGCGCTACACCCAGCGCGGCGACCGGCTCTACCTGCACCTGCAGCGCTACCCGATCGGCGCGATCGAGCTCGACGGCCTGGCCGGCAAGGTGCGGTATGCGCAATTCCTGCACGACGGTTCGGAAATCCAGTTCGAGGAGCCGGAAAAGAAGGACTGGCACAGCTACGTCCATGCCGGCGTGAGCGAAGGCGCGATCCGGCTGAAGCTGCCGGCGGTGAAGCCGGAAGTGCCGGCGCCGGTGGTGGAGCTGTTCCTGAAGCAGCCCTGATCGGGTCCGGCAGCGGCCCGGCCGGGCCGGTCTCGATCCATGCATCGAACGCGCTTCGCCGGTTGGCGGGGATGCGGCACGACCGTTCCAGCGGAACCTGGAATCGACCTGTCGCGATACCGGCCCAGACCGGTACGGACGGATCTCGACCCTGACCAAGAATGGAGACGACATCATGCATCTGCCACCGATACCGCCCTGGCGCGCCCTGCTGGCCGCCTGGCTCACCCTGCTGGCGCTGCTCGGCACCGCCGCCCAGGCCGACGAATACGACACGCTGCGCAACAAATGGATCACGGTACAGACCGGCGGGCCGGGCATCGACACCGCCAACCCCGACATCGCCGCCGCGATCGTGCGCATCACCGCCACCGCGCAGACCGCCTGGAACAACCTGCACAAGGAAGCCGGCCGCACGCGGCTGTGGGACGACGTGGGCGTCACCGACAACGGCAGCGACGCCGCCGCCAACTACGCCAGGCTGCGCAGCATGGCGATCGCCTACGCCACCACCGGCTCGTCGCTGCAGGGCGACCCGGCGCTGGCGGCGGACATCGTGGCCGCGCTCGACTGGATGCACGCCAACCTCTACAACACCGGCACCGTCATCACCAGCTGGGCCGACCTGGAATTCGCCGCCTCGCAGGCCTCGATGACCACGGCGCTGCTGGTCTACGACCAGTTGAACGCGACCCAGGTCGCCAACTACACCGCGGCGGTCGACCGCTTCGTGCCCGACTGCTCCAACTGGATCAGCAAGTACAACACGGTGAGCGTCGCCACCGGCGGCAACCTGGTCGACCTGTGCCTGGCGGTGGCGCTGCGCGGCATCCTCGGCAAGAACGGCGGCAAGATCGCCGCTGCGGCCAGCAAGATCAGCCCGGTGTTCCTCTACGTCGCCAGCGGCGACGGCTTCTACCTGGACGGCTCGTTCATCCAGCATTCCACCCATGCCTACATGGGCGGCTACGGCACCGCGGTCATCGGCGGGCTGTCGAGCCTGTTCATCCTGCTGAACGGCTCCAGCTGGGCCATCACCGACCCGAATGCCGGCAACGTGTGGAACTGGATGTCGAAAGCCATCGTGCCACTGGTGTTCAACGGCGCCATGACCGATGCGGTCAAGGGTCGCGGCGTCTCGCGCTGCGGTCCCGGCGACCACGGCACCGGGCGGGCCTTCGCGCAGTACCTGCTGCGCTTCGCCAACGGCGCGCCGGCCGCGCAGGCCGCCTATCTCAAGGGCGTCGCCAAGGCCTGGGCCAGCCAGGACACGAGCTGGAACGGCTACGTCGATAGCTGCAGCAGCCCCGGCACGAGCTACACCAACTACTACTCGGGGTTGCCGCCCTACGACATCGCCAATTTCACGGCGGTGATGAACGACGCGTCGATCGTCGCGGCATCGCCGCTCAACGGCAATTTCAACTTCGCCGGCATGCAGCGGGTGACGCATTTCGCACCCGGCTTCGGCATCGCGCTGAGCACCTTCTCCAAGAAGATCTCCGCCTTCGAGTGCGGCAGCTCCGAGAACTGGAAAGGCTGGTACACCGGCCTGGGCATGACCTACTTCTATACCGCCGACCAGGCGCAGTTCAACGGCAACTTCTGGCCCACGGTGAACCTCACCCGCCTGCCCGGCGTCACCACCGACGGCTCGACCAAGGTGCCGGCCTGCAACTACGAGAACGTGCTCAATACCTACGACTGGGTCGGCAATTCCGCGGTCGACGGCCTGCACGGCAGCGCCGGCATGCAGTTCACGCTCGCGCCGGTCACCGGCAGCACGCTGGCGGGCAAGAAGTCGTGGTTCTTCTTCGGCGACAAGATGGTGGCGCTCGGTTCCGGCATCGCCAGCAGCAGCGCCGGCGCGGTGGAAACCGTGGTCGACAACCGCAAGCTGCTCGCTGCCGGCAACAACGTCCTGACCGTGAACGGCGCCAGCCAGCCGGCCACGCTGGGCTGGTCCGCCACGCTGCCGGGCGTGTCCTGGGCCCACCTGGACGGCAACGTCGCCGGCGCCGGCATCGGCTACTACTTCCCCGGCACCGCCAGCCTGTATGCCCTGCGCGAAAGCCGCAGCGGCAAATGGAGCGACATCAATACCAACAGCGGGCCGACCACCACCTACGGCAACAACTTCCTCAGCCTGGCGGTCCCGCACGGCAACGCGCCGAGCAACGGCAGCTATGCCTACGTGGTGCTGCCGAACCGGACCGCCGCGACGACGGCGGCCTTCGCCGCGGCGCCGACCATCCAGGTGCTGGAGAACTCGCAGGAAGCCCACGCTGCCCGCGACATCGCGCTCAACGTCACCGGCGTCAACTTCTGGAACGACGCCGGCAAGACGGTGATGGACGGCGCATTGCCCTACCTCGCCAGCAACCGCAAGGCCTCGGTGACGCTGCGCGAGAGCGGCGGCCAGCTGAGCATCGGCGTGTCCGATCCGACCCAGGCCAATACCGGCTCGATCACGCTCGAGATCGGCCGCCGCGCCGCCAGCCTGATCTCCGCCGACGCCGGCGTCACGGTCAACCAGCTGTCTCCCACCCTCCGCCTCACCGTCAACGTCAACGGCTCGGCCGGCAAGACCTTCAACGTCAAGTTCGGCGGCGTGTCGCTCTACGCGCCCAAGGCGGTCGGCGCGGCGGCCGACGCCTATGTGCGCGGCGGCAGCTACGCGGCGACCGCGTTCGGTTTCAACGGCTACACGGTGGTCACCCATTCGTCCAGCGCCGACTGGATTCGCCAGGGCCTGTACCGCTTCGATCTGCCGGCCACGCCGGCCGGCGCCAGCATCGCCAGCGTCCAGATCCGGCTGACGGCGGACGGGGTGCCCACCACCGCGCCGCAGAACCGCGCCTTCCTGCTGGCCGGCAACGGCTGGGCCGAGGGCTCGGTCACCTGGAACAGCAAGCCGGCGCTGGCCTCGGCCACCCCGCTGGCCAGCTGGGCGACCCCGACGGCGGTCGGCACGCCGGTGACCTTCGACGTCACGGCGGCCGCCGTCAACGCCATGGCCGGCGACAAGAAGCTGTCGATCCTGCTCGATTCGCTCGACAGCTCGGGCACCTGGGTGTCCTACTCCACCCGCGAGAACGCCAATCCGGTCTACCGGCCGGTTCTGATCGTGAACTACAACTGAGCGGCGCGGCCGGCACCGGTTCGCGGTGCCGGCCGCCAGATCACCGGAGCCGCGCGCGATGACGACTCGACCGGCCGGCAGCGGCGATCGCGCCGCCGCCTCCGAAGTCCGCCGCGGCATCCTTGCGGCCGCAACCCCTTTCCCATCCTTGCCATGAAACTTTCGCGCCGTAACCTGCTGGGCCTGGCCGCCACCACCCTGGCCGTCCCGCGCCTGCCGGCCCTGGCCGCCGGTCCCATCCCGCTCGCGCCGCCGCGCCCCCACGGCGCCGTGCCGAGCGCGCGCCAGCTGCGCTGGCATGCGCTGGAGCGCTACGCCTTCGTGCACTTCAGCATCAACACTTTCACCGACCGCGAATGGGGCTACGGCGACGAATCGCCGGCGCTGTTCGATCCGAGCGACTTCGACGCCGACCAGATCGTCGCCAGCGCCCGCGCCGCCGGCCTGCGCGGGCTGATCCTGACCGCCAAGCATCACGACGGCTTCTGCCTGTGGCCCAGCGCCCATACCGCGCACAGCGTGCGCCGCAGTCCCTGGCGCGGCGGCCGGGGCGACATGGTGCGCGAGGTGTCGGACGCCTGCCGCCGCCAGGATCTCGCCTTCGGCGTCTACCTGTCGCCGTGGGACCGCAACCACGCCGAATACGGCCGACCGGCCTACCTCGCGTATTTCCGTGCCCAGCTGCGCGAGCTGCTGACGAACTACGGGCCGCTCTTCGAGATCTGGTTCGACGGCGCCAACGGCGGCGACGGCTACTACGGCGGCGCGCGCGAGACGCGGCAGATCGACGCGCCGCGCTACTACGACTGGCCCGCCACCTGGCAGCTCGTGCGCGAGTTGCAGCCCGACGCCGCGATCTGGGGCCAGCGCGGCTCCGACCTGCGCTGGGTCGGCAACGAGGACGGCCATGCCGGCGACCCATGCTGGGCCGCCATGGACAGCGGCGCCTTCAGCATCGAAAAGAACCACGGCGGCGTGCGCGGCGGCGAGGTCTGGCGGCCGGCCGAGGTCGACGTCTCGATCCGGCCCGGCTGGTTCTGGCACGCCCGCGAGGACGACCAGGTCAAGACCGTCGGTCGGCTGATGCGCATCGAATTCGAATCGGTCGGCCGCGGCGCCGGCCTGCTGCTGAACCTCGCGCCCGACCGGCGCGGCCGCATTCCCGAGCGCGATGCCCAGGTGCTGCGCGAGTGGGGCGAGGCGCATGCCGCCACCTTCGGCCGCGACCTGGCCCGCGGCGCCCGCGCGCGGGCCAGCCAGGTGCGCGGCAACGCGGCGGCCTACGGCGCCGGCCGGGTACTCGACGGCCGCGGCGACACCTACTGGAGCTGCGACGATGCGGTGCGCGAGGCCGAGCTGATGCTGACGCTGCCCCGCCCCGCCACTTTCGACGTGATCCGCCTGCGCGAATACCTGCCGCTGGGCCAGCGCGTCACCACCTTCGCGCTGGACGTCGAGGAACGCGGCGGCTGGCGCGAGATCGCGCGCCACCAGGCGATCGGCAGCCAGCGGCTGGTGCGGCTGGCCGCGCCGGTCACCACTCGCCGGGTACGGCTGCGCATCGTCGAGGCCGAGGCCTGCCCGGCAATCAGCGAGTTCGCGCTGTTCCGCCAGCCGGAACTGCTCGAGCCGCCGACCATCGCGCGCAACGCCGCCGGCCAGGTCTCGCTCGCCAGCGAGTGGCCGGGCGCCGCCATCCACTACAGCCTCGACGGCAGCACGCCCGGCGCCGGCTCGCCGCGCTACGCGGCGCCGTTCGCGCTGCCCGACGGCGGCACGGTCAAGGCGGTCTGCCTGCGGCGGACCAAGGCCAGCGCCGTCGCCAGCCGCAGCTTCGACCTGGCCAAGGCCGGCTGGCGCATCGCCGCCGCCAGCGCACCCGGCGCCGAGGCGCTGCTCGACGAGGATCCGGCCACGCTCTGGCGCTGCCCGGCCGGCGGCGAACTGACGCTCGACCTCGGCGCCGAGCACGCGCTGACGGGCTTCACCCTGCTGCCGGCGGCCCACCTGCCGGCCGGCCACGGCGCGCCGCTGGCCTATGCCTGCCACGCCCGCCGCGACGATGGCGACTGGCAGCCCGCGGCGCAGGGCGAGTTCGCCAATATCGAGGCCAATGCCGCGGTGCAGACCATCCGCTTCGACGCGGCCCGGCCGGCCCGCTACCTGCGCCTGGCGCTGACGCGCGCCGGCGGCGGCCAGGAGCGGATCGCCTGCGCCGAGCTCGGCGTGCTGACGCGCTGAACCGCAATCAAGGCGGCCGGCCGGCGACGGCCGGCTGCACCCACCCGAGAACACGATGGAGACGACCATGACCCCAGCCGATCGCCCCGCCCACCGCCTCAAGCGCCTGCTGGCGCTGGCACCGCTGTGCCTGGCGCTCGCCCAGGCCCTGCCGGCCGCCTCGGCCCAGGCGGCGGCCGCACCCAACCGCCCGCCGCTGGCCGACCCGCTCAACCGCAACGCCGACTACCAGTGGTTCCTCGACGACCGCTTCGGCATGTTCATCCACTTCGGCCTCTACTCGAACGGCGCCCGCCACGAGTGGATGAAGCACCGCGAAAAGCTCGGCAACGAGCAGTACCAGAAGTATTTCGACACCTTCGATCCGGACCTCTTCGACGCGCGCGCCTGGGCCCGCGCCGCCAAGGCCGCCGGCATGAAGTACGTGGTGCTGACCGCCAAGCACCACGAGGGCTTCGCGCTGTGGGATTCCAAGCTCACCGACTACAAGATCACCAACACCCCGTTCAGGCGCGACCTGATCCGCGAGTACGTCGACGCCTTGCGCGCCGAGGGGCTGAAGGTCGGCTTCTACTACTCGCTGATCGACTGGCACCACCCGGACTACCCGATCGACATCATGCATCCCTTGCGCGACGACGAAGCCGCCAGGAAGGCCAACGGCCAGCGCGACATCCGCAAATACGCGGCCTACCTGCACGGCCAGGTGCGCGAGCTGCTGTCCAACTACGGCAAGATCGACTACCTGTGGTTCGACTTCTCCTTCCCCAAGCGCGACGGCGACTGGGACAACGGCCGCGGCAAGGGCCGCGACGACTGGCAGAGCGAGAAGCTGGTCGAGCTGGTGCACAAGCTGCAACCCGGCATCATCCTCAACAACCGGCTCGACATCCCCGGCGGCGTCGACACGCCCGAGCAGTACCAGCCCAAGTTCGGCGGCATTCCCGGCGAGCTCAAGCTGGTCGAGGAATGCACCACCTTCAGCGGCTCCTGGGGCTATTACCGCGACGAGGCCAGCTGGAAGTCGAACGAGCAGGTGGTGCGGCTGCTGGTCGATGCGGTCAGCAAGGGCCACAACCTGCTGCTCAACGTCGGCCCCAATGCGCGCGGCGAATTCGACGCGCGCGCCAAGGAGCGGCTGGCCGCGCTCGGCGAATGGACCCGGCTCAACGGCCGCTCGATCTACGGCGCCGGCCCGAGCGCCTACGCCGCGCCCGACGGCGCCCGCTACACCCAGCGCGGCGACCGGCTCTACCTGCACCTGGAGAACTACCCGATCGGCTCGATCGAGCTCGACGGCCTGGCCGGCAAGGTGCGCTACGCCCAGTTCCTGCACGACGGCTCCGAGATCCAGTTCAAGGAAGCGGAGAAGCAGGTCGAGGGCAACAACCTGACCAGCAATCTCGCCGAGGGCTCGATCCGGCTGACGCTGCCGCAGGTGAAGCCCGCCGTGGCGGTGCCGGTGGTCGAGCTCTGGCTGAAATAGGCCGGTTCCGCGCAGCGAGCGGCAGGCGCGGCGGCAGCGGTCCGCCGCCACAACCGCGTTCTTGATGGGGAATGCATAGCAGCCTTCATCTGGACCGACCGCGTGTGGGCCTGGCCCAAGGAGCTCGACTAGCCGGTCGAGGTCGGCGCGGCCAGGCCGGCTCGCCGCTCGAGACCGCGCGCGACCTGATCGCCCTGCGCCTCGCCCACCCAGCGCGATGCGATCCCCGTCCCCAGCGCTGCCGTACCGATGCGCCGGACAGCGCGGCCGCGGCAGCGCGCCGAACCGAATCGGCGTTACAGTCTCGCCTGTGGTAACGATAGCGATTCGTCGACGGAACCGATGAGGTAACGATAGCGCACCGCCCGCCGGCTCGATCCATCCACCCTGTCCTTTCCCCAAACCCGAACTCCACCCGAGACCTTTGCCATGTCCACCTTCACCGTCGTCGGCAACGACTTCCACCTCGACGGCCGGCCGCACCGCCTGCTGTCCGGTGCCCTGCACTACTTCCGCGTGCTGCCCGAGCAGTGGGAAGACCGCCTGCTCAAGCTGCGCGCGCTCGGCCTCAACTGCGTCGAGACCTACGTCGCCTGGAACCTGCACGAACCGCGCCCCGGCGAGTTCGACTTCTCCGGCGGCCTGGACCTGGTCGCCTTCGTGCGGCTGGCCGAATCGCTCGGCCTGCACGTCATCGTGCGGCCCGGCCCCTATATCTGCGCCGAGTGGGAGTTCGGCGGCCTGCCGGCCTGGCTGCTGGCCGACCCGGACATGGCGCTGCGCTGCAGCTACCGGCCCTACCTCGACGCGGTCGAGCGCTTCTTCGATGCGCTGCTGCCGCTGCTGCTGCCGCTGCAGGTGCAGCACGGCGGGCCGATCCTGGCCATGCAGGTCGAAAACGAATACGGCAGCTACGGCAGCGACAAGGCCTACCTGGTCTGGCTCGAGCAGGCGCTGCGCGAGCGCGGCGTCGAGACCCTGCTGTTCACTTCGGACGGCGCGCTCGACTTCATGCTGACCCACGGCAGCGTGCCGCACGTGCTCAAGACCGCCAACTTCGGCTCGCGCGCCGCCGGCGAATTCGCCAAGCTGCGCGAATACCAGCCGGCCGGCCCGCTGATGTGCATGGAATTCTGGTGCGGCTGGTTCGACCACTGGGGCGAGCAGCAGCACCTGCGCGGCGCGGCGGACGCCGCCCAGGCGCTCGACGAGGTGCTGGCGGCCGGCGCCTCGGTCAATGTCTTCATGTTCCATGGCGGCACCAGCTTCGGCTTCATGAACGGCGCCAACACCGACCTCGAGACCGGCGCCTACCAGCCGACCGTGGGCAGCTACGACTACGATGCGCCGCTGTCCGAGGACGGCCTGCCGACCGCCAAGTACCACGCCTTCCGCGAAGTGATCGGCAAGTACGTCGAGCTGCCGCCGCTGCGACTGCCGCCGCCGGTGCCGCGCTTCGAGACCGGCACCCTGGTGCTGCCCGAATCGCAGCCGCTGTTCGCTTCGCTGTCCCGGTTATCGATACCGCAGTCGACGCCGGTGCCGCGCAGCATGGAAAGCCTGGGCCAGAACTACGGCTTCGTGCTCTACCGCACCCAGCTCAACCACCCGGCCGGCCCGACCACGCTGCACCTGGAGCAGCTGCACGACCGCGCCCAGGTCTTCGTCGACGGCGTCGAGATCGGCACGCTCGAGCGCGACCAGCCGCTGTCGCTCGCGCTGACGCTGCCGTCCCGCCCGGTGACGCTCGACATCCTGGTCGAGAACCTGGGTCGGGTGAACTACGGACCCAAGCTGCACGACCGCAAGGGCATCCTCGGCCAGGTCCGGCTCGGCACCCATACCCTGCTGCACCACTGGCAGAGCTACCCGCTGCCGCTCGACGACCTGTCGCGGCTCGCCTTCATCCAGACCACCGCCGCGCCGAGCGGGCCGACCTTCTACCGCGGCCGCTTCGAGGTCGAGCGGCCCGGCGACGCCTTCCTCTCGCTGCCCAGCGGGCACAAGGGCGTGGCCTGGCTCAACGGTTTCAACCTCGGCCGCTACTGGGAACGCGGGCCGCAGACCGCGCTCTACGTGCCGGCGCCGCTGCTCAAGCCCGGCCTCAACGAACTGACGGTGCTCGAACTGCATCCGCGCGGCGAGTGCCAGGTGCGCTTCAGCGCGCAGCGCCCCAAGGCGAAATGAGCCAGGCCGCGGCGGTCGACCGGCTGAGTCCGGCCCGGTGCGCCGGCCAGCTGGCCTTCGTGCTCGGGATGGCGTCCTTCCTGCAGCGCGACGACCGCCGCTTCAAGCGCTGCATGGCGGCGGAATGGCTGGCCTAGGTGGTCCACTTCGCGCAGCCGGGCGTGCCGACCGCGGCGGCCCGCCCGCTGGCGCGGTGGTTGGCGCGCGGCTGGATCGTCAAGCCGCTCCTCACACCGCACACCGCATCCCAGCTCACTTGACCGCTCCCGCCGTAATCCCCGAATCAGCTGCCGCGAAGCGAACACATAAAGCAGCAGCACCGGCAGCACCGCCAGCGAGAGCGCGGCCAGCACCGCGTTCCAGTCGGTGGTGTACTGGCCGATGAACTGCTGCACGCCGAGCGTGACGGTCTGAGTCGCCTCGCCCGGCGCCAGGATCAGCGGGAACCACAGGTCGTTCCAGATCGGCACCATGGTGAACACCACCACGGTAGCCACGGCAGGCCGGATCAGCGGCAGCACGATCTGGAAGAAGATGCGGAATTCGCCGGCGCCATCGCAGCGGGCGGCGTCCTTGAGTTCCTGCGGGATCTGCCGGATGAACTCGCCGAGGATCAGGATCGCCAGCGGCAGGCCCTGCGCCACGTAGACCAGCACCAGGATGGTCAGGGTGTTGACCAGGTCCAGCTTCACCGCCAGCTCGAGGATGGACACCGTGCCGAGCCGGATCGGCACCATGATGCCGAAGGCGAGGTAGAGCGCCAGCCAGCGGTTGCCGCGGAAGCGGTACTCGGCCAGCGCCCAGGCCGCCATCGCGCCGAACAGCAGGATCAGCGCCAGCGAGGCCAGCGTGACCGTCAGACTGTTGCCGAAGAAATGCAGGAAGGGCGACTTGTCGAGCACCTTGTGGAAGCCGATCAGCGAGAAGGTCTCGCCGGTCGGCAAGGCCAGCGGATCGTCGAAGATCGCGTCGCGGCGCTTGAAGGCGTTGATCAGGATCAGGCCGAGCGGGAACAGCGCGAGCAGCGTGTAGCCGGCCAGGATCAGGTGGGTGAAGGCGGCGGCGCCGAAGCGGCCGATCGGTTTGCTCATGGCCGGTTCTCCGGATCGATGGGGTATGCGCGCGCCATGCCGATCCGCAGGAGCGGCGTCAGCCGCGAATGGTCGTGGCACACCCGACGATTCGCGGCTGAAGCCGCTCCTACAAAGGCATTCCTGCCCGCCGGCTTGTTCGAGTTCATGGACCGCCTCCTAGAACGCATGCCGCTGCAGGCGGCGCTGGACGGCGAAGGTGTAGACGCCGACGCCGGCCAGGATCACCAGGAACATCGCGGTCGCCACCGCCGCGCCCATGGTCGGGCTGCCGACCTGGCTCTGGTAGCCGAAGAAGGTGCGGTAGAAATAGGTGCCGAGCAGGTCGGTGCTGAAGTTCGGCCCGGCGATCGCGCCCTTGACCGAATACACCAGGTCGAAGGCGTTGAAGTTGCCGACGAAGGTCAGGATGGTGACCAGGCCCAGCGTGGGCAGGATCAGCGGCAGCTTGATGGTCCAGAAGATGCGCCAGGCCGAGGCGCCCTCCATCGTCGCGGCTTCGACGATGTCCTCGGGAATCGCGATCAGCGCGGCATAGATCAGCATCAGCGGGATGCCGACGAACTGCCAGACCGAGATCAGCGCCAGCGTGAGCAGCGCGGTCTCCTCCTGCCCCAGCCACGGCGCGAACTGCTCGGCCAGGCCCACCCGGCCCAGCAGCGACTCGGCCACGCCCCACAGCGGCGACAGGATCAGCTGCCAGGTGAAGCCGACGATCACCACCGACAGCAGGGTCGGCAGGAACAGCGCGGTCCGGTAGGCCGCCCCGCCTTCACGCCCTTGAGCGACAGCAGTGCGGCCAGCATCAGGCCGATCGGGTTCTGCACGCACAGGTGGATCAGGAAGAACTTCAGGTTGTTGGCCATCGCGTTCCAGAAGCCGTCGGACCACTGCGGGTCGGTCAGCAGCTTCAGGTAGTTGGCGAGGCCGGCCCACGATTGCTGGCCGCTGTCGGAGGTGGCGTAGAAGCCCTGCCGCAGCGTATCGAGCAGCGGATAGGCGCTGAAGGCGGTGTAGATCAGGCAGGCCGGCGCCAGGAAGACGACCAGGTGCCAGGTGGTGTGGCGTTTCATGCGCAACTCCTGTGGAAAGCGCCGGGCCCACGGGCCGGCCAGGCGGGTCGAGCATCGTCCCCGTAGGTCGGGCTTTATGCCCGACTGCGATCCCGGCCGAGGATGCCGTCGGGCTAAAGCCCAATCTACGCCGCGGTATCGGCAGCCAAATCCGTAGGAGCGGCTTCAGCCGCGAACAGTGCGAAGCCTCCACCCTTCGCGGCTGAAGCCGCTCCTACGCGGGTCATCGCCGGCTCAAGGCTTGGCCGGCTTGTACCATTTCGCGAAGCCGGCCTGGATGCGCGCCGCCGCATCCTTCGGCGCCAGCTTGCCGTTGATGACCTGGGCGTTGACGTTCCACAGCTCGTTTTCCATGTTCGGCTCGCCGCGATTGAGGATCTGCGCATTGAGACGGATGGTGGAGGCGCAGCGCTTGCGCCAGTCGAGCATCTGCTTGGCCAGCGGGTCCTGCACGGTGATCGGGTGGTTCGACAGCGAGAAGAAACCGGTGACCTTGTTGGTGTACAGGTCGGCGAATTCGGCCGAACCGAGCCACTGGATGAAGGCGTAAGCGTCGGCCTTGTTCTTCGACTTGCTGTTCACGCCCATGCCGATGTCGGTGTGGTCGGAGATGTAGCACTTGTCGCCGGCGCGCGGCACCGGCGGCGGGAACGCGCCGATGTCGAAGGTGGCGTTCTGGCGGTAGTAGGCGATGTCCCAGGAACCGGCCGGCACCATGGCGGCGCGGCCCGACGAGAACAGGATCTGGCTGTCGCCGTAGGTCTGCGCCTGGTAGCCGCGGGCCAGGTAGGGCGCGAGCCGGCTTGCGAAATCGAAGGCGGCGACGAATTGCGGATCGGTGAAGCGCGCCGTGCCGGCGATCAGCGCGCGGCGGCCCTCCTCGCCCTTCCAGTACGGTGCGCCGAGGCCGGTGAACACGATCTGGCTGGTTTCCCACTGGTCGGCGGTGCCGAGCGCGACCGGCGTCTTGCCGGCCTTCTTCACCGCCTCGGCCACCTTGAAGAATTCTTCGGCGGTGGCCGGCGCCTGCAGGCCGAGCTGCTGGAACAGCTTGCGGTTGTAGAACACGCCGTGGATCACCGAGGCCATCGGCAGGCCGAACACCGTCTTGCCGTCGTCGGTCTGCCAGGCCACCTTGGCCGAGGCCGGGAAGTTCTCCAGGCCCGGCTTGCCGTTCAGGCTGTCGAGCTGGCCCTTCTTGTAGAGGTCGAGCGACTTGTCGAACGGACGCAGCGTGATCAGGTCGCCGGCGGTGCCGCCGGTCAGCCGCGCGGTCAGCGAGGAGTCGTATTCGGTCGGCGCGGTCGGCGCGAACTTGACCTTGATATCGGGATGGCGCTTGTTGAAGGCCGGGATCAGCACTTCCTCCCACAGCGTCTTGTCGTCGACGCGCCACGATTCGATGGTCAGGTTGCCGGCCTGGGCCAGGCCGCAGGCCAGCAGCGCGGCGACGAGGGTGGCACGGATCGGATGTCTGATTTGCATGGGTCGGTTCCTCGCTCCTGGGATTGATAGTTCTTGTTCCGGTGGCATCGCCGCCCTGCCCACCCATGATCGACAAGTCCAGTTCAAGCCGGGAAGGCAGGCCATTCTGGCGATTTATTCAATCAGCATAGCCAATGGCATTGTAATGGTATTCCCTTCTGGTGAGCTTGTCGGCTTTCACGATGCTTACGGCCATGAAAAAGCCACGGCCGGGTTTACCGGCCGTGGCGGATTGCGAAGCGGGCCGCGCCGCCCGTCAGTAGTAGGTCACCACCAGCTTGGGCTGGGCGGTCGTCACGCCGTTCTCGCGCGCGGCGTACTCGACCCAGCCGTTGGCGCCGTAGTTGGCGGCGGCTTCGACGCGGATCGACAGCAGCTTGTCGCCGGCCAGCGCGGCGGCGGCCTGGTTGGTGACGTCGATCTGGGCCGTACTGCCCACCGCCGGCACGCTCCAGCTGCCGAGCAGGCTGCCGACCGCCGGCGCGTTGTTCCACGACAGCGTGGTCTCGCCCCAGCTGTCGCTGCTCGCCAGGTAGGCGTTGTGGGTCATCGCCGTGGTCTGGCCGACCGAGCTCGGCGCCAGCACCAGCCTGGCGCTGACGATAGTGCCGGCGATCGCGCCGAGGTCGAACTTGAGGAAGGCGCGCCGCGCATAGCCGACCCCGTCGTTCTTGATCGTCAGCGTGGCGGTCTGGCCGTAGTTGGTGTTGGCGTAGGTCCCGTCGCGCACGTAGGCATCGGCCACCGCGCCGAGGCTGGCCGTGCTGCCGTACTTGAAGCGCGCGACGTAGGACTTGCCGGCCGAACCGGCGACGTCGACGGCCAGCTTGATGGTCGGGCTCAGCTGCTGCACGGTGACGCCGGCATCGGCCGCCACCGCGGCGACCGCGGCGCGGTTGATCTCGATATTGATCGCGCCGGTCTGGGTCTGGGTCGGGTCGGCCACGCTGACCGCCAGGTCGTTGCCGCTTTCGCGCGTCAGCACCGAGGCCTTGCGGTCGCTGCTCAGGTAGGCCGTCCCGCCGACGTTGACGGTCTTGGCGGCGTTCTGCCAGAAGTTGGCGCCGACCAGGCCCAGCGCGGTCTCGCGCGCCGCGGTGGCAGCGGACGAACGCTCGAGGATCTCCACCGTCGGGTTCGCCGCGAAGGCCGCCGTCTGCGCCGCGCTGCGGCCGGGCAGGATCACCTGGCTGTAGGCCCCGGTCGCGGGGCTGACGCCCTGGTAGCTGGCCAGGCTGAGGAAGTGGTTGCTGACCGTGTCGGCAGTATTGCCGGCGTTGATCTGCGACCAGATGCCGCTGCGCGTCTCGCGCAGGCCGTAGACGGTCGGCGCATAGGGGAACCAGTAGCCGATGTCCGCACCCGGCACGCTGCCGGCCAGGTGGGCCCACTGCACCGACGGCATCGCCTCGCTCCAGCCCAGCGTGGTCGGCTTGGCCACGCCGTTGACGGTCAGCAGGTTGTTGCCGGACGCATTGAGCTTGCGGTTCTCGATGATGGTCTCGACGTTGACGCCGTCGGTGCTGCGGATGCCCGAGCCGGCCTGGACGATCTTGTCGCCGAACAGGAACCAGCTCTTCTTGGCCTGCAGGCTGCTGCCGGTGACGCCCGAGGCGGCGAAGTCGAGGCCGACCGCGGCGTAGCGGCCGTCGAGCTCGGCGCCGCCGGCGTAGTCGTTGACGTTCTCGTAGTCCTTCCACGGCACCGGCGTGCCGCTGCCGCTGCGGTCGGTGGTGGTGCCGGGCAAGCGGCTCATGTCGACCGTGGCCCAGTAGCCGTTCATGTACTGGGTCTGGTCGGCGTCGTAGAGCCAGCCGGTGCCCATGCCGGTCCACCAGCCCTTGATGTTCTCGCCGTTGCCGTACTCGAAGCTCGAGATCCGCTTGGAGAACATCGCGATGTCGTAGGCGAAACCGGCCTCGCGCTGCACCACGCGGTCCTGGCTTGCAAACACATGGGTCTTGACCGGCTCGGCGGCGGCGCTTACCGCGTTGTCGGCCGCCAGCGCCTTGAGCAGCGCCAGATCGTAGAGGCCGATGCCGGCGTAGACGCCGGGCACGGCGGTCGCCACCGGGGCGTAGTAGCTGCTGCCGAAAGTGGTGTCGCGCTGCATCCAGCCCTTGACCGCGCGGCGGATCGCCAGCGCATCGGCCGCCGGCGCGCCTTGGGCCAGGAAGTTCAGCCCCACCGCGTTGCCGCGGCCGACGTTATGGCCGGTCGTGAACTGGCGGCTCGCGCCACGGCCCAGTAGTGAGTCGAGCATCGCGCCGTCGTAGATGGCCGGGATATAGGCATCGCGTGCCCAAGCATAGACGTTGGAAATGTTGGGATCGGTGAAGGCCCAGCTCGAGCCGGCCAGCAGGTAGGTCAGCTTGCCCACGTCGCTCAGCACCGCGCCGCCATAGCCGCCGAGGTAGGGCACCGCGCCGTGCTGGATGAAGGAGCCGTCGAGGTAGAAGCCGTCGCCGCTGGTGACGTAGGGCAAGGCGCCGCCGACCGCGTCGCGGCCCTGCACGAGCTTGGACGGCGACTTGCCGAGCACGCCGCGCATCAGCACCGGCCAGGCCTTGTCGAGCAGGTTGGCGCCGGTCTCGGTGGTCTGCACCGTGCCGTTGGGGTTGAGACGCTGGATCGGGTTGGGCACGAACTTGTCGATCGCCGCCAGGTAGTTGGCGATCTGGGTCGGACTGAGCTGGCCGTACATCAGCGTCATGGTGTCGACCAGCGACTGCGGCGTGCCGATATGCCAGTCCCACCAGTTGTTGTAATAGGTGACCGAGGGTTGTAGCGGTTGGCGTAGAGCCAGTCGAGGCCGGCCACGATGTCGGCCGCCAGCGCGGCGTTGCCGTACAGCGAGGAGCCGGAGGTCGAATAGGCCAGCGCCATTGCGTTGAGGCGGGTGTAGCTGCCGGTGACGTGGCTGGAATTGGTGGTGCTGGCCAGATCGCTCCAAAGGTAGGTGCGGCCGGCGGCGGTGTTCATGCCGCTCCAGTTGGCCTGGGCATTGCTGGCGATGGTGGCGAGCTGCGCCGCGATGTCGGGATCGGCGGTATTGGCGGCGCTGCCGCCGGTGAGCCGAGTCAGCCATTTCTCGCGCAGGCTGTCGTATTCGTCGGCCCATGCGGCGGGCGCCAGCAGCGCGAAGGTGCAGCAGAACGGCAGCAGGGAACGCAGGCGGCGTGCGGCAGGATGGTGCATGAGGTCGTCTCCATATGGGTCTGGCTGCGCCTCGTGGCGGGCGCACGAATTCCCGGAAATATTTTGGATGTACTCCCGTCCGTCAGGACGACGCTTTGCCCGGGCCTGAAGCTCAATGGAACGGCCATGCGAGGAGGCGACGGCGTGACGGCGGCGAGGGTCTGGCTCCCGAAAAGCGACCTCAGCCGCGAACGGCGCGGACGGCCGTTCGCGGTAGACGCCGCTGCTGCGGAGGCATTCGGCGGGCCGCTGCGCGCCCGCCCTGTCCTGCTCAGTAGTAGGTCACGGCCAGCGTCGGCTTGGTCGTGACGGTGTGCTCGCGCGCCGGGTACTGCACCCAGCCCTCGCCGCCGTAATTGGCGGCGGAATCGATCAGGAAGCTGACCAGCTCGTCGCTGCCGGCCGCCGCCTGCACCGCCGCGGTGGCGTCGAACTCGGTCCAGGCGTTGAGGTCGGGTACGGTCCAGCTCGCCAGCAGCGTCGAGGTCGCCGGCTTGTTGTTCCAGCTGACCGTGGTCTCGCCCCAGCTGTCGGTCGGCACCAGGTAGGCCTGATGGACGATGCCGCTCGCCGTGCCCTTGTAGATCGGCGACAGCCGCACCTTGGCATTGACGATGGTGCCGACGATCGAGCTGAGATCGAAGCGCAGCAGGGTCTGGCGATCGTAGCCCGCGGCCTCCTTCTTCACCTCCGAGACCGCGGTGCTGCCGAAGTTGGTGTTGGCATAGCTGCCGCTGCGCACGTAGGCATCGGCCGCCACCGTCAGGTAGGCCAGCTTGGCCAGCTTGAAGCGGGCGCGGAAGGTCTTGCCGGCCGAGGCGTTGACGGCGATGGTCAGCTTGATGGTCGGCGTGAGCTGGTCGACGGTGACGCCCGGATCGACCGACAGCGCCTCGCCGGCGACGCGGAAGATCTCGACCTGGATGCTGCCGGTGTTGAGCTGGGTCGGATCGGCCACGCCGACTTCGAGCTCGCCGTTCGCCTCGACGAAGCTGACCGCGGCCTTCCGGTTGCTGCTGACGTAGCGATAGCCGTTGTCGTAGACCGTCTTGCTGGCGTCGTTCCAGAAATTGACACCAACCACCTTGACCCCGCCGCTGGTATCGAGGATGGCGTGCGCATCGGCCGAGTTCTCCATCACCTTCACCGTCGGCGCGGCGGCATAGGCGGCCGTCTGCGCCGCCGTGCGGTTGGGCAGGATCACGTAGGCGTAGCTGCCGGCGGTCGGGTTGGTGCCGTGCTTGAACGCGAGGCTCAGGAAGCGGTTGGTCTGCTGCGGGTTGCCCAGCGGGTAGTTGAGCGTGTTGATGTCGCTCCAGTAGCCGCTGCGGCTTTCGCGCAGGCCGTCGATGCTGGCCGTGCCGGGGAAGAAGTAGCCGATGTCCGATCCGGCCACGTTGCCGGCCAGGTGGGCCCACTGCACGCCGGCCATGCTCTCGCTCCAGCCGACCGAGCTGGACTTGGCGCTGCCATTGACGGTGAGCGCGTTGTCGCCGGCGGCATTGAGCTTGCGGTTGTCGACGATGGTCTCGACCGCGCGGCCGTCGGTGGTGGCGATGTTGGAGCCGAGCGCGACGATGCGGTCGCCGACGGTGAACCACGACTTCTTGCCCTTGAGCGCCGTACCGGTGACCTGGACGGTGTCGAACTGCATGCCGAAGGCCCCGTTGGCGCCGACGGTGGCGCCGCCGACCCAGGTCTGGGTGTTCGGGTAGTACTTGAAGTTGACCAGCGTGCCGCTCGAGCCGTCGGTGGTGGTGCCCGGCAGCCGGTAGCTGTTCACCGTCGGCCAGTAGCCGTCGCTGTACTGGGTCTGGTCGGCATTGTAGAGATAGGTCATGCCCAGGCCGGTCCACCAGCCGCGGGTGTTCTCGCCGTTGCCGTACTCGAAGGCCTGGATGCGCGGCGACGACAGGCCCAGGCCGAACACGAAGCCGGCGGCGCGGTGCAGCGGCCGGTCCATGCCGGCGAACATGTGGGTGTCGACTGGCTCCGGCGCCGCCACGACGCCGCTGTCGGCGGCGATGGCCTTGAGGTTGACGATGTCGGCCAGGCCCACGCTGTCGAAGTAGTTGGCGAAGCTGGTGTCGCGCTGCATCCAGCCCTTGGCGATGCCGTTGAGCAGCGCCGCCTTGTCGGCCGGCGCGCCCTTGGCCAGGCGGGCGAAGTTGGCGACGATGCCGCGGCCGGCGGTGTGGTCGGTCGAGTTGTGGCGGGCCAGCGCGCGGCCGCGCACCGCATCGAACTGGGCGCCGTTGTACATGAAGGGCTGGAAGGTCTCGGTCGCCCAGCGGTAGACGTTGGCGGCGTTGGGGTCGCTGAAGGCCCAGCTCGAACCGTTGAGCAGGTAGAACAGCGCGGTGGCGTCCGACAGCAGGATGGCGCCGTAGGAGCCGACGTAGGCGACCCGGCTGTGCTGCACCAGCGAGCCGTCGGCGTAGAAGCCGTCGCCGCCGGTCACGTAGGGGAAGGCCGGAGCCATCTCGTCGCGGGCCTGCGCGATCTTGGCCGACGACTTGCCGAGCACGCCGCGCAAGGCCACCACCAGCACCTTGTCGAGCAGGTTGGCGCCGGTCTCGACGGCGGCCGCATTGCCCTCGCGCAGGCTCGGATCGGGCACGAAGCGGTCGATCACCGCGATCCAGTTGGCGCGCTGGGTGGCGCTGAGCTGGCCGTACATCAGCACCATGATGTCGTCGAGCGCGATCGGCGAGCCGATCTCGGCGTTCCACCAGGTCAGGTTGCTGGCCACCGGCGTGCTCAGGTTGTACTTGTTGGCGTACAGCCAGTCGAGCCCGCCGACGATGTCGGCCGCCAGCGCGGCATTGCCGTACAGCGCGGTGCCGGGGGTGGCGTAGGCCAGCGCCATCGACTTGAGCCGGTTGTAGTGGGCGGTGATGGTGTCGCCCGAGTCGACCCACGGGTACAGGTCGTCCCACAGCGCGGGCCGGCCGGCGTCCTTGCGCAGCGTGCTCCAGTAGCCCTGAGCGGTATCGTTGATGACCAGCAGGCGCGCGGCGATGTCGGGATCGGACGTATCGAGGCCGGGGCCGCCGGTGAGCTGGGCCAGCCAGCGGGCGCGCAGGTCGTCGTATTCGTCGGCCAGTGCCGGCGGCGCCAGCAGCAGGGCGAACAGCAGGCCCGACAGATGCAACAGGGCCCGCCAGGAACGGGCGTTGAGGTTTTGCATGATGAAGTCTCCGTGTTTGAGGTACTGCACGCTGCCCACGCGCGGCCGGTCTGATGCCGGTCCTGTCGCGGGACGTCTGCCGGCCGGAGCCGGCGGTGCTGCTGCTCGCCATCGCGCCGCGCCAGGCGGATCAATGGGTGACGCGGTTCGGTCGCGGCGGTGCTCCTTTCCCGCCGGCCTTGGCCGGCACCATCCAGGGTCGATCGGATCCCGCTGCCGTCGGCTGCGGGCGCGGCTCACGGCACCGCTTCTCGCCATTAAGGATTGAAAACGTTTCCAATGCTTCCCCGAGCGTCGGAAAACACGAAAACCCGGCCATCGGAAATGGGATTCGGAAACGGCTTCAGCCGCGAAGGCCTCGATCGCTCGAGACATTCGCGGCTGAAGCTGTTCCCCCGGCGCCCTGCCCGGCTGGGCAGGAGGGCGGCGGCGGAAGGAAACGGACGCCCCCGCGCGCACGGCGCGGGCCGGTGGGATCAATACAGCACGCGCTTGGCCTCGGGCTGGTCGATGTTGGCCTTGGTGACCAGCACCACGCCGGTGTCGAGCTGCCGGGCGACCTTCTGGCCGGCCAGGATGGCCGCCACCGTCTTCACGCCGAGCTCGCCCATCTGGTAGGAACCCTGCACCGCGGTGCCGTCGAGCGTGCCGTCGCGGACGAAGCCCTGCAGGTCGGCGTTGCCGTCGAAGCCGATCGCCGCCACCTTGCCGGCCTTGCCCGACTGCACCAGCGCGCGGCCCATGCCGACCGCGGTCGGCTCGTTGGCGCCGAAGATGCCCTTGAGATCGGGATTGGAGGCCAGCACGTCGGTGGTCTGGTTCAGCGCGGTGGCCATCTGCGACTGCGAGTAGAACGGGCCGACGATCCTGATCTTCGAGTTCTTCTCCAGATAGCGCTTGAAGCCCCCTACCCGGCCGAGCTCGGAACCGGCGCCGGCGACGTAGGACATGATGGCGACCTTGCCCTCGGTGCCGATCTTCGCGATCAGCGCCTTGGCGCACAGCTCGCCGGCCAGCCGGTTGTCGGTGGCGAGGAAGGACTGGTAGTAGCTGCGGCCGGAGTCGGACACCAGCGAATCGATCAGCACCACCGGGATGCGCGCCTCCCAGGCCTTCTTGATCGCCGGGATCAGCGCGTCCGGGTCGGACGGCGCGAGCACGATGCCGGCCACCTTGCGGTTGACCGCGTTCTCGACCAGGCCGACCTGGTCGGCGATGGCCGATTCGCTGGCCGGGCCCTGGAAGCTCAGGGTATGGCCCTTGACCGCCTTGATGCCGTCGTTGGCGCCCTTCTGCACGTTTTGCCAGAAGGTCGAATTGGTGGTCTTGACGATCACCGCGATTTCGCCGGCCTGGGCGAGGCCGGTGGCCAGCAGGACGGCCAGCAGGCCGCGGATCGTGGGTTTCATGGTGTTGTCTCCTTGTGGGTGGAATTCCGGTAGGCCGTCGTTCGCTGCCTGGTTGATGTAGGTCGGGCTTTACGCCCGACCTACATCAACCGATCACCGCAAGAGCGGCTTCAGCCGCGAACAGTTGATCAATACGCAATGCATTCGCGGCTGAAGCCGCTCCTACGGATGCAGCGCCCTAGCGCCGGTTGCGCACCTGGTCGATCCAGACCGTGAACAGGATCACCAGCCCGATCACGATCTGCTGGGTGAAGGCCGATACGCCGTTCATGTTCAGGCCGTTGCGCAGGATGCCGATCACGAAGGCGCCGATCAGCGTGCCGGAGATGGTGCCGACGCCGCCGATCAGCGAGGTGCCGCCGATCACTGCGGCGGCGATCGCGTCGAGCTCGTACATCACACCCTCGTTGGGCTGGGCCGTCACCAGCCGCGACATCAGCACGCAGCCGGCCAGGCCGGCCAGGGCGCCGGACAGCAGGTAGGCGAAGGTGGTGACGCCGTCGACGCGCACGCCCGACAGCCGGGCCGCCTCGGCATTGGAGCCGACCGCGTAGAGGTGGCGGCCGAGCACGGTGCGGGTCAGCAGCAGCGAGACGCCGACCGCCAGCACGATCATCAGCAGCACCGGGTAGGGAATGCCGGGGAAGATCACGTCGGGAAAGCCCATCGCGTCGATCTCGACCACCCGGCCCAGCGCGCCGTTGCCCAGCGCGGCGAAGTCCTCGCCCAGGCCCGATACGGCGCGCGCGCCGGTCAGCTGCAGCGCCACCCCGCGCGCCACCAGCATCATGCCGAGCGTGGCGATGAAGGGCGGCAGCCTGAGCCGGGTCACGCACAGGCCGTTGACCAGGCCGCACAGCGCGCCGACCAGCACGCCGCCGAGCATGGCCGGCGGCACCGCCCAGCCGGCTTCCTTGACCAGCAGCGCGGCCGCCACGCCCGACAGCGCCAGCACCGAGCCGACCGACAGGTCGATGCCGCCGGTGATGATCACGCAGGTGGCGCCGATGCCGAGGAAGCCGATCGAGGTCACCTGCAGCGCCACCGTCATGCCGTTGCCGACGCTGAAGAAGGCGTCGCTGGTCAGCGAGAACACCAGCACCAGCAGCAGCAGGCTCGCCAGCGCGGCGAATTTCTGGATCAGGTCTTTTTGTCGGGCGTGAGCATGGTCGGGTTCGGGTCGTGTGAAGCGATTGAGGTTCTGTAGGAGCGGCTTCAGCCGCGAATGGTGGTCATGCCACCGTCGCTTTCGCGGCTGAAGCCGCTCCTACGGGGCGTGCGGCCCGGACGGCGGCGGCGCGGCGCGGCGGCCCGAGGCGTACTGCATGATTTCTTCCTGGCTGGTGTCGCGCGTCGCGAGCGTCGCGGCGATGCGGCCCTCGTGGAACACCGCGACGCGGTCGGTCAGGCCGAGAATCTCGGGCAGCTCCGAGCTGATCAGCACCACGCCGATGCCCTGCGCCGCCAGTTGGTCCATCAGCTGGTAGATGGCGAACTTGGCGCCGACGTCGATGCCGCGGGTGGGCTCGTCGAAGAAGATCACCCGCGACTCGCGGAACAGCCACTTGGCGATCGCCACCTTCTGCTGGTTGCCGCCCGACAACAGCCTGGCCACCTGGAGCGGCGACGGCGTCTTGATGCCGAGCACGTCGATGTAGCGCTGCGCCACCGCCAGCTCCTCGTTCGCGCGGATGAAGCCGAGCCGGCCGGACACCGCGCCCATGCGCGCCTGGGTGACGTTGTGGGCGACCGGCAGCTTGATCGACAGCCCGTCGGCCTTGCGGTCTTCCGACAGGTAGGCGAGCCCGGCCGCGATGGCGTCGACCGGCGACGCGATGCGCAACGGCTTGCCGGCCAGCTTCACCGTGCCGGCGTCGCGGCGGTCGGCGCCGAACACCGCCCGGGCGACCTCGCTGCGGCCGGCGCCCATCAGGCCGGCGAAGCCGAGGATCTCGCCGCGCCGCAATTCGAAGTCGACCGGCCCGAAGTCCGGCGCGCGGCGCAGACCCTCGACCGACAGCAGCACCTCGGCGGTCGGCACCGAGCGGCGCGGCGGAAAGTGGTCCTGCAGGGGCCGGCCGACCATCGCCGCGACGATGCGGTCGACCGAGGTGGCGGCGAAATCGTCGCTGGCGACGCGGCGGCCGTCGCGCAGCACGGTGACGCGGTCGACGATGCGGGCCATCTCGTCGAGCCGGTGCGAGATGTAGACGATGCCGACGCCGTCCCGGCGCAGCGCGTGGATCAGCGCGAACAGGCGCTCGGTCTCGGACTCGGTCAGCGACGAGGTCGGCTCGTCCATGATCAGCACCTCGGCGTCGAGCGACAGCGCCTTGCCGATCTCGACCATCTGCTGCTGCGCCACCGACAGCGTGGCCACCAGCTGTTCGGGCCGCAGCGCGAGGCCGAGCCGGTCGAGCCAGTGCCGGGCGTCGCGACGCAGCTTCGCCCGGTCGATGAAACCGGCGCGGCGCGGTTCGCGCGCCAGGAACAGGTTCTCGGCCACCGACAGCCGCGGCACCAGGTTCAGCTCCTGGTGGATCATCGCGATGCCGGCGCGCTGGGCATCCAGCGTCGAGCCGAAGCGGCGCTCGGCGCCGCGGTGGACGATGCGGCCGGCGTCGGGCTGGTACAGCCCGCTCATCACCTTCATCAGCGTCGACTTGCCGGCGCCGTTCTCGCCGCAGACGGCATGCACCTCGCCGCGCCGCAGCGCGAAGTCGACGCCGTCGAGCGCCAGCACGCCGGGGAAGCGCTTGGTCACGCCGTGCAGCGAGAGCACCGGTTCGCCGGACCGGACGGCGGACGGCAAGGCGGACGGGATGGCAGCGAGCTTCATGGCGCGCGGCTCAACGGGTCCACTCGACGCAGGTCTGGCGCTGTTCGCCCAGGCCGGCAATGCCGACGCGCATCGTGTCGCCGGCGCGCAGGTACCACGGCTCGGGCTTCTGCCCCAGGCCGACGCCGGGCGGCGTGCCGGTGCTGATCACGTCGCCGGGGTTCAGCGTCATGAAGCGGCTGATGTAGGACACCAGCTGTTCGATGCGGAACACGATCTGGTCGGTATTGCTGTCCTGCACCCGGCGGCCGTTCACCTCGAGCCACAGCGGCAGCGCATGCGGGTCCGGCACCTCGTCGCGGGTCACCAGCCAGGGGCCGATCGGCGAGAAGGTGTCGCAGCCCTTGCCCTTGTCCCACTGGCCGGCGCGCTCGAGCTGGAACTCGCGTTCGGAGATGTCGTTGACCACCACGTAGCCGGCCACGTGGTCGAGCGCTTCGGCCTCCTCGACGTAGCGCGCGGTGCGGCCGATCACCACGCCGAGCTCCACCTCCCAGTCGGTCTTGACCGAGTCGCGCGGGATCACCACCTGGTCGTCCGGGCCGATGATCGAGCTGGTCGCCTTCATGAACAGCACCGGCTCGGGCGGGATCGGCATGCCCGATTCGGCGGCGTGGTCGGCGTAGTTGAGGCCGACGCAGACGATCTTGCCGATGCCGGCCAGCGGGCAGCCGATGCGCGCGCCGGGCTCGGCCAGGGGCAGCCGTTCGACGTCGAGCGCGGCCAGCGCGGCCAGCGTGCGCGGCGCGAGCTGGGCCGGGCCAGGTCGGGCAGCAGCATCGAGAGGTCGCGGACCCGGCCGTCGCGATCGAGGATGCCGGCCTTCTCGGAGCCGGCGGGGCCGTAGCGGAGCAGTTTCATGGGGACTCTCTGTATCCAGTTTCAAAATCGGTCGGCGCCGCATGCTCTTGTAGGAGCGGCTTCAGCCGCGAATGGTGGAGATGCCACCGGCGCTTTCGCGGCTGAAGCCGCTCCTACGGAGGGCGCATCGGCGCCGATGCGTTCAATCCATGTGGAACACCCGTTCCATCGGCGCCCAGTGCTCGCCCTCGGCGCGGCTCTCAAGCGGCGCCTGGCACGGCCCGCACAGCGCCCACCAGCGGCGGGTGGCCTCGCGTTCGGCGATCCTGCGCATGTCGGCGGCGAAATCGTCGCCGTGGTACTCCCAGTAACCGAACAGCAGGTTCTCCGGCTCGCGCAGGAAGATGCTGTAGTTGCGGACCTTGGCCGCCGCGAGGCAGGCCAGGATCTCGGGCCAGACCGCCGCGTGCAGCCGCTTGTATTCGGCGATGTGCTCCGGCCGGATGCCGATCACCATGCCCATCCGTTGCATCGATGTTTCCTTCCTACCTGTAGAGACTGTCATCTCCGTCAAGCGGCAGCGAGAAGCGCAACCAAGGGACTTTCACCGCAGAGGACGCCGAGGACGCGGAGAAAGGCAGACTGATCGGTAGAGCAGTTGCTCGCCCCGATATACAGCCCTGTGCGAGCGGACCTTCCTCCGTGTCCTCGGCGTCCTCCGCGGTGCATCTTTTCGTCCATCGCTCCAGCAAATCCCCCAGTTCCCCCAACCATTCGCGGCTAAAGCCGCTCCTACGGCCCCGTCCCTATTCGACCGCCAGCCGGTAGAACGCCGCCGCATTGGCGCCCGGATGCCGTCCACGCCGGTGCGGCCGGCCAGCAGCGCCTCGGTCGCCGCGCACCAGGCGGCGTAGTCGGCCACCTCGTTCAGCACCGGCCAGTCGCTGCCCCACATCAGCCGCTCGGGCCCGAACCAGCCGAGCAGGCAGGCGAGGTAGGCCTGCAGCGGCGCGCCGCGCCAGCCCGGCCCGGCCTCGGTCGCCAGGCCCGACAGCTTGCAGTGCACATTGGGCAGCGCCGCCAGCGCGGCCATGCCCTGGCGCCAGTCCGCCGCCGGGCGGCAGCAGCGGCCGGCTTGGCGGCATGGTCGATCACCACCGGCAGGCGGCGATGGCGGCGGGCGAAGCGCAGCAGGTGCGGCAGGTGGTTCGGCCGCACCAGCGCGTCGAACGTCAGCCCGTGCTCGATCAGCGCGGCGGCGGCCGGATCGAGCGCCGGGTCGGCGATCCAGGCGGGGTCGGCCAGGCCTTGCAGCATCGGCCGCACGCCCTTGAACTTGGGATGGCGCGCCAGCCGCGCGATCTCGGCCGGCGCCCGGGGCGACTCGAGGTCGACCCAGCCGACCACGCCGAGGATGAAGTCGTGCGCATCGGCCAGCCCGAGCAGGTAGTCGTTCTCGTCCGCCGCCGGCCGCACCTGCACCAGCACCGTGCCGGCCACGCCGTGCGCGCGCAGCAGCGGCGCCAGCTCGGCCGGGCCGAAATCGCGGTACAGCGCCGGTATCTCCGGCGTCGGCCAGCCGTAGTCGGCGCGGCCGAGCTGCCAGCAATGCTGATGGGCGTCGATGCGCAGCATGGCAGCCTCAGGCCGGCACCGGCGCAGCCGGATCGAGCAGGCCCTGCGCGCGCAGCGCCTGCCAGAAGGCGGCCGGGATCGGCCGCTCGAACCAGTCGATGTTCTGCCGCAGCTGGGCCGCGCTGCGGCCGCCGGGCAGGCAGCTGGCGACCGCCGGATGGGCCAGCGGGAACTGCAGCGCGGCGGCCGGCAGCGGCACGTCGAACTGCGCGCAGACCGCCTCCAGCGCCGCCACGCGCTCGATCACCTCGGCCGGCGCCTCGGCGTAGTTGAACTTGCGGTTGCCCTTGACGCCGCCGGCCAGGATGCCGGAATTGAACGGCCCGCCGAGCAGGATGCCGACGCCGCGGGCCACGCAGGCCTCGAGCAAGGGCGACAGCGTCTGCTGCTCCAGCAGCGTGTAGCGGCCGGCCAGCAGCGTGCAGTCGAGGTCGAACTCGCGCATCGCGTCCCACACCGCTTCCCACTCGTTGACGCCGAGGCCGACCGCCTTGACCTGGCCCGAGCTGCGCAATTCGTCGAGCGCCCTGAAGCCGCCGCCGTCGGTGAGCTGGCGCCAGTAGCGGTCGTGCAGCGCGCCGTGGGTGAGCCGGCCGATGTCGTGCACCAGCAGGATGTCGATGCGGTCCATGCCCAGCCGCTGCTGGCTGTCCTCGAACGAGCGCAGGATGGCGTCGTGGCGGTAGTCGTAGACCGGCGCGAACGGCAGCGGATCGACCCAGCCGTTCGCTTCCTTCGCCGCCGGCGCCGGCTTCATCAGCCGGCCGACCTTGGTCGACAGCACGAAGTCCCCGCGCGGGTAGTCGCGCAATGCCTGGCCGACGCGATGCTCGGAACGGGTATGGCCGTAGTACGGCGCGGTGTCGAAGTAGCGCACGCCGGCGTCCCAGGCGCCGCGCAGCGCGGCCTCGGCCTCGGCGTCGGAGGTGGCGCGGTAGAGGCCGGCCAGCGGCGCGCAGCCGAGGCCGAACACCCCGATATCGAGGCCGCTCTTGCCCAATGGGCGGGTGTCGGTGGATTTCATGGTCGTCTGTCGAATCCGATGTCGATGCCGTTGCGCCTGCCCCCGTCCGTAGGTCGAGCTTCATGCCCGACGGCGCTGCGGATCGAGGCCGCTGTCGGGCATGAAGCCCGACCTACCGAAATGCGCCTGTGCGGTCAGATCGTCACGCCGCCGTCGACCGAGTAGGCGCAGCCGGTGACGAAGGCCGATTCGTCCGAGGCGAGGAACAGCACCAGCGGCGCGATATCGTTCACAGAGGCCAGCCGGCCCATCGGCTGGCGCGCGACGAAGTCCTTCTCGGCCTGCACCGGATCGGCCGCGGCGGCGATGCGGCCGCGCAGCGACGGCGTGTCGACGGTGCCGGGGCAGACCGCATTGCAGCGGATGCCCTGCTTGACGAAGTCGGCGGCGATCGACTTGGTCAGCCCGATCACCGCCGCCTTGGTGGTGCCGTAGGCGCAGCGGTTCGGGAAGCCCTTGATGCTGGAGGCCATCGACGACATGTTGACGATGCTGCCGCGGCCGGCGGCCAGCATGCCCGGCAGCACGGCGCGCGCCAGCCGGTACATCGAGGCGACGTTGAGCTCCCACGAGAACGCCCAGTCGTCCGCCCCGACTTCGAGCACCGTGCCGGTATGGACATGGCCGGCGCAGTTGAACAGCACGTCGACCGTGCCGATGCGCGCGACCAGCGCCTCGATGGCGGCCGGATCGGTGACGTCGAGCCGGGCGGCGCACAGGCCGGGCCGGCCGTGCAGATCGGCCAGCAGGCCTTCGTCGCGGTCGGTGGCCCACACCAGGGCGCCCTCGGCGGCCATCGCCAGCGCGCTGGCACGGCCGATGCCCTGGCCGGCGGCGGTGACCAGCACGGTCTTGCCTGCGAGTCGTTGGGTCATGCCTGTCTCTCCGTGATGCCCTCGGGGCATTCTAATGAATCTGGTAGCGGTACCACATCGGTGCGAACGATCGGCCCACGCTGGCGCCAGACCGCTGCGCTGTTGTAGGAGCGGCTTTAGCCGCGAAAGCAATCGTTGCACTTCCAATAACCGCCGTGATGGCACCGGCCTTCGCGGCTGAAGCCGCTCCTACGTTCTAACTATCGCGACTTCCGTCTAAGCCGCCCGCCGCAGCGGCAGGCAGCTCGGCCCGACCGGCTCGAACGCCTTGTAGGTCAGGATGAATTCCTGGTGGCCCAGCGCCTCGGACTTGCTCGGCTCGCCGTTGGCGACGCGGCCGACCAGCCCGACGATCTCGGCGCCGAGCTGGTCCAGCGTCGCCTCGCCGGCCAAGAGGCGCCCGGCATTCACGTCCATGTCGTCCGCCAGCCGCGCATAGGTCTGCGGATTGGCGCAGACCTTGATCACCGGCGCCAGCGCCGAGCCGACCACCGAGCCGCGGCCGGTGGTGAACAGCGTCAGGTGGGCGCCGCAGGCGATCAGCTCGACGATCTCGGCGTTGTCCGAGATGTTGGGAAAGCCGAAGCGCACCTCGCCGTCGGGCACCACGTCGAGCAGGTAGAGCCCGCCGGCCGGCGGCACGTCGCCCGGCTTGATCAGGCCGGCGATCGGCGAAGCGCCGCTCTTGGCATAGGCGCCGAGCGACTTCTCCTCCTGGGTGGTCAGGCCGCCGTCGGCATTGCCGGGCGCGAAGCTGCCGTGGCCCAGCGTGGCGTAGTAGCGCGCCGCCTTGGCCACGCAGGCGACGATTTCCTCGCCCAGCTCGGGCGTGGCGGCGCGGCGCTGCATGTGGAACTCGCAGCCGACCAGCTCGCCGGTCTCCTCGAAGATGCAGGCGCTGCCGGCGCCGATCATGGCGTCGAAGGCGCGGCCGACGGCCGGGTTGGCGGTGATGCCGCTGGTGCCGTCCGAGCCGCCGCAGACGGTGCCGACCACCAGCTCGTCCCAGCCCATCGGCACGCGCGCCTCGCCAGCCAGGTGGTCGAGCGCCCAGCGCACCCACTCCACGCCTTCGGCGATGGTGCGGCGGGTGCCGCCGTGCTCCTGGATGGTCAGCGTGTGGACCGGCCGGCCGCTGGCGGCCACCACGGCGTCGAGCCCGCGCTTGTCGAAGCTCTCGCAGCCGAGCGACAGCAGCAGCACCGCGCCGACGTTCGGGTGGGTGGCGAGCTGACGCAGCATCTTGTCGGCGTAGGCGTTCGGGTAGCAGCCGGGAAAGCCGATCAGGTGGACCGGTCGGCCGCGGAATTCGAGCGTGATCTCGCGCGCCACGAAATGCGCGCATTCGACCAGGTAGGCCACCGCCACCACGTTGCGGATGCCCTTGCGGCCGTCCTGGCGCGGATAGCCGAGCAGCGGGGGGAGCGTGTCCAGCGTCATCTCAATGTCCGTCACGGACGAAAGAGCGACCGTCTTCCAGCGTGTAGGTCGGCAGGTAGTCGCTCTGCAGGTTGTGGGTATGGATGTGCTCGCCCTGGGCGATGGCGGCGGTGGCGCTGCCGATGACCGCGCCGTAGCGCAGCACCTTGTCGCCGGCCGCGATCGGCCGCCGGGCCAGCTTGTGGCCGCTGCCGACGTCGCGCGCCAGCTCGACCGCAAGGCCCTCGACCAGCAGCCGCTCGCCCGCCTGCAGCGGCGCGCAGGCCACCAGGCAGTTGTCTTCCGCCGCGAGCAGCAGGAGGCGTGGATCGGTAACGGCCATGTTCGATGCTTTCCAATGCTTGGGTCGATCCGGTCCCGTTGCGGCAGGTCCGGCGTATTGGCTTGAAGGTCTATTGGTCTGACCATTGAGCCAAACGATAGTTGTGCCATAATGCGTCTGTCAAGCGATGAATCGCGGCGGCGGACCGATGGTGCCGTCGCGCCGCGGCACCGAACGAGAACGCACAAGGGATGAACGAATATGGTGGGACGCCTGCCGCAGATCGAACCCAAGCGGCTGTACCGGCAGATCGCCGGCCTGATCCGGACGCATATCGACCAGGGCGAATTCGCCATCGGCAGCTACCTGCCGCCCGAGCGCGAGCTGGCCCAGCAGCTCGGCGTCAGCCGCGCCTCGGTGCGCGAGGCGCTGATCGCGCTCGAAGTCGAAGGCCGGGTGTCGATCCGGGTCGGCGCCGGCGTACAGGTGCTGAACCCGGCGTCAGCCGGGGGGGCGCTGGCCGGGGGATCGGCAACCAAGGCCGCGGCCGGCAACGGCGGCTCCGCCGCCGAGCTGCCCGAGATCGGCCCGCTGGAGTTGCTGGAAGCGCGCCGGCTGGTGGAAAGCGAGACCGCCGCGCTGGCCGCCCGCAACGCCACCGAGGCCGACATCGCCGCGCTCGAGGCGGCGCTGGCGCGCATGCTGGACGAGCACGCCAAGGGGATCCCGCGCCACGAGGGCGACCGCGACTTCCACTACGCGCTGGCGCGCGCCAGCGGCAACGGCGCGCTGCTGTTCATGGTGGCCACGCTGTGGGAGCAGCGCTACACGCCGGTGTTCGAGAAATTCGAGGAACACTTCTCCACCACCGAGCTGTATCGCGACGCCGAGGATTTCCACCAGCGCATCCTCGACGCCGTGCGCCGCCGCGACGCCACCGCGGCGCGCAACGCGATGAAGGCCCACCTCGACACGGTGAAGAAGGCGTTCTCGCGCAGCCTGTCGGGACGCTGACCTCGTCCGGAGGAACCGGACAACACCTTGAATAACAAAAGCTTAACGCAGGGCCGATGCTAGACTGCAAGCCGAAGGAGAGATGCCATGACCATGACGAGCACGCAGCCCTTGCGCGAGGCGGAAAAGGTCGCGCATGCCAAGCACCAGGAGTGGTTGGAAGCGGAACTGGACGCCGGCGATGCCAGCGCCGAAACCGAGGGCACGGTAACGGCAGACGAGCTGCTGGAAAGCCTGGACGCGGCCATCGACCAGCATGCCGGCAAAGCCGCTTAGGGTCGCCCGGCTAGCCCAGCGCGACGCCGTCGCCGCTGTGCAGTGGTACGCAAGCGAGGCCGGCGAAAGCGTTGCCCGTCGGTTCCGCGACGAAATCTCCGCCGCCCTGACCTGGGTCGCCGAACATCCGCTGGCCGGCAGCCCTGGCAACAAAGGCCGGCGTCGCAAGCATCTCGCGCATTTCCCCTACACCTTGTACTACCGGGTCCATGCCAGCCACGTGACCGTGCTGCGCATCATTCACCAGCATCAAAACTACCGCTGAGCCCGCATGCGCATCGCCCTCTTCATCCCCTGCTTCATCGACACCTTCTTCCCCGACGTCGCCATCGCCACGCTCGAACTGCTCGAGCGGCTGGGCTGCCGGGTCGACTACCCGCCCGACCAGACCTGCTGCGGCCAGCCGCTGGGCAACAGCGGCTGCCATGACGAAGCGCGCGCCTGCGAGACGCTGTTCGTGCAGAACTTCGCCGGCTACGACTACATCGTGGCGCCTTCGGGCAGCTGCGTGCACCACGTGCGCGACCACCTGAGCGCGGCGCCCGACGACGACGTCACCCGCCAGGTCCGCGACCGCACCTACGAGCTGGTCGAGTTCCTGCACGACGTGCTCGGCGTGCGCAACTTCCCCTGGGCCGAGTTCCCGCACCGCGTCGGCCTGCACAACAGCTGCGGCACGCTGCGCCGGCTCGGCCACGCCAGCGCCAGCGAGCTGAACGGCCCGGCCTTCTCCAAGCCGCTGGCGCTGCTGGCCGGCGTCAAGGGCATCGAATTCGCCACGCCGAGCCGGCCCGACGAATGCTGCGGCTTCGGCGGCACCTTCTGCATCACCGAGGAGCCGGTCTCGGCGCGCATGGGCTACGACAAGGTGCGCGACCACAGCGCGGCCGGCGCGAGCTACGTGGTGTCGGCCGACATGTCCTGCCTGATGCACCAGCGCGGCTGCGCCGAGCGGCTGGGCCTGCCGCTGCGCTTCATCCACATCGCCCAGATCCTCAACGGAGCGCGCGCATGAGCCGCCGCGTCGACCACGCCAAGGCCTCGCGCGCCTTCATCGGCGACGAGCCGCACATCCGCTTCCACGACAAGCGGCTGTGGGGCCTGCGCGAATTGCGCGACCAGGCCGCCCACGGCATCGCCGAATGGGAGCAGCTGCGCGCGCTGGCCTCGCAGATCAAGGAACACACGCTGGGCAATCTGGCCGGCTACCTCGAGCAGTTCGACCGCACGGCGCGCGCCAACGGCGTGGTGGTGCACTGGGCGGCCGACGCGGCCGAGCACAACCGCATCGTCCACGACCTCCTGGCCGAGCGCGGCGTCGACCTGCTGGTCAAGAGCAAGTCGATGCTGACCGAGGAATGCGAGATGCGGCCCTACCTCGAGGCGCGCGGGATCGAGGTGGTCGAGACCGACCTGGGCGAGCGCATCCAGCAGCTCGACGGCGAGATGCCCAGCCATATCGTGGTGCCGGCCGTGCACAAGCTGGCCGCCGACGTGGCCGAGGTGTTCGCCGACAGCATCGGCACCGACCGCGCCAACGCCGATCCGCACTACCTGGCCGAGGGCATGCGGCAGGACACCCGGCCCTACTTCCTGCGCGCCGGCGCCGGCATGACCGGCTGCAACTTCGCGGTGGCCGAGACCGGCACCGTGGTGGTCTGCACCAACGAGGGCAATGCCGACCTGAGCGCCAACCTGCCGCCCATCCACATCGCCAGCATCGGCATCGAGAAGCTGATCCCGCGCCTGAGCGACCTCGCGGTGTTCGTCCGCATGCTGTCGCGCAGCGCGCTCGGTTCGCCGATCACCCAGTACACCTCGCACTTCCGCGCCCCGCGCGAGGGCGGCGAGCTGCACTACGTGCTGGTCGACAACGGCCGCAGCGCGCGGCTGGCGATGGACGACTTCTGGTATTCGCTCAAGTGCATCCGCTGCGGCGCCTGCATGAACACCTGCCCGGTCTACCGCCGCAGCGGCGGGCTCAGCTACGGCGGCGTCTACGCCGGCCCGATCGGCGCCATCATCAATCCGACCTTCGACCTGAAGAAGTACAGCGCCCTGCCCTTCGCCAGCACGCTCAACGGCAGTTGCAGCAACGTCTGCCCGGTCAAGATCAACATCCACGAGCAGATCTACAAGTGGCGCCAGATCGTCGCCGCGCAGGGCCACGTCGGCTTCGTCAAACGCGAGTCGATGAAGCTGGCCGGCGCGGTGCTTGGCGATCCGCGCCGCTACCGCAAGCTGTCGGAGACCACCGGCCGCGCCATCGCCGGGCTGCCGCGCGCCTTCCTCTACAACCCGTTCAACGCCTGGGGCAAGCAGCGCGAGCTGCCGGCGGCGCCGAAGCAGACCTTCCACCAGTGGTATGCCGCCAACCGCCCCAGCGAGCGGGTCAAGCCGACCGTGCCGTGCATGGCCGAGCCCGCCGCCGAGCCGCCGCAGGACCAAGGAGAGACCCGATGAGCAGCCGCGTCGCCATGCTGGCCACCCTGCGCGCGCATGCACGCGCCGCCGTGCCGCTGCCCGAGGTGCCGCTGTTCGACCTGGGGCTGCCCGAACGGCTGCCGCAGTTCGTCGCCATGCTGGAGAAGATGGGCGGCCGCTGGATCGGCGACCCTGCCGCCGAGGCGACCGGCGACGATCTCGACGCGCTGCTGCGGCGGCGCTTTCCCGATGCGCTCGCCTTCTGCTCGGCGGTGCCCGAGGTGCGCGGCACCGTGCGCATCGAGGCGATCGGCGACGCGCGCACGCTGGCCGGCATCGACGTCGGCGTGGTGCGCGCCGGCTTCGCGGTGGCCGAGACCGGCTCGGTCTGGCTGTCCGAGGCGCAATACCGGCTCAATCCGCTCGGCTACCTGCCGCAGCACCTGGTGGTGCTGCTCGACCCGGCCGAGATCGTGCCCAACCTGCACCACGCCTATGCCCGGCCGGAATGGCGCGAGGCGCGCTATGCCGTGCTGACGAGCGGGCCGTCGGCCACGGCCGACATCGAGGGCGTGCTGATCCGCGGCGCGCAGGGGGTGCGCAGCCTGACGGTGATCGCACTGGGCCGGGCGAGCGGGCCGGCCGAGGCGTAGAAGACCCTTTCGCCAGGGAGCCGAGGTATTCGAGACCCAAAAAAGGCGGCACGCCGAAGCGTGCCGCGAACTCTCCATTTGAAGAGAGGAGTGAAGCTGGAGGCTGCCGGTCGTGATCGCCCGGCTAGCCGATGATTTTGAATATATTCATGTTAACGATTACAGTGAAAATTTTCCAGCCACAATATCTTTCCAAATATTTCCTTTTACTATCGTATCGCAAGAATAGCGCCCGGTGTCGTCGGCATCCAGTCCTCCACCCGGTGTAAATCCTGCCGTCCCCGATGCAAGAATGACCGCCGCCATCGGCCCGATCTCCGTCCCACGCGGCCCGGCGGCGGGCACGCCGCTTGCGCATGAGCGGGCAGGACCGTCGCAATCGCACGGCCCCTCCCCGTCCAAGCCAAGGAGATTCCGATCATGCTCAACACCCCGGCCATTCCCCCCGGCGGCGCCGCCATCAGCGGCTCGGCCGAATCGCTCAACCAGAATCCCGGCCCCGGCCCCTTCCTGATGCTGGCCGACACGCTGACCGGCAACGACGTGGTCAATCCGGCCGGCGACAAGCTCGGCGACATCAAGGGCATCATGCTCGATGTCCAGCGCGGCCGGATCGCCTACGCGGTGCTGTCGTTCGGCGGCCTGCTCGGCCTGGGCGACAAGCTGTTCGCCCTGCCCTGGTCGGCGCTGCTGCTCGATACCGACCGCAAGTGCTTCGTGCTCGACGCCGACAAGGAACGGTTGGAGAAGGCCAACGGCTTCGACAAGGACCACTGGCCGAGCATGGCCGATCCGCGCTGGGCCAGCGACCTTCACCTGTACTACGGCCGCCGTCCCTATTGGGAATGAGCCTGCGCGGTGCGCGCCGCGGCTTCGCGGCGCGCACCGCGTCGGATCGAGGCAAAGAGAAACGGACCGCACGATCGCGGTCCGCTTGCTTTCGATCCGTCTTTCGATCGTTCGCCACGCTGGCGAACGCCGCTCACATGCCCAGGTGCTCGGCCCCGGCCGGCGGCTGCGGCGACGCATCGGGCTGCCCCAGCGCCAGGTGATGCGCATGGGCGCAGTGATCGCAGCAGTAGCAATCGTTGCCCTCGCCGGCCACGCCATGGCCGAGGATGCGACAGCCGCAATGGGCGCAGGCCGGCGCCATGGCGAAGATCGCGCATTCGAAGCTGTCGAACAGATGGCGCGCACCGTCGCGCTCGACGATGAAGCCCGACCGCGTCGGGGCTCCGCATTGTTCACACTTGTCCATCTCGTCTCCTTTCGGGAAATCCGCCGGAACGGCGGACGCGGGCAGCGGATCGGCCGCCCGCGCCCGGCCGCGGGAGCGGGATCAGCGATGCATCACGCTGCCGCCGCGGACCTCGACCCGGTCGCCGGCGGCGAAGCTGCCGTCGTCCTGGGTGACGGTCTGGTAGCGGCCGTCGTCCATGCGGATCGACAAGCGATAGGACACGCGGTTTGCGTTGTTGCGGTCCTGGACCTTGTCGCCGACGTAGGCGCCGCCGACCGCGCCGGCGATGGTCGCGGCGGTGTTGCCGTGCCCCTTGCCGACCTGGTGGCCCAGCAGGCCGCCGATCACGCCGCCGACCACCGCGCCGGCGCCGACGCCGTCGGTGCGCTTCTCGACCACGGTGACCGACTCGACCGTGCCGTAGCGCTCGGCGTAGGAGACGCGCGAGGGCATGTCGGAGCGGGGCGGCGTGCTGCTGCAGCCGGGCGCGGCCATCAGGGCGGCGGCCAGCGGAAGGGCGATCCAGAGGGATTGCATGGCGGTCTCCTTGCGAGGGTGGATGCGGCAAGGCGTGCAGATTCCGTGCCCTGTCGCAAAAAGGCCGCCGTTTCGCGCCGGATCGCCGGTCCATCCAGGCTGCGGCGGGGCCATCGCGAAGCAGGATCGGAAGGCCTGCCCGCGCGCCGGTCGCCATGTAAGTTTTTCAGCGCGCCGGTAAAAGCTGCATCCCGCCTTGCCCCGTCCGGGCGACGGGTTCCAGGCCTGGCGCGGCCCGGCGGGCTGGCCCCGGAATTGCTGAGTGACCGGCGCCCCCTCATCCCGCCGGAGTCCCCGCCATGCTCTTCCAATCCAGCCCTGCCCCATCCTCGCCCTGCGCGCTGCTGCACGCAGACGGCGGCCGTGCGCCGGCCCAGCCCGATGCGGCCCGGCCGGACGATGCCGAACGTACCCTGCGCCCGCGCGGAGCCCGCCCCGGCGAACCGGCCGCGGTGCTGCTGCATGCCGTGCTGCGGATGGAAGCGGCCGGCGTGGAACCGTCGTACGAGCCCAGCCGCCCTGCGCGCGCGGCGATCGACGGCGAAGCCCGCCGCACCGACGACGCCGAATGGCGCTGGCGCGAGGCGCAGTGCGGCCAGGAGAAGGCCGGCGGGTCGAGTTATCTGCTGATGTAGGCGTTGGCGCCTGGCGCGCGTGTCGGCGCCGCGCTTGCCTCATTTGCGCAGGAGCGGCTTCAGCCGCGAATGGCCGAGTTTTCATGGGCCATTCGCGGCTGAAGCCGTTCCTGCAAGGTCTCGGATTTGTCGTAGGCGGGGCTTCAGCCCGACAGCGCCATGCATTGCGGCCGCTGCCGGGCTGAAGTCCGGCCTACTTGCCCTTCCCCGTTCCCTTGCCCTTCGCCGGCGCCTTCGCCCCGCGCTCGGCCGAGCGCTGCAGCAGCGCCGCGCAATTGCTGTCCTCGGCGCCGCCGAGCTCCACCAGCGGCAGGATCGCCAGCGGCCCCGCCACGCTGCCCAGCAGCGCGGCCAGGCCGGTCCGGCCCGCCGCCTGGCCCAGCGACGGCCGCACGTCCGGGTCGGCCAGCGTGCCCTTGATCAGGATCGGCCCGCGCAGCGCCACCAGGCTGACGTCCTTCGGATCGGCCACCAGCTTGAGGTCGAGCGCCTCGTTGCGCAGGTCGACGCCGCCCTCGCCGGTAATCACCTGCTTCTCGGTGTCGATCAGCAGCGTACGCACCTTCATCCGGCCGTCGTCGGCCGCCAGGTCGGCCACCGCGCAGCGGATCGGCACCGGCTTGTCGCCGGTCAGCAGGACCACCAGCGTATTGGTCACGTCGAGGTTGGCCAGCCGCAGCAGGAGCTTGCTGATCTCGCCGCCCTTCATCGCCAGCGCCGCATCGCCGCTGGCGCTGCCGAGCATGGCCGCGACCGAATTGCCGCGCGCGGCGAGCTTGACCCGTCCGCCGATCAGCCCGCTGCTGGCCTTGCGCAACTGCAGCTGCGGGAACAGCCGCTGCAGCTGCAGCCGCTGTACTTCGATCCGGGCCTGGGTCGCGATCGGCGTGCTGCGCGCGTCCATGGCGATATTGGCCGACAACTGGCCGCCGGCCATGCCGAACTTGAGCGGCTCGAGCCGCAGTTGGCCGTCGCGGATCGCCATGAAGGCGTCGAGATCCTCGAACAGCCAGTCGGCGGTGGTGATGTGCTGGCCGCGCAGCCGTGCCTCGACGTTGGCGGCATTGAGCTTGTCGAGCCGGAACTCGGCGTGCGGCAGCACCTTGCCCGACGGCTGCGGCGTCTTGTCGCCGTCGGCCTTGCGGCCGCCGATGAAACCGGCCAGGTCGGCCAGGTCGAGCCGCTGCGAGCGCAGGTCGGCCTCGATGAATTGCGGCTTCTTGCCGCGGTCGACGCTGAAGTCGCCGCCCAGGTCGCTGGCGCCGACGCGGCCGCTGAAGCGGCGCAGGCTCCACACCGCCGCCGAATGCTGCAGGTGGCCGCGCAACTGGTAGGGCCGCGTCGGCGGCAGCGGCAGGCCGAGGATGCGGTAGAGCTCGTCCATGCTGGCGCCGGCCAGGCTGAAATCGACCGACAGCCCGGCCAGCCGCAGCGGATCGGTGACGGTGCCGGACGCCTCGAAGCGGGTCTTGCCGATCTTGCCGCCGCCGGCCAGCGGATAGGGCCGGCCCGGATCGCGCAGGCTCAGCAGCGGCCCGCCGCGCAGCGAGACGCCGGCGTCGAGCTTGCGGTACCGGCCCGCCAGCGTGGCCGCCAGCGGCAGCTTGCCGCCCTGCCCCGGCGTCAGCGACAGGTCGGCCTGCAGCGCGGTGCCGGCCTGCGGATCGAGGAAGCGCAGCCGGCCCTGCCGCACCGCCATCTGGCCGATCACCAGCGGCCAGCCGCCGGCCTCGCCGCGCTCGAACAGCCAGTTGTTGCTGCCGTCGGCGCGCTTCTCCAGCAGCACGTCGGCGTTCTCCAGCGTCACCTCGGGCAAGACCAGCCGGTGGCTGAACAACCGCGGCAGATCGACCACTAGCTCGAGCCGGCCGACGCGCGCCATCTCCGGCGCGCTGCCGCCCGGCGTGTTGCCGAGCACCAGCTCGCGCGCGGTGATGCGCGGCTTGAGGCCCAGCTTCACGTCGAGATCGCCGCGCATCTCGAAGCTGCGGCCGCTGGCATCGCTGACGCGGCGCTCGATCATCGGCCGCAGCCAGTTCCACTGGAACAGCCAGCAGGCGAGGCCGATCAGCGCCAGCAGCGCGACCAGCACGGCCGCCACGCGCTGGCGGCGGCTCGTGCGCCGCCTGGCCGGCGGCGGCGAAGGCGGCGGTTCGCCGGCCGCAGCGGCGGGCAGCGTGGGATCGGTTGGAGTCGGCGGCATCGTCATGGCGACCTCTCTTGGTCTTATGGATACGGGTATCGGGTCGGTCAGCGGCGCGGTCGGATCGGCTGCCGGTCCGGCACGTCGAGAATGACGCTCAGCTGGCCGCTGCCCTCGAGATAGGCGTGGCGGACGTTGGCCAGCGTCTCCTGGCCCACCTGGCGCAGCTCGGTCATCAGCTCCTCCTCGGAAATCCGCTGGCGTTCGAGATTGCGCGGGAGCAGGCGGCCGTCGCGCACCAGCTCGACGCGCTCGCCCTCGACCAGGTTCAGCCTGGGAAAGCGGTGGTCGATCAGGTCGGTCAGCAGCGCCCAGCCGAGAATGGTGCCGGCCAGGACCAGCGCCTCGGTCACCGAGTGGTATTCGCCGGCCATACCGTTCTGCACAGCGTCGGCCAGCAGCACGATGGCCAGCAGATCGCCGACGCCGAACTTGCCGAGCGCGCGGCGCGGCATCAGGCGCAGGGCGATGAACAACGCGAGGTAGACCACGCTGCCGCGGATGAAGATCTCGAGCAGCGAGCCCGAGGGGACGAACAGCGCCGACCAGTCGACTTCGATCATCGGCGGGCTCCCGTCGTTGTAAGGCTTACCGCCCGGCCGGGCGTTTTCTGCGCGGGCACGGCGACCGCGGCCGGAAGGCGGGACGAAGCGATCTGGACAGCGAGGTCGGCAATGACGGGGGACAAGGCGGGCTCCTGCGGCGCGATGACGAGGCGGCGGCCGGACCGGAACCGGCGCCATTGCCTGGATCGCGGGCACGTTGCGTGCCATGTGCGGGAGCTGAAGGCAGTTGGCGACACACGCATGCCGCCAAATCGGGGGAAAGAACTTAAGTATTCAGCACACGACGCCGCTTCAGCGCACGACGCTGATATAGCTCCTCTCCCGTGCACGGGAGAGGGGTTGGGGGCACCCGGCGTAGGGTGAGGGGCGTCCTACGAAGAGCCGCCCCTTCCAGCCCCCGGAATTACGTTCTTCCGAATTTGGACTACCGGACAGCTATAGAAACAAAGCCGAATCAAACGGACTAGAAGTTGTAAAACACCCGAATCACATTGCCATCCAAATCGCCCGCCACGAATTCATGCAGCCGCGACCACGACTTGGATTCCGGCGGATGCACGATCCGGGCGCCCTGCCCGCTCCACTTTGCATGAAGCGCATCCACGGCGTCCTTGCTGTCGAGATTGAGCCAGATCACCACCGGCGCCGGGTTGCCGAAGTATTCGCGGAAGGATTCATCGGTCACGAATACCCGGCAATGACCTTGCGAGATGCCTGCAATGCCGCCGCCGTCGCGGCCCCAATCCACCTTGAAGCCGAGTGCGTGTTCGTAGTAATCGAGCGCCCGGGCCAGGTCGGTCACCGGGATCTCGGGTACGGCGGCGGGGAAATCGTTAGTCACCAGGCCCACTCATGAACGGAACATGCAGCCGAGCAGCATTACATCGGCAGTCGCATCAAACCAGCCGGCAGGCGAAGGCCGACATCATGGCTCACCACCCACGAACACCAGCTGGCCACGGCGCTGGCGATATGCAGCGCATCAGGCAGTTTCATCCGCGTTTCCGCCCGCAGCGCGGCAGCTTGACGCAGGATCGTGCGATCGATCGGCACCAGTTCCACTTCGCCTCCGGTCAGGAAGGCGTCGTAGGCTTGGGCAATGGCGGCCTGTTCCTGCCGCAACGGCTGCACCAGCACTTCAGCCAAGGTCAGTTCACTGCTCACCAGCACGGCATCAGCGGCCACCACCGCACGCAGGACCGCTTCCACCCGCTCGTAGTATTCCGGGAAGGCTTCGATCAAGTAGATGACGACGTTGGCGTCCAAGTAGACGCGCGCGCCTTGCTCGATGCTTACCATTCGTCGCGCGCATGGCGGATCGCCGCATCGGCTTCCGCCGCGTCGGCATAGGCACCCCGGCCAGCGCCGTGATGGCGCCTCAACCGTTCCAACCGAGCACCGGCGGCTTCGTCCAATTCGGCCGCCGCTGGCGGGCTACGCCGCACGATGCGCACGGCCTCTCCTTCCAGCGAAACATCCAATGCGTCGCCGTCTTCCAGCTTCAAGGCGGCGAGCACTTCGTCCGGCAGGGTAATTCGGTGATGTTCGAGACGGACGATGGCTCCCATGGCGGGCCGGTCCTTGATCAAGTTGGGCGTGCGGCCATTGTATGCCTTCCTCTTCCCCGAACAAGCCGGACGGGGTAGGCACGTTCCCACGCATTTTCCGGCATCCGGACCATTCTTTTTTCATGCTGGACTCACTCTCGGAGTGAATTGAATCCACTCCTGCACACCCCTGCCCCGAACGCCAGTTCGACGCAAAACGTGCGGCCAGACGCTCAGCTCGCCCAGCAGAACCGCGTCAGCGCGAAGCTGAGCGCGAACAGGTAGCCGAAGGCGAAGCGATCGATCCGCAGCACTTGCTGGCCGCGCCTGGCGCGCCAGGCGCCGAGTGCGGCCATGCACAGGCCCGCGGCGACCGGCGTGGCAATCAGGTTGACCCAGCGCCACGGCGTGCCGGCCAGCATGCTGTGCGGGAACAGCGCGAGGCTGGCGCCACCCAGGAGGGCACCGACGATGGCATAACCCAGCGCGGCCAGCCAGGGGTTGGCCGGCTTGCGGTCGGGATCCGCCAGGCTTCTCAGGCCGAGCTCGAACAGCAGCTCGCCAATGATTTGAACGACGAATTCGAGCAGTAATTCGAACAGGATTTCCATCGATTCAAAGGACTCGCGTTGTGGCGGCCGAACGGTTCGGCGATGCCGGAGGTGCCGCATGTTAATCGGAACCGGTCGGACCGCCAGGCGACGCCTTTCCGCACGGGCCGCGCATGCGATGCCTTCCCCGCTCCGTCCACGTTCGCGGAGCCAAAACGGCAGCGCCCCGCCCACGGTAAGACACGATCGAATCCACGCCGCGTCCGCGACCCGATTCGCCTAGAATCACGCGCGCCGCCCGCCGGCCGCGGCGCTTGCGGCCATTCGAACAACGCCGCGGTGGCCGCAATCGCGTCCCGGCAAATCCTCATTCAAAAAGATCGATCCGAATCTCATGACATCCAGCATTTCACTGAAGCAATGGGAGGCCTTGACCGCTCCCGAGCGACAAGCCGTCCTGAGCCTGTCGGTCACCGACGAGCAGATCGAATTCGCCGGCAGCGTCGAACGATCGGTCGAGCGCTGTAACGCCGAGCCGGACGGACAAGTGGCCGGCCTGGCCATCTTCGAGTGCGACGCCATCGTGGGCTTCATGCTGCTCAAGCGCGCCACGGTCGAGCAGGCATGGGCGAACCCGTCCGACGCGCTGGTCACCGCGATGCGCATCGACCTCGCCCACCAGGGCAAAGGCTTCGGCACCGCGGCGCTGCGCGCGGTCCCCGGCTGGATTGCGCAGCATTGGCCGGACTCGCGGCGGCTGGCGCTGTCGGTGGACGAAGAGAACGCAGCGGCCCGGCGCGCCTACGAGAAGGCGGGCTTCATCGACTCGGGCGTGCGTGAAATGGGCCGCATCGGCTGGGTCCGCTACCTGGCCATGCCGCTGGAACAGTTGGCCGATGCAGCGGCCGCTTGAATGCGGCCCCTCGAACCAGGGACGACCCTAACCTATCGCTTCCTGCCGCTGCTGATGGCCGCCGTGCTCTCCACCTCGCATGCGGCCCGGGCCGATGAAGCCGAGGACCCGGCGCCGAAGCCGACATCCAAACCGATGTGCGCCAATCTCCAGGAGATCATGCAGCGCATGTCGACGCAGTGGACGGCCCTTGCCAACCGCCAGCGGATCGGGCTGGGGTGCAGTCTGGATGCCGCGGTCACGGTCGAGCACCGTGCAGTCGTCCAGGTCGGAGTGCTGCGCTCCGATTGCAAGCCGCCTGCCGTCAAGCTGGCCATGGAGCAGTTGCAACGGCTCGAGTGCGATGTCGAAGAAAAGGCGGTCCTGTCGGTTCCCGTCAAATTCTATATCGAGCCTTTTGAGTGAGCAGGTACTCCAGGCGTAGTTGATCCTCCTGCCTGAAATTTAGGCACAGCACGACCGTCAAAACAGATTGCAATACAATATATGCTACCAACTTGGGAAAATTCAAAGCATCTTTTAGCTGCCGATGATGGCTCAGCTACCGAGATAATTCTAACTGGCCTTCCGATTACACAGCTCCAGGTGGTCATTTCGGCATTATCCAGCTTGCCAGAATTGGAAGTCATATCATTCGATAGCGAAACATTCGAAAATAGCGAGACTTTTGATGCTGATTGGCGTATCCGGCTCGAAACAGTACCGGATCATAACTGCCAACATTCGTTACGCTCCGCCTGTGGTACTGCACAGCACCTTCAGGTGTATTTGTGGATTGATGTGAGTGCCAAATTAGTTGAACTGGATTTAGTTTTCTGGAACGACCTAACGTTTCCTCCGGGCTTGGCGGTCGAAGAATATGAACAACGCCTTCTGTCACTTTGCTCGCTGGTAGAGGATTGTCGTGCCGGCGTTAAAAATTCGAAATGCATTCTTACTCCTGAATACAATGGCCCAATCAGCGAATTGGAAAAACATGATTACATTGTTCAATGGTAAATGTGTTCAAAGAATGCATAATCTGATGAATTAAGCACCGACCGCATGAAAAGTGGCTGCGTCCCAACCAGGCCAACGTACCTGCAACCCCAAAGAGAAAGTGACGATCTTGCTGCCTATGGCATTCAAGTTCGAGTCCTGACACGCGACGATTAATCTCGACGGACGGTGAAACCATCGCGGCAACACCAACTGCCCGCCAGGCCGCATCTGCATTACCATCGCCGCCATGAAGACCTCCCTCGATCACCTGCCCGAACACAAGCGCGATCAATTGCAAAGCGCCGTCGAGCGCATTCGCGAGCTGATCGATCCGGACCTGATCATCCTGTTCGGCAGCTATGCACGCGGCGACTGGGTCGAGGAACGCGAGCCGGGCACGCCGTCCTACCGCTACCAGAGCGATTTCGACCTGATGCTGGTGGGCCGTAACGAGCATGCGGTGCGACAGATGGAACGCCTGCGCGAACGCCATGACAGGGCTCCAGCCCTATGCAGACGCCGACGGTGAGCGTGATCTGCGATGAGATTCACCACGTCAATGCCAGCCTCGCCAAGGCACGCTATTTTTACGTAGATATCTATAAGGAAGGCATCGTCCTTTACGACAACGACAAACTGAAACTAGATGAGCCGATGGAATTGACGCCGGCAGAGCGGCGGGCGTGGGCACAGGAGTACTACGAGCAATACATAGCGAGGTCCGCCGAATTCATTCTCAGCTACGAAGTCGTGCGAGACCATAATGCGCTGGCGACCGCGGCATTCCAGCTACATCAAGCCTGCGAACAGCTCTATTGCGGCATCCTGCTGGTCTATACGCATTACAAACCGCGGTCTCACGACTTGAAGAAACCAGGTGGTCTTGTCAATGCAGCCGACCCACGTTATTTGCCGGTTTTCCCTAAGGGCCAGCCTGAAGAGGTGCGTCGCTTCGAATTACTACGCAGCGCCTACGTTGACGGCCGCTACGATAAGAACTATCGGATCACGATCGGAGAGTTGGAATGACTAGCCGGGCGGGTGCATTTGTTACTTCAATTGGCAGAGAAGCATTGCCCGGAAAAAATCGCCGGATTTATTGACATCTCGAATCGGCTGTAGATTACATTTCATGCCGATAGCAAGACCATTTTTGTAGATTGGGCTGAGCAAAGCGAAACCCAATGTTCAACGCGATAAACGCCGGACTTCATTCAGCACAACCCACATGCTAAAAATGGTTTTAACACTATAATGATTTGGACTGATTAATTATTCTATGCTCAAGCTGCTCACATATCATATACATTTCCTTTGCTTCATTCCTGAATTCCAGGGAAGTGTCTGACTCCAGCATATTGGCTATGCGCTTTTGCGCTCTTGCAATCTGCTCTAGCGCCACCTCTTTTGGCCCATCTGAAGAAAGTAGCATTTCTACCTCACGAATTATTGATCGTATTGATTTAATACGATTTGACGATAAGTGAACATCACCACGATCTCTCTCCAACATATACATTGCCCTGCGAAAATCCGATCGCATTGCACTCATTTCCGCACGCACAAGCTGAAGCAAACCTGCATAGTCATCATCACCGACCTCCTTTAATGAAGCAGGTTTCGACAATGATAATATTCTGACAATTGAATTTATGCCCTCACCACGATCAGTCGCATCCTTGGTAGCCTTCAACGCCTCTGAAATTGATCTTTGGTCTTCCAGGACTTCACGATAACGAAGCTCTCTTCTATATTCCGTGTACCTTAATGGTGCAATATCAAATATCTTCGAAGACCCTGACTCTTGAACCAAAACCGTAGGTTTATCAAAAGCTTGCCGCAAACCAAGCTCAAAAAGAACATTAGGATTTTTAGCGCTCAAGTCACAGATTGCCATAGGTGAATCTATAAGCTTCTGAAGGATATCGAGATGGATTAAATTAGTCTGCCCCACATCATCTGCACGCACAGCTGTAAATCCTGCCGAAATACAAGCTGGTTTGAAGATATCCTCATATACCTTAGTGAAATGGCCCTTATCATATCCATCGTGATCAGCAATAGGCATAATTACAAAACAATCATTTGGCATGGGCTTTACTTCTGAGTGTTGTTGCTTAGCCATACGAACTCCAATCAAAGAAATTTTCTAGTGTACTAAGACACTATTAAACCGTTGCATTCATTGACCTAACCCTTTACTCCGTTACTCTTCTCACATGTGCCCAAGAAGCTCTCACCTCCCCACCTCATAAACCCCAAAAGCCTCCCGCAACTGCTCCCGCAACTGCCCGGCTGCCAAGGCTTGGTCATGAACCGAAAAATCGCCCCTTCATTGATCGCCGACAAGATCGACTCCACATCCGTGTAATTGCTCATCGCAATCCGCACCGTCTGCCCATGGATCCCCTTCACCTGGCGCAGGAAGTCTGCCCCGCTGATGCCCGGCAAGCGCTGATCCGCAATCACCACCCCCACCTGGTTGATCGCCAGAATATCCAGCGCCGATTCCGCCGAATCGGTATTCAGAATGTGATACCCCTCGCGATGCAATTCGCGCCAGATGCGCGCATGCACCGCCGGCTCGGCGTCCACCACCAGCAGGGTGCGCGGGTCGCGGCGCACGTCGAGGTCGGGCAGGCCGAAGGCGCCGCCCTGGGCCATCAGCGCCACGCAGCCGCTGGCCGGCAGCGGCGGCGAGTAGTAGTAGCCCTGGATCTGGCCGCAGCCGGCCTTGAGCAGGAAGCCGAGCTGCTCGATCGTCTCCACCCCCTCGGCGATCACCGCGATGCCGAGCGACTGCGCCATGCTGATGATCGCCCGCGTCATCGAGGCGTTGCCGATATTGCAGTGCACGTCGTCGATGAAGCTCTTGTCGATCTTGAGCTGGTCGAACGGGTATTGCCGCAGATAGCTCAGCGCCGAATAGCCGGTGCCGAAATCGTCGATCGACCACTTCAGGCCGGCCTCGCGCAGCTCTTCCATGATGCGCTTGGCGGTGTCGACGTTCTGCATCAAGAGGCCTTCGGTCACCTCCAGCTTGATGCGGCCCGGCGGCACGCCGTGGCGCGCCAGCGCCTCGACCATGAACTGGACGATGCCGCGCTCCTGCAGGCTCGAGGTGGAGAGGTTGATCGCCACCTCGCCCGGGTCGTAGCCCAGGTGGCACCACTGCGCCACCTGGCGGAACACCGCGTCGATCACGTAGCGGTCGATCTCGCGGATCAGGCCGGTCTCCTCGGCCACCGGGATGAATTCGAGCGGCGAGACGATGCGGCCCTCGCACTGCCAGCGCACCAGCGCTTCGAAGCCGCATAGCGCGCCGCTGCCGATGTCGAGCTGCGGCTGGTAGAACATCACCAGCTCGCGCTGGGCGATCGCCCGGCGCAGGTCGCGTTCGAGCGCGACGCGGCGCTGCACCGAGTCGTTCATGGTCAGCTCGAAGCGGCTGACCCGGCTCTTGCCTTGCGCCTTGGCCTTGTACATGGCGGTGTCGGCGTTGCGCAGCAGCGAATCGGCGTCGGCGCCGTCGGTCGGGTAGAAGCAGTAGCCGATGCTGCCGGAAACGTAGAGCTCCATCTGGCCCGACAGCACGATTGGCTTGCCCAGCGCGGCGTTGACGCGTTCGAGCACCACCTGCACCTCGTCCTCGTTGCGCGTCTCGGGCAACAGCAGCACGAATTCGTCGCCGCCCAGCCGCGCCAGCGAGTCGAGCTCGCGGATGCAGCCCTCGATGCGGCGCGCCACCTCGATCAGCAGCAGGTCGCCGACCGAGTGGCCCAGGCTGTCGTTCACGTACTTGAAGTTGTCCAGGTCGAGGAAGGCCAGCGCGAAGCGCTCTTCCTTGCGGTTGGCCAGCACGCTGGCCTGGCGGATGCGGTCGAGCAGCAGGTTGCGGTTGGGCAGGCCGGTCAGCGTGTCGAAATTGGCCTGGTGCTCGAGTTCGTCCTGGTAGCGCTTGGCCTCGGTCACGTCGTTGAGCACGCCGACGTAATGGCTGACCTCGCCGCGTGCGTCGAACGAGGGCGTCACCCGCAGCTCGTTCCAGAACATCGAGCCGTCCTTGCGGTAGTTGCGCAGCAGCGCCTTGCCCTCGGTCGACTGCTGCACGGCGCGGCGGATCGCCTCCAGCGCCGGCTGGTCCTGGTCGATGCCCTGCAGGAAGCGGCAGTTGCGGCCGATCACCGCCTCGCGCCTGTAACCGGTGATGCGCTCGAAGGCCTCGTTGACATAGGTGATCGGGTTGTCCGGGTGGCGGTTGTCGGTCATCACGATGGCGTTGACGCTCGTCTCGATGGCGCGGTTGCGGATGCGCAGCTCGACGTCGATCACCTGCTGGGCAGTGATGTCCTGGCCGACCAGCACCGCGCCCTGGATGCGGTTCTTCTCGTCGGTCAGCGGCACCACCGAGTTCAGCAGCGTGCGCTTGCCGCCGTCGGGCGTGTCGGTTTCCAGCAGGTCGTTGAGCACCACGTCGCCCATGCTCAGCGCACGGCCCAGCGCGGTCTGCAGCGCCGGCTGGGCGGCCTGGGCCTGCGCCTCGTCGGCCTCTCCCGCGCGGCCGAACACCGGCGCGAACGGCACGGTGTCGTTCCAGATCCGCTTGGCCTCCGGGTTGCCGAGCACCACCTTGCCGCTGCGGTCGGTCACCCACACGCCGACCGGCAGCGTCTCCAGCACCTTGTGCATCAGCGCCTCGCTATGGCGCAGCGCGACCTCGGCGCGTTCGCGCTCGGCCATCTCGAGGCGCAGCGCATGGGTGCGCTCGGCCACCAGCTGCTCGAGCTGCGAGAACATGCGCGCCTGCGCCAGCGCCACCACGAACTGGCGGCCCAGCGAGGTGAAGGTGTGCAGTTCGGCCTCGGGCCAGGCGTCGCCGTCCTCGCGCACCACGTTGAACACGCCGACCAGGTCGTCGCCCAGCCACAGCGGCACCGAGGCGTGGCCGCCGGGGTCGGCCTCGGCCAGCACGCTGCAGCGCTCGACGTTGAAGGCGTCGGTCAGCCGGTCCTGCCGGATCGCGTGGCGGCACAGGCAGAGCGCGTCCTCGCCGCGGCGCAGCCGCTCGGCGTCGACCTGGCCGGCCGCGCCGGCGAAGCGCAGCTCGGGCTGGCCGAACACCGGCGCCAGTTGCAGCCAGGCGCCGCTGCAGTGCGGAAAGGCGCTGACCGCCGCCAGCGCGCCGTCGATCAGCTCCTGCTCGCTGCGGGTGCCGGTGAGGCCGGAGGAGAAATGGAACAGGCTGTCGAGCATCGAATTCGATTCGGACAGCTGGACGTGCTGGGCCTGCAACTGGCTGTTGAGCCGGATGCCCTGTTCGTAGGTCGAGATCAAGAGGTCGAGGATCTGCTGGCGCGCCGCGGTGATGAAGTGGCGCTCGCCCTCGAGCACCACCTCGACGCCGACCGACAGCCGCTCGCCGGCGCGCAGCTCGCGGTTGGCCAGCAGGTAGCGGATGCGCGAGACCAGGTAGCGGTCGTCGTAGGGCTTGATCACGAAGTTGTCGGCGCCGCAGGCCAGGCCGCGCACCACGTCGCGCGGGTCGGACAGGCTGGTGACCAGGATCACCGGCACCTGGGCGGTGGCCGGGTTGCCCTTGAGGTGGCGGCACAGGGTGTAGCCGTCCATCCGGGGCATCACCACGTCGCTGACGATGATGTCGGGCAGCCGCTGCACCACCAGTTCCAGCGCCTCGCGGCCCTCGTGCGCGATGCGCACCGCGCAGCCGAAGGTTTCCAGCAGGTGGCCCAGCTGCATGGCCTGGCTCGGGCTGTCCTCGACGATCAGAATTTCGACGCCATTGAGCATGCGGGTCTTCCCCCTCATCCATTCCCGTACCGCCGCGCAGCGCGCCGCGGATCCGCTGATCGAGCCCGGCTATTCCGCATGCCGCTGCGCGGTTTTATCGATCGCGCGAATGACCGGCCGGCTTTAACCGCGGGGCCGCATTGCCCGGCGCAATTACCCATGTTCCACAGAATAGAAATAGATCGGAATTACGCAAAGCGGCCTATGTAACAGGCCGCTTCGCCTGGATTGACGGGCCTGTTCGGCGGTTCAGAATAAATCGGCGCGGGTTGAATATATTATTCATTCCGATTTATCCGGCATAAATCGCCCATTGCACGGGAATCGATTCGGCCGGTTCCGGCTCGTCGCCATGGGCCGATCGAATCCGATGGAAACCGTTTCATCTTGGCGAATGGGCCGATCGGGTCGCCGCCTCGGCGGCGCGGACCGGGTCAGCCGCTCGCGGTGCCGCCGGCCGGCGTGGTGCAGTCCGCGTCGACCTCGCCCGGCGCCACCGGCGGCCTGGGCCGCGGCTTGCGGCCGTCCAGGCTGTCGTCGAGCCGCTCGAAGAAGCAGGCGTACAGCGCGCCGTCAAGCACGGTGGTGGTACGCGAATCGCCGTTGGTGTCCCACACCGTCAGGTCGAAGCGCGCGCGCACCAGCGTGCCTTCGCCCGGCGAGGGGCGGATCGAGATCAGCGCGCGCATCGACTCGTGGTCGGGCTTGCCGCGCAGCGGGATGCCCTTGGCCTTGATCAGCGCGCGGATGGCGGCGCGCCAGCGGTTGCCGACGATGCGGTTGCGCTCGCCCTCGACCAGCAGCACCTCGGCATCGCTCTTGACCGGAGCGAAGCCCATGGCGGTGAGCGCGTCGGCGCCGGCGGCGAGCGCGCGGGCGCCGCTCACCATGCCGACGCGGCGATCCTGCAGCCGGGCGAGCTCGGCGCGCTGCGCTTCGTCGAGGTCGACGGTGATCTGCTTGGAGCTGACCCGCAGCATCCGGCCGGCATCGCCGGTGACGCGCTCGTTGGGATTCTTGGCGCAGCCGGCGCAGGCCAGGGCCAGCGCGAGGCCGAGCCAGGCGGGACGGCGGAGGGGGTGGTCGGGGTGTTGCATGGTTTGCTCCTGCAATGGGTTCGGCTCCCTTTTTGGGTCAGCTCTGGGGCTGATTCGTGTCCGGTTGGGCTGGTGGGGCCGAATGGGTTGCCCGTGTTGTCGCTTTCCCTTCTCCCGTGCACGGGGAGGGACTGAACGCAGCACGCGGTGTACCAAGCGCAGTCCGTTCAGCCGGCACCGCGTTTCCCCTTCTCCCTCGCGCGGGAGAAGGTGGCCCGGAGGGCCGGATGAGGGCTGGTCTTCGCTGAACCAGCCCTCACCCTGCCCTCTCCCGGTGGGAGCGGGTTCCAGGGCGCATGCGCTCCCAGCCCACAGCAGCTCCCAGGCCCCGGCAATACAAGGAATACAAGGCCAAAGCCTCAGCCATACCGCGCCACCAGCTCCCGCTGCACCTCGCTCAACGGCGGCAGCCACGCCGTCCAGTCCGCGTCGTCGGCCGGTACGGCCAGGTCGGGGTGAAAACGCCGCACCTCCTCGGCGAAGCGCCGTCCCATCGCCGCCATCGCGCGCAGGTGGTCGACCACCGCGCCGCGCGCCTGCTGGCCGATCGCCACGCGGTCGGCCTCGGCGCGCTGCATCGCCTCGCGCAGCTGGCCGGCCAGGTTCGGCGCATCCACCCGCAGCAGCCGGCGGCCGGCCTTGCCGTGGCCCAGCAGGTTGGCGATGCGCTCGTCCATGGTCACGCCGATCGCCGGCACGCCGGCTTCCATGCTGGCGACGATGGCGTGGAAGCGCGAGCTGACCAGCAGGTCGGCCGCGCGCAGCAGCCCCACCAGCGCCGCCGGCGGCGCGTCGCCGCTGGCGATCACGCCGGGCCGGCGCGCCAGCCGGCCGGCCAGTTCGTCGCAGGCCAGCCGGTCGACCCGGTCCATGCCGAGCACCAGCACCGAGCCGCCGTGCCGGTCCTGCCAGGCATCGGCCGCGCCGGCCAGCGCATCGAGGTAGGCGTGGTAGCGCTGGCGGATCGAGGCGTCGTCCGGATGGAACAGCACGCTGCCGAAATGCAGCTCGCGGTGCTCGCCGCGCGCCTCCAGCGCCATCGCCTTGGCCAGGTCCGGCCGCACCGGCCACCAGAACGGGTTCATCGGACAGACCACCAGCAGCGGCCCGCTGGCCACGCCGAGCGCGGCGCGGCGGCGCAGGGTCTCCGCGGCCGGCTCGGCGCGGTAGGTCCAGGCGGTGTCGGCGCCGCCGTCGACGCGCAGGCCCAGCGGCTCCAGCACCGCGCGCGATTCCTCGTTGCGGCACAGGATCAGCGGCCGCTCGCCCAGGCCGGCGATGAACTCGGTCAGCTCCGGTTCCATCCGGCCGGCCTCGGCGCCGTAGCCGACCGCCAGCCGGCCCGATACCGCCGCCATGCCGAGCGCGCCGCCCATCATCGCGGACAACATGCAGCACAGATTGGACTTGAACATCGAGCCGTCGCAGGCGATCACGCCGTGGTAGCGGGCGATGGTGCGGGCGATGAATTCGGGGAAGTAGTCGAGCACCACCTCCAGCGTCACCTCGTCCTGCAGGTCGGCCGGCAGCGCCTCGCCGCTGACCACCAGGCCGATCTCCAGCCGGTCGCGGCCGAAGATCGCCCGCACCTGGCGGATCATCTCGGCCACCCGGATGTCGGCGCCGGTATTGCCGCCGCCGGCATAGCCGACGAACAACAGCCGCAGCGGCTCGCCGGCCGCGCGCGGCGGCGCCGGGACGGTCGCGGCGGCCTCGATCAGCGCGTCGAGCTGGCGGTAGAGCACCGGGTAGGCCGCACCGGCGGCCATGAATTCTTCGAGCATCCTGGACATCGTCTTTCCTTCTCCTCGGTCGTTCGCGTAATCGGCGGCGCCTCGTTCAGCGCCGCTCCAGCAGTGCGGTCAGCGTGGTGGACAGGTGCTGGATCAGCGCCGTCTCGCTGTCGCGCACGAAGAAATGGCCGCCGTCGAACAGCCGGCGTTCGAAGCGGCCCAGCGTCAGGCCGCGCCAGGCGTCGAGCGCGGCCAGCGGCACCTGGCCGTCGTCGCGGCCGCCGAGCGCGCTGATCGGCACCCGCGCCAAGGGGCCTGCGGCCAGCAGGCCGTCGTTCAGTTCGAGGTCGGCGCGCAGCAGCTGGAACACCGTCTCGCGCAGCTCGGCCTCCTCGAACACGATCTCGGGCGTGCCGCCGAGCGCGCGCAGGTAGTCGGCCAGCTCCGCGTCGCCGAGCCGGTGCAGCGCGGTGGCGTAGTGCGCCAGCGGCGGCCGCCGGCCGGCGGCGAACAGGTGCAGCGGCGCGCGGCCGCGCCGCTCCAGCTCGGCCGCCACCGCGAACGCCAGGCCGGCGCCCATGCTGTGGCCGAACAGCGCCAGCGGCTTGTCCAGCAGCGGCGCGAGCGCGGCCAGCAGCGCCGGCACCAGCGCCTCGGCGCTGCGCAGCGGCGCTTCGCGGTAGCGGTTGCCGCGGCCCGGCAATTGCACCGGGCAGACCTCGACGAAGGCCGGCATGCGCGCCGCCCAGCCGCGGTAGGCCAATGCCGCGCCGCCGGCATGGTGGAAGCACAGCAGCCGGATCGCGGCCTCGGGCCGCGGCTGGCGGAACATCAGCCAGTCGCCCTGCGGCGCCGGCCGGTCGAGCTCGGCGATCGCGCCGGCATGGGAAGGGGTCGAGTACATGGTCGCTCCGCCTCTTCGCTCAGGCTGTCGCCACGGCGGTGGCAGCCGCCGGGACGGACGCTGCCGCCGCGAGCTGCGCCAGCCGGCCGGCCAGCGCCTCGATGGTCGGGTAGTTCCAGATCAGCGTCGGCGACAGCCGCAGGCCGAGCCGCGCCTCCAGCCGCGTCAGCACCAAGAGCGCGCGGGCCGAATCGAGCGCATAGCTCTCGAAGGTGCGGCGCGGATCGATGTCGTCGGCCTCGACTTCGAGCTGGGCCGCCACCTGGGCCATCAGCCAGTCGCGGATCGATTCGGCGTCGAGGGCGCCGGCGCCCTGCCCGGCCGATGCGGCGGCCAAGGACGCCGGGGCCGGCGCGGCCGACGAGCCGGTCGGCGCCGCATCGGCGGCCGCGACACGGGTCGCGGCCATCGCATCGGCCACCGCAGCACCGGCCGCCGCGACGCCCGTCGCCGGCGCGGCCACCGCCGTCGTGGCCTCGGCCGGCACCGCGGCCGCCGCCATCAGCGCCTCGGCCACCTCGGCCGCGCGCCGCGCCTCGGGCTCGGCGAAGCGGGTGCCGGCCGCCCAGGCGTTGAAGGCGCCCATCGCCGGGCCGCACCAGATCTGGTAGTCGAGCGCGCGCTCGGGCCGGCCTTCGATCGCCCAGCGCGACGACTGGCCCAGGTACCAGCGGAACACCAGCCCCATCATCAGCTTGGGATCGCGCTGCGCGCGCCCGGCCAGCTCCGGGTTGCGGGCGAGCCAGAACGCCTCGGTCTGCGCCTGCACCTCGGCCAGCGGCAGGCGGAACACGTCGCGCTCCAGCCGCGCGCGCTCGTCCGCCGGCAATCCGGCCAGGCTCGGCCAGGCGCGGTACAGCGCCCACAGCGCGGCGGCGCGGCCGGCGAACAGCGTGCCGCGCTTGAGCACCTGCACCTGCACGCCGAGCTCGAACATGTCGGCCGCCGGCGCCATCGTCACGTCGGCCAGCCCGGCGCCGGCCAACAGGCGCCGCACCGCCGGCGAAGTGCCCGATTCGACGCAGGCCTGGTTGATCGAGCCGGTCACCACGTAGTCGGCGCCCATGGCGAAGGCGGCGCGGATCGCCGCCGGCGTGCCGATGCCGCCGCCGGCGCCGAGCCCGACCGCGGCGGCCGGCGCGAAATCGCGGGCGACGCGGGCGCGCAGCAGCAGCAGGGCCGGCAGCGCGCAGACCAGCGACTGGCGGTCGGTGTGGCCGCCCGAATCGGCCTCGACCGTGATGTCGTCGGCCATCGGCAGCTGCCGCGCCGCGGCCGCCTCGCCCGCCGTCAGCGCGCCCTCGGCCACCAGCGCGGCCAGCAGCGCCTCGGGCGGCGGCCGCAGGAACGGTTCGGCCACTTCGCGGCGCGACACCTTGGCGATCAGCCGCTGGCGCGCCACCGCCCGGCCGGCCAGGTCGAAGCCGGCGCCGCGGGCGCGCCACAGCACCAGCGCCGGCGTCAGCGCCATGAAGGCCGAGGCCTCGACCACCTCGATGCCGGCGGCCAGGTACTGCTCGGCCAGCGCGCGTTCGAGCGCCGGCTCGTCCGGCGTGTGGATCAGGTTGAAGCACAGCGGCCGGCCCGGCAGCGCCGCGCGCAGCCGGACGATGGCGGCCGCCACCCGCTCGGGCGCGAGGCCGGCGGCGCCGAAGCTGGCCAGGCAGCCGGCGCGCGCCAGCGCCTCGACCAGCGCCTCGCCGGCGATGCCGTTGGCCATGGCGCCGGCCATATAGGCCAGCCGCAGGCCGTAGCGGCGGCGGAAGTCGGCGCTGCCGAGCGATTCGACGGCCGAGGAAAGGAGGGAAGGCGCGACGGCCTGGTTCATGGCTGGACTCCGAGCGATTGGATGGCGGCGGGCTGGGCGGCCGCCGGCGCCGGCTGGCCGACCAGCCGCACGCCGAGGCCCTCGACGCGGCCGGCGACGCGGCCCTCGTCGATCAGGTCGATGTCGGCGATCAGGTAGGGCTCCGGCCCGAGCCCGATCTCGACGATGTCGGCGCGATAGGTGAACAGCTGGTTGCGCGGCACCACCTGGGCGCGGAAGCGCACCAGGATCGGCCGCCCCGCCACCGGCTGGAAGCGCGCGCCGGCCACCGCGGTCTGCAGGCCCAGCGCCAGCGCGTGCAGCTGCAGCAGCTGCACCGCGCCTTCGAGCATGCAGGGGCCGGGGAACACCGGGTCGTCCTTGAAATGGGCGCGGATCGCCCAGTGCTGCGGGTCGATGCGCCACTCGGCCTCGCTTCGACCGAGGCCGCAGGCGCCGCCGGCGGCGTCGATGCGCACCACCCGGTCGATGAACTGGATCACCGGCGGCGGGATGCGCAGCGCCGGGTTGCGGCCGCCGGCGGCATGGGCCGGCGACAGCACCTCGGCGATCGCGCCGCGCGCCAGCGCGTTGAGGTCGGCCCGTTCCAGCGGCCGGCCCGGCGGCGCCAGGGGCGCGGCGAACGGCTGCGCCGCCGGCGGGCGCCGGTTGCGGTGCTGGTCGGTGATGCCAGCGCCGCGCGCCAGCTCCTCGTAGGTGAAGAAGCCGGCGGTGCAGTGGTCGATCTTCAGCACCGGCCGGCCGTCGACGCGGGCCAGGAAGTCGGTGCGGAACAGCGTGGCGTCGCCGTTGCGGAAGGCCTGGTGGATGTGGATGTCGTATTCGACCCGCTGGCCGGCGCGCGGCATCGGGCCGAGGTAGGTCAGCTGGGCGTCGAGCCAGCGGTAGGCGCGGTTGCCCCGGTTCTCGAAATCGATGCCGAGCCAGCCGGCCAGGAACAGCACGCCCTGGGCGTCGAGCGACAGGTAGGAGGCCTGGCCGTCGACCGCGTTCCAGGCGTTGTCGGGAATGTCGTACTCGGTGCGGATGCGCGAGCCTTCGAGCTGGCCATAAGTGCCGGACAGATGGGTGATGCGGCTGACCGCCATGAAAGGCGGGCCGGGGATGCGCACCCGGCGCGGCAGCGCGTCGACCGGCGCGTAGTGCGGCCCGAGCACGTTGGCGACGCGGCCCTCGGCGAATTCCATCACGTCGGCCTCGTCGAACAGCACCTCGCGCGGCGCCGCGGCCGCCTCGACCTGCGCCGCAGCCGCACCGGCGGCGAGCCGTGCATCGGCGGCGCGCGCTTCGGCGATCAGCGCCTGCAAAGCGGGCGGGACCGCGGCCGACGCCGCAGCGGGGGCCGGCAAGGTTGCGGGCGCCACCGGCGCCGCCTGCAGCGGCAACCGCCGCGGCCGCGCCAGCGCGCGGTCCAGCCCGTGCCGGCGCAGCGCCGCCACCAGGCCCGGCACCAGCGGCTGCCGGCCGAACACCAGGTCCTTGGGCAGCGCCGGCTTCTTCGCCGCCGGCGGCGGCAGCCGCAGCGCCGCGGCCAGGTCGAACGGCACGCGCTGGGCCAGCAGGAAGGCCAGCAGCTTGCCGAACATCGCCGCGTCGTCCTGGTCGCGCCGGCACAGCGCGAAGGCGGCATGCGGCCGCCCCTGCAGCGTGCGGGCGATCCAGCGGCTGCAGTTGGCGCCGGGGCCGATCTCGAGGAACAGCCGCACGCCGCGGCCGTACACCCGCTCGACCAGCGCCGGGAAATCGAGCGGCGCCACCAGGTCGGCCGCCACCCGCTCGGCCAGCGCCGCCGGGCTCCATTCCGCCGGCACGCCGCCGGCGAATTCCAGCCCCTCGGGCCGCGGCCCCAGCGGCGCGGTGAAACGGGCCGCGATTGCCGCCCGCTCGCCGGCGGCCGGCGCGCAATGCATGACCAGGCTGTCCGGCGCCGGCACCGCCTCGGCGCCGATCGCGGCCAGGATGCGGCCGCAGGCGGCGCGGTCGCCGACCAGGGTCGCCTCGGCCGGCGAATTGACCAGGCTGACATAAGCGCGCGGTTCGCTCCGCGCCGCCGCCAGCACCCGCTCGGCTGGCGCCAGCACCAGCAGGTTGGCCCAGTCCAGCGGCTCGCCTCGGCGAGATTCCAGGCCGCCCGCACCGCCGGCAGTTCGCCCGACAGCCGGCCCAGGCTGTCGCCCAGCGCGGCCAGCCGCTGCATCCAGCCGTCGTCGGGCAGCCAGGCGCCGGCAGCGAACAGCATGCTGGCCTGGCCCAGGCTGTGGCCGAAGCGCGCGGCCGGCGCCAGGCCGATGCGCTCGGTCAGCAGCCGGGTGTATTGCCAGCTGGCGATCACGCCGGCCTTGATCAGCGCCTGGTTGTCGGCCAGCAGCGCCTCCTCGATGGCGGCGCGCTGCTCGGCCGCCAGCGGCGCCAGCTGGCGCGGATAGAGCGCGCGGGTATCGGCCTCGGCGTCGCGATGGTTGGCGCACAGCGCGTCGACGAGGCCCGGCAGCAGCGGGCCGACGCCGGCGGCGAGGCCGGTGAAGGCGGTGCTCAAGGGCGAGTAGACCAGGCCGACGCCGCCGTCGCGGCCCAGCGGCTGCATGCAGAAGCGGCTGCCGCGCGGCGACTGCCAGTCGCCCGTCGCCGCCGGCAGCTGCGCCAGCGCGGCGCGCGCCTCCTCGATCAGCCCGGCCGGCTCGTCGGCCACCAGCGCCAGCGCCAGCGGCGCCTCGGCGCGGCAGGCCAGCGCCGCCTCGCGGCACAGCGCGGCGGCGGCGGCGCCGGCTTCGAGCGTGTTCAGATACCCGGTCAGCACGGCCAGGATCGCCTCGCGGCTGTCGCCGGCCACGGGCAGCAACAGCGGCAGCGTCCAGTCGGCCGGCTTGGCGGCGATGCCGACCGGCGCCTCGGCCAGCAGCGCGCGGGCGGCGCTGCCGTCGCCGTCGCGCGCCAGCACCGCGGCGATGCGGCAGCCGTGGCGCGGCCGCAGCCAGGGCCGCGGCTCGGTCGGCACATAGCCGGCGCGGCCGTCGAGCGAATGCGCCGCGGCCGCCTCGCGCCAGCCGGCCCAGGCCGGCAGCTGGCGCGCGTTCAGCGCCAGCGCGGCGTGCAAGGCGGCCAGCAGCGGCGCCGCCATGCGGGCATGGCCGAATACCGCGGCGGCGCTGGCCAGGGCCGGCTGGCCGGCCAGCTCGGCGGCGGCCGGCAGCGTGTCGCCGGCCTCGACCAGGCCGGGCTCGGCCGCAGCGATCCCCGTTGCGGCATGGGCCTGCCGCGCCGCTTCGGCCGGTTGCTCGCCGAAGCCGGCGCCGCGCCATTCGGCATAGGCGGCGCCGCCGCGCTCGCGCACCGCGGCGGCCGGCTCGAGCACCACCGCCACGGCGCCCTCGCCCACCGGCGCCGCCCGATCGACGCCCTGGGCCTGGCGCACCATCAGGTTCTCGATCGCACCGGCCAGGTCGACCGCGCCGACCAGCACCGCGTCGGCCTCGTCGCTGGCCAGCAGCTTGGCGCCGAGGTCGAGCGCGCGCAGCGCGCCGGTCTCGTCGCCGGTCAGCATGAAGGCCGGGCCGCTCAGGTCCCAGGTGGCGGCGATGCGGCTGGCCAGCAGGCTGCCGACGTAGCTCAGCATCACCACCGCGTCGACCGGCTGGTGCAGCGCGTCGCGCACCAGCGCGGCCAGTTGCGTGCGCTCCTCGGCGCTGAGGTCGAAGCCGGCCGCGTCGAGGTTGTCCTCCAGCCGCCAGGCCGCTTCCCAGCGCGCCATCAGGCGGTGGCCGGCGTGGTCCATCGCGCCGGCCACGATCACCGCGGTGCGGCTGCCCGGCTCGATGCCGGCGTCGCGCAGCGCGGCGTCGCCGACCGCCAGCATCAGCAGCTGCTGCGGATACATGCGGTCGATGTCGTTCGGCGGCACCCGCAGCCGCAGCGCGTCGATGGCGACGCGGTCGAGGTAGGCGCCTGCGGGCGCATCGAACGGCAGGCCGGCGTGGCGGCCGGCCGGCAGGGGCCGCAGCCGCGGCTGCCCCTTGGCCAGGGCGCGCGCCACCGCGGCGAGGTCGGGGCAATCGCCGATCGCGGCGCCGAGGCCGGTCAGCAAGGCCGCGCTGGCGGCGCGGCGCGCGGTGCCGGCCTCGGGCGCCGGCTGGCCCGGCGCGTCGACCACCAGGTGGGCGTTGACGCCGCCGAAGCCGAAGGCGTTGACCGCCGCGCGGCGCTGCGCGCCCGGCCAAGGCGTCGGCTCGGTCAGGATGCGCGGCTGGCCGGCGATCTCGGCCGCCAGCGACTGCCCGATGCCGACGGTGGCCGGGATCATGCCCTCGCGCAGCGCGAACAGCGTCTTGACCAGGCCGGCCACGCCGGCGGCGGTCAGCAGGTGGCCGACGTTGGACTTGACCGAGCCGACCGGCTGGCCCGGGCCGAACACCCGGCCGACCGTCTCCAGCTCGACCCGGTCGCCGAGCTTGGTACCGGTGGCGTGGCATTCGACGTAGGCCACGCTGGCCGGATCGATGCCCGACCGCGCATAGGCGCGTTCGCAGGCCAGCTGCTGGCCCTTGGATTGGGCGCGGTCAGCGTCTGGCCGCGGCCGTCGCTCGACAGGCCGATCGCGCGGATCACGCCGTAGGCCTCCCGGCCGCATAGATCCGGCCCCTCGCGGCCGGATAGACCCGGTCTTTCATGGCCACGGCTGCCGGAACGCCGCAATACCAGCGCCACCGCGCCGTCGGCCGGCGCCACGCCGTCCGAGCGCGCGTCGAACGGCCGGTTGGGGCTGCCGTCGGGCAGCGCCTGGGTGGCGGCGAAGCCGAAGGTCGCATACAGCGTGTCGAAGGCGTTGGCCGCCACCACCAGCATCGCGTCGGCCTCGCCGGCCGCCAGGTGCAGCGCGGCCAGGTGGATGGCGTAGAGCGAGGTGGCGCAGGCCGCGTCGATGGCGTAGCGCGGCCCGCCGAGGCCGAGCGCGCGCGCCACCGTGGTGGTGATGCCGCCCGAGATGCGGGCCGATTCGGGATGGGTGCTCGGCGTCGGCCGGCCGACGGTGAGCCGCAGCGGATCGCGATCCGGGTCGCCGGCGGCCTCGGCGAAGGCCTGCGCCAGCGCCTGGTCGTACAGCGGCCGGGTCAGCGCATCGCTGGCCGAGCCTGCGGCCCAGGCATAGCTGCCGAGCACCAGGCCGACGCGGCCGAGGTCCTCGCCCGGCTGCAGGCCGGCGTCGAGCAGGGCCTGGCGCGCCGCTTCGAGCGGCCACTGGATGCAGCGGTCCTGAGCGGCCAGGAAATCGGCCGGCAGCAGGTAGCCGCTCGGGTCGAATACGAAATCGCGCGGCT